>NZ_JBVHHE010000006.1:0-306419 GCF_055561235.1 Kitasatospora sp. NPDC022856 | reverse complement strand
AGAGGTCGTCCAGGACGGTCACCTGGTGTCCCGCCTCCAGCAGGTGGGCGGCGACCACGCTGCCGACATAGCCGGCGCCACCCGTGACCAGGTACTTACTCATGATGAGACCTCCAGCGGGCGATGGTCCGCCGGTGGGCGGCCATCGGTGACGTACGTACGACTGGGGCCTATTGTCCCTGGCCGCGGGAGTGCTCCGGACCGCCGGCCGGACCGCCCGCTCAGTCCCGCGCCATCCGCTCCAGCAGTCCCGTCCGGGCGGCCACCGCCGCCGCCTCCAGCCGGGTCCGCGCGCCGAGCTTCATCAGCACCCGCTGGACGTGCGTCCGGGCGGTGCTCGCCGCGATCCGCATCCCGGCGGCGATCGCCGCGGTGTCCTCGCCGTCCGCGATCCGGGCCAGCACCTGCACCTCACGGCGGGTCAGCAGCCGCAGCAGGCGGAGCGCTTCGTCGTCCGGCTCCGCGGCCGGGCGCAGCAACTGGTCGAAGGCGCCCCGGAGCACGTCCACCGCGACCGCCGCCTCCCCGGCCCGGGCCCGCCCGATGGCCCGCTCGACCACCTCGATCCGCTCGTCGCTGGGCACGTAGCCCGCCGCGCCCGCCGCGAACGCACCGGCCACGCCCCGCAGTTCACCGACCGGACCGAGCACGATGACGGCCACCTCGGGCCGCTCCCGGCGGATCCGGCGCAGCCCGTCGAAGGCCCCGGGATCGGCCGGACCGGCCACCCCGAGCAGGCACACCTCGGGCCGGCGCCCGGCCACCAGGTCGGCGGCGGACCCGGCCGGCGAGCCGACCGCGAGCACCCGGTGACCGCGCAGCTGGAGCGCGGTGGCCAGCGCCTCGGCCAGCAGCCGGTGGTCGTCGACCACCACGAGTCGAACGCCCATGACACCCTCCCCGTCGGGGTCCGGCCCGCGCCCGCACCCGGTGGGGCGGGCGGCCGATGACGCACCATCACAGCGCATTCGGCACCCGGCCCGCTAGCCCGCCTCCGGCCCGGCGACGGCGGGCGGACACGAAAAAGACCCTCGCCGTTGGGCGAGGGTCTTTCACTTTGAGCCCCCATGCGGAATCGAACCGCAGACCTTCTCCTTACCATGGAGACGCTCTACCGACTGAGCTATAGGGGCGAACCGGTCGAACAAGGAAGACATTACACGGCCGACGGCCCGGAAGGGAAATCGGCTCCGACCACCCGATCGAGGACATCCGACCCCCTCGCCGACCCCCGCCCGAAGGTGCCGCACCGGCGTCGTACAGCCGGTCAGGCGTCGGGGTGAGCCCCGTCGAACACCTCGCGCGCGGCGAGCATCTCCGCGGTCCGCTCCTCCGTCCAGCGACCGACCGGCGCCAGCAGCGCGGACAGCTCCCGGCCGAGCGGCAGCAGGTCGTAGACCACCCGCGGCGGCGTCTCGGGGTACACCGTGCGCCGCACCAGGCCGTTGCGCTCCAGGGTGCGCAACGACTGGGTGAGCATCTTGCGGCTGACCCCGTCCACCGCGCGCTGCAGCTCGGAGAACCGCTGCGGACCGAACTCGCCGAGGCTCATCAGGATCAGCATCGTCCACTTGTCCGCCAGGTCCGCGAGCATGGCGCGGCTCGGACAGAGCTGGGCGAAGACATCGAGGTCCTGGGCCTGCTCCGGCCCGGCCGGGGAGCGCTCCTGCGTCGTCATGCCCTCCAGGGTAGCCCTCCGGTCTCCAATCCATTCTTGGTAACTCATGGAGACCTGGTCTACATTAGAGACCACGGACGGGGCGGCGCCCAGCCGCCGTCCCCGGCCTCCCCTGCCGTTCCTTTTCGCGCGTCCCACCGAGGAGCACCCAGCCATGACCGCCATCCGCCCCACCGTCGCCATCGCCTACCACTCCGGCTACGGCCACACCGCCGTCATCGCCGAGGCCGTGGCCCGCGGCGCCGCCGCGAGCGGTGCCGAGGTCGTCACCGTCGCCGTCGACACCATCACCGAGGAGCAGTGGGCCCGGCTGGACGCCGCGGACGCGATCGTCTTCGGCTCGCCCACCTACATGGGCACCGCCTCCGGCGCCTTCCACGTCTTCGCCGAGGCCAGCAGCAAGCGCTGGTTCGGCGACGCCTGGCTGGACAAGGTCGCCGCCGGCTTCACCAACTCCGCCTCCAAGAGCGGCGACAAGTCCGGCACCCTCGGCTTCTTCCAGACCCTCGCCGCCCAGCACGGCATGAACTGGGTCAACCTGGGCCTCAAGCCGGGCTGGAACTCCTCGACCGGCACCGAGCACGACCTCAACCGCCTCGGCTTCTTCGCCGGCGCCGCCGCCTCCACCCCGTCCGACGGCGGCACCGACGCCGTCCACCTGGCCGACATCGCCACCGCCGAGCACCTCGGTGACCGCGTCGCCAAGCACACCGCGATCCTGCTGGCCGGCCGCGCCGCCCTGACCCCCGTCGCCGCCTGACAGTGAGCCGAGTCACCCGGGGTGCCGAGCCGCCCACCGGGGCCGGCAGCACCACCGCGCGCTACGCCGCCGGGTCCGCCCCCAGGACGGGCGCCCGGCGGCGTCCGCTGTCGGCCCCGGCCAGCGCGAGGTCCGCACCGCTGGTCTCCGGCAGCAGCCGCAGGCAGCAGAGCGACACCAGCCCCAGCGCCGCCAGGTACCAGCCGACCGGCTCCGCCGTCCCGTAGACGTCGGTCAGCCTGGTCGCGATCAGCGGCGTCGTCGCACCGCCCACCACCCCGCCCAGGTTGTACGTCAGCGCGGCGCCGGTGTACCGCACCCGGGTCGGGAACAGCTCCGGCAGGTACGCCGCCAGCGGCCCGAGCAGGCACCCCAGCACCACCATCGACCCGGCCAGGGCCAGGAACATCAGCGGCCGGCTCACCGTCTCCAGCAGCGGGAACAGCAGCAGCGACCAGAACACCGCGAGCCCCGTCGCCACCTGCAGCATCCGCCGGCGCCCCCACCGGTCACTGCGCCGGGCACTCACCCAGACCGTCACGGCCTGACCCGCGACGCCCGTCAGCAGCATCGACAGCACCACCGTGCCGGGCACCCCGAGCCCGGTCGTCGCGTACGCCAGGGCGTACGTGGTGGTCAGGTAGAACAGCGCGTACCCGACGGTGATCGCCCCGCAGCCGGTCAGCACCGTCCGCCAGTGCCCGCGCAGGACCTCCAGCACCGGCGGCCGCGTCCGCGCCTCACCGGCCCGGAACAGCGGCGTCTCCTCGATCCGCAGCCGCACGAACAGCCCCATCGCCACCAGCGCCAGCGACGCCAGGAACGGCACCCGCCAGCCCCAGCCGTGGAACGACCGCTCGCTCAGCGCCAGTTGGAGCACCAGGAAGATGCCGTTGGCCAGCGCGAAGCCGATGGTCGGCCCCAGTTGCAGGAACGCCCCGTACCGCCCGCGCCGCCCGGCCGGCGCGTTCTCCGCGATCAGCAACGCGGCCCCGCCCCACTCCCCGCCGAGCCCGACGCCCTGGCAGACCCGCAGCAGCACCAGCGCGGCCGGCGCCCACCACCCCCACGCCCCGTACCCCGGCAGCGCACCGACCAGCGCCGTCGACAGGCCCATCAGCAGCAGCGACACCACCAGCGTGGCCCGCCGCCCCAGCCGGTCCCCGAAGTGCCCGAACACCACCGCCCCCAGCGGCCGGGCCAGGAACGCCACCGCGTACACCGAGAACGCCGCCAACAGCGCTCCCACCGTGCCCAGGCCCGGGAAGAACACCCCGCCGAAGACCAGCGCGGCCGCCGTCCCGTAGATGAAGAAGTCGTAGAACTCGATCGCCGTACCGATCAGCGCCGCCGCCGCGGCCCTGCGCAACTGCGCCGACCGGCGGGCTTCCTGCGTATCCATACCGCCACCCTGGCGACCCCCGCACCCCCGCGACAGCGCCCACCCGGGTGACGACGGCGCACAACCGGTACCTCACGCCCGCCCCGCACCACGGCCACCACCGACGACGACTGCCCGGCCACCGGGGCTCACCCCAGCGGCCGGGCAGTCGGACCGTCTCCCCTAGCGGGCGTACGGATTGTCGCTCGGCGGAGCCGGCGGCCCGTACGACGGCGGCCCCGGCGGCACCCCGGGCCCGGCCTGCGGCGGAGCCTGCGGGTACCCCACCGGAGCGGGCGGCGCCTCGACGGCCGGCGCGGCGGTGGCCGCCCCGCGCCGGCGCAGCACCAGGAACACCACGCCCGCCACGAGCACAAGCCCGACCACCACGGCGACGACGATCGGCAGCGCGCTGCCGGAGTCGGACGCCTCGGCGGCGGGCGGCTGCGCGGCCGGCGGGGCCGCCACGGGGGCACTGTTCGCGGTCTGCGGCGCGCTCGCCGCCGCCGAAGCACCGGTGGACGCGCTCGCCGAGGGCGACGGGGCGGCCGACGGCGAAGCCGAGGGGGCCTCGACGGCCTTCTCGGGGATCGGGGACACGTCCGCCGGCCCCGGGTCCCCCGGCGTGGTCAGCGCGATCCGGGGCCGGACCGCGCCGTAGCCGACGTTGTCGGCCCGGGCGGCGCCGTCACTCGGCTTCCCCGCGGTGTTGATGAGCACCCGCAGCACCTGGTTGGCGGTCCAGTCGGGGTGCACCGCCCAGACCAGCGCCGCCGACGCGGAGACCAGCGCGGTCGCGTCGGAGGTGCCGTGGCTCTTGCAGTACCCGGTCTGGCCCGTGCAGGCGTCGACCATATCCATACCGGGCGCGACAAGATCGACCTGCGGCCCTTGCTCCGACTCCGACGTCACCACACCGTTCCGGTCGACCGCACCCACCCCCACGACACCGGGCAGACCGCCGGGGTACTCGACCAGGTTCCCGCTCTGAGCGGAGTTCCCGACGCTGGCGACCACCAGCGAGCCCTTCGCGTTCGCACCGGCGATCACCCGGTTCAGTTTGGCCACGTCGTCCGGAGAGGTACTGGGGGCGGCCATGCCCTGCGAGATGTTGATGACCTTGGCGCCCTGCTCGACGGCGAAGGTGATGGCCTGACCGATCTGGTCGAGGAAGTCCGCCGAGGTGACGGCACCCTCGTTGCCGTTCCGGATCTTCAGCGGAAGGATCTTGGCCCCGGGCGCCAGACCGTAGGCCCCGTTGCCCCCCATGCCCTTCCCGGATCCCGCGATGAGACTGGCCATCTGCGTGCCGTGGCCGGTGGCCGAGGCACCCACTCCGCCCGGAAGGCCGCTGAAGTCCTTACCCGGTAGCAACTGCCCCACCAGGTCCGGGTGATCCAGCTTGAACCCGCCCTCGATCACCGCGACCGTGACGCCCTGCCCCTTCGAGGTCTGCCACATCTCTGGCGCACGCATGGCATCCAGGTGCCACTGGTCGTTCCGGATCGAACCCTCCGCAGCGGCCGGAACCACGGCTGGGCCCACTACAACGCCTGAGGCCAGCAGCGCCACGGCGAACATTCGCCCACCGACCCGTACATCCGTTCGCCGCATCACGACTCCTCGTTGTCTCCCCGTCACCGAGGACCATGCCCCGGACAGGTCTGCCCGGCCACCGGGGGAGCCCAGTGGCCGGGCAGTCGTCACAGTCCTACTCAATCACGCCCGGATTGCTCTGCGGCGTACCGCTCGTCCAGGTCTCCTCGTCCTCGTGCAGGTAGTCCGCACGCTTGCGACGGTCGCGCTCGCTCTTGCCCGCGTGACCCGACATGCCGGGACCGCCCGCCATGCCGTTCTGGCCCGAGCGCGGCCCGTTCTCCCCGCCCGCACCGCCCGTGGCACCCGCCCGGCTCCGCAGGCCCGTGCCACCGGGAGTGAACGCACCCCCCGCGGCCGGACCCTTGGTCCCGCCGACCGTGCCACCGGTGGTCGAGGTCAGGCCTCGACCGCGCGAGCTGCCACCGGAGGCTCCGCCACCGTGACCGCCGCCCATGCCCGGGTGCATACCGCCGCCCGAACCGCCCATGCCGTTGCCGGCCGCGGACCGACCGCTGCCGCCCTGGGCTTCACGCGATCCGAAGGGCTGTCCGCCGCCGGGCAGCCCGGACGGGGTTCCCTTCGGGGGGACCGAACCACCGCCGCCACCGAACGGGTTCGTCCGGCCCGAGGCCGGAATGGTCGGACTGTTCCCCTTCGGGGGGAGCGAACCGCCACCGGGACCGAAGGGGTTGAACGGCAGGGGCCCGCCGGGCTGACCGCCGGGGCCGACCGGAAGCCCGTGCGTTCCTCCCGGGCCGTTCGGCGGGAAACCGCCGGGCCCGGTCGGCGCCACCGGACCGGTGGGAGAGGTCGGCAGGGTGGGCACGCTGTCGATGCCGGTCCCCGGTCGGTGGATCACCGGAGACGACGGGTCGGGCGTCGGCCCCGGGATGCCCGGGTCACCCGGCAGCGGCACCGGCGTCGGGCCGGGGCGCGGCGGGACCGGGTCGATGTGCCCGGGCCCGGTCGGGACCGGCGTGGGCGGACGGGGGGTCACCGAGCCGCCGCCTCCGCCACCGGGTGGCGGGCTGTAGCTCCCGCCACCGCCGCCGCCACCCGTGTTGGGGTTGGGGGCGTAGTGGCTGGAGCCCGTTCCGCCGCCGCCACCACCGGGCACATAGTCCGACGAACTGTCCCGGTCACCCCCCTGGCCTGGAGTCCCCGGCAGGGGCGGCAGCTCCAGCGAGTTCAGCTTCGTGGTCGCCGCCTCGTAGGCCTGCCCCAGCTTCACCATCTGGTTGATGGCTTCCTGGTGCTCCTGGTCGACCTTCTTCTTCGCCGCCGCGGCCTCGGTCGCGGTGACCCAGTTGGAGTCGACCTTCTTCATGATCTGGTCGGCGGAACTGCCCACACCGCCGTACTTGATCTCCAGCAGCGGGGTGATGGTGGGGCACGGCTGGCTGTTGTGCTTGTTGACCGTCTCGACCTCGGCCTTGGGGACGTCGGGCACCGCGGTCTTGGCCGTGCTGAGCGCCTCGCCCGCCTGGTGCATGGCATCGCCCGCGCCGGTGGAGTAGTCCCCGATCAGCGCCGCCGACTTGTGGAAGTTCCCGGCCCAGGTCTTGAAGCTCTCGGCGGCCGGCCCCTCCCAGGAGATCTGGTCGACATGAGCCTTGAGTGCCTGGCTGAGCTCCTTCAGGACCTTGCCGGCCGCCTGCAGCTGGGTACCCCGGCTGAGGACCTTGCCGGGGTCGGTGCCGGCGACCATGGCCTTGAGCTCTTCGTGCTTCTTGCCTTCGAAGTCTGTTCCGCCTGCCATTACTTACTCCCCGTCCTACCGAAACTCCTGCCCCTGACCGGCATCAGAAGGCCACCTTCGGGCCCGGCCCGTTCGGCCCCGCCGCCGGGTTGACCACACCGGCGTTCTTCGCGACCGCCTGCTGGGCGGCCGTGGTGTTCTCCTCGTTGCCGGCGTAGTTGCCCGCCGTCTGCGCGACCGCCGTCTTCATCGCCTCGATCTGGGAGACGAAGTCCTTGTGCAGCTTGACCAGGGCGTCGTGGGTCTTCCCGTACGCGGCCGTCAGGTCGGTGGACTGCGTGAAGCCCTTGCCGAAGTTGTCCGCGTGCAGCCGCTGTTCCTGGAGCTTGTAGGGCGCGGCCTCCGAGCCCTCCATCGCCTGGAGCAGCGCCTCGATCTTCTTCGCGAAGGCGGTCAGCGTGTCCAGCTCGATCTTGACGTTCTTGCTTCCGAAGGCGGACACCAGCGCCGAGGCGCTGACGTTCGTCTCCACGGCCCGGACGACGTTGTCGACCACGCCGAACATGCCGCCGAACCAGCCGCCGCCATGGGTCCCGAGCGTGAACGGCTTGTCGTCCGGAGGCGCCGTCACGCCGTTCGTCCCGGCTTCTCCGCCTACAGGTGCGTCAGCCACCGCAAATCCACCTCTCCCCCGCGTGCGGGGCGGCCCGTGGGCCGCCGCACCGCAACACACCGTCAACTTCTCGGTCTTACAGTCGTACTCGGCGTGCCGCCCGCCGTCCGGACAGCAGTCGCCTGAGCCATCGTAGCCACCCGCTCCGTCAGGTCGGCAGGGCCGGTGCCCCAGGGGCGTGCGATCGGTACGAACTTGACACGTACAGGTCCCGGCGGCCCCCACCCGGCCGACCGCTAGACTGGCCGGGTCCGGTTCGGCCGGGTACGACCTCATCTGCCGCGCAATGTCGCACAGCAGCGACCCTCCGCCCCGCCCACCCGCGTGCGAGGCGGCTCGCAGCGGAATGGATGTGATCACGTGCCGTCCCGGTCGTCCGGTCCCGTACGGCGGAGCACCTCCTGGTGGGCGCGGGCCGCCCGCCCGGCCCGGCCCCCGCTGCCGCTCGCGCCGACGGTGCGCGCGGCGGTCGGCATGGCGGTGCCGCTCGCGCTCGGGCTGCTCACCCACCACCTGGACCTCGGCGTCTTCGCGGGTCTCGGCGCGATGCACGCCACCATGAACGACCGCGTCGAGCCCACCCGGCTGCGCGCCCCGCGGATCGCCTCGGCGGTGTCCGCCTCCGCGCTCGGCATGCTGATCGGCACCGCCCTGCAGGAGTTCCACCCCCGGGGGCTCCTGTCGACCGCCCTGGCCATCGGTGCGGCGCTCACCGCCACGGCGTTCGTGTCCGGGGCGCTGAGCGCCACCGGGCCGCGCGGGTCCGCGGCGGGGATGCTGCTGCTGGTCTCCGCCGCGCTGGGGAGCGGAATGCCGCTCGCCCGGCCGTGGTGGGCGGCCGCGCCGATGATGCTGGCCGGGGCCGCCTTCGTGGTCCTGCTCGGCCTGCCGGGCCGCAGCCACCGCCGCCCGCGCGCCGACCCGCGCACCCGGGCGCTCGCCGCCGCGTACGACGCGCTCGGCGCCACCCTGGCCGACCTGGGCACTCCGAGGGGCGCCGCGTCGCGCCAGGTCCTGACGGCCCGTCTGAACCAGCTCCAGGACCTCCTCCCGCTGCCTCGCCCCGGGGTGCCCGAGGCCCCCCGCACCGTCCGGCTCCGCCGGATGTACGAGGCGGCGCTGGCGGCCACCGAGGCGGCGAGCGGACTGCTCTGGGCCTGGCGGCCCGTCCCGCCGGAGGCCGCCGCCGTCCCCGGGCTCCTCGCCCGGGCCGTGGAGCGCGGCGGCGGCGAGGTGGCGGTGCCCGACTGGCAGCCCGACACGCCGTCCCGGCAGGCGCTGGACGCGGCCCTGCGGGCGGCCGCCGAGACCGTCGCCGGGCGCGAGGCCGCCCTGGGGACGGCGCCACCGCCGCCCCCGGACCCGTGGCGGCTGCGCGTGCGGCTGCTCTCCCGGGAGTCGGTCCGGTACGGCCTGCGGGTGGCGCTCTGCATCGCGGTCGGCTCGGCCGCCACCGCCTCGTTGCCGCTCAGCAAGAGCTACTGGGTGCCGATGACGATCGCGTTCGTGCTCAAGCCGGACCTCGGCTCGGTGTTCCTGCGCGCGGTCAGCCGCTCGGTCGGCACCGTACTGGGGGTGGCGGTGACGGCGGGGGTGCTCCTGCTCACCACCGACGCGTGGGCGCTGACCGTGATCGCCGCGCTCTGCGTGGCCCTGCTGCCGTACGCGACGGCGGCGCACTACGGCCTGAACACCGTCGCCATCACCCCGATGGCGCTGATCCTGCTCCAGCTCGGCGGGCAGAGCGGCGCGGCCGAGTTCTGGCCCCGGGTCCTGGACACCGCGCTCGCGAGTGCGATCGTGCTGCTGTTCGGCTACCTGCTCTGGCCGGAACGCCCGCGCCACCGGATCGAGCCCCGTCTGGTCGACGCGACGGCCGCGCTCCACGCCTACCTCGCCTCGGTCACCGGAGAGACCCGGCCGATCCCGGCCGCCGCCACCCAAACCCCCGCCACCGCGCACGCCCCCGCCACCGCACAAGCCCCCGCCACGCCGGTCGCCGAGGTCTGGCTCCGCCGCACCGCCTACCGCGCCCTCGCCGACGCCCGCCGGGAGGTGCAGCAGGGTCTCACCGAGCCGCCGCCCACCGGCCGGCTCGCCGAACGGTGGCTGCCCGCGACCGCCGCGCTGGAGCGCCTCAGCGGCGCCGTGGCGGCGTACGCGGCACAGATCCGGTACGGCGGCCGGGTCCCCGACCCGGGCGAGGTGGAGCGGGTCCGGCGGGCCCTGGACGACCTCACCGCGGCCGCCCGCGCGCACCGGCCGCCGACCCGGCCGGCGGCCCGTCCGACCCGGCCGCACGACCCGGCGCGCAGCGCGCTGGGCCGTGCGGCGGACGAACTCGAAACGCTCCTCGGCGACCGAGGCCGACCAAGCTGACCAGGCAGACCGGGCCGACCAGGCAGACCAGGCCGACCGGCCACCCGTCCCCGACCGGCTGTGCCGGCCCGACGGGCCAGGCCGGCCAGGCCCTCAGACCTGCTCGGCCAGCTCCATCCAGCTCATCTCCAGCTCCTCCTTCTCCTCCCGAACACCGCGCAGCTCGGTGTCCAGCTCCGCGACCTTGGAGAAGTCGGCGGCGTGCTCGGCCAGTTGGGCGTGCAGCTTGGCTTCCTTCTGGTCCAGCTTGGCGATCTGCCGCTCCAGCTTCTGCATCTCCTTCTTCGCCGCCCGCACGTCCCCGGCGGACGGGCCGGCCGACGCCGCCGCCACGACGCCGGCCGCGGCCGCCGGCACCGCGGCGGCCGCCATCCGGGCGCGCCGCTCCAGGTACTCGTCGACGCCGTTGGGCAGCATCCGCAGCTTCTTGTCACCGAGCAGCGCGTGCACCACGTCCGTGGTGCGCTCGATGAAGAACCGGTCGTGGCTGATCACGACCATCGAGCCGGGCCAGCCGTCGAGCAGGTCCTCCAGCTGGTTCAGCGTCTCGATGTCGAGGTCGTTGGTGGGCTCGTCGAGGAACAGCACGTTGGGCTCGTCCATCAGCAGCCGGAGCAGCTGCAGCCGCCGCCGCTCGCCGCCGGAGAGGTCGCCGACCGGCGTCCACTGCTTGTCCTTGCCGAAGCCGAACTGCTCACAGAGCTGACCGGCGCTCATCTCCCGGCCCTTGCCGAGGTCCACCCGGGAGCGCACCTGCTCGACCGCCTGCAGCACCCGGGTCTCCGGCTCCAGCTCGGCGACCTCCTGCGAGAGGTAGGCCAGCCGGACCGTCTTGCCGACCTTGATCACACCGGAGGCGGGCTGCACGTCGCCCTCCGAGGCGTACGCGTCGCGCATCGCCCGCAGCAGCGAGGTCTTGCCGGCGCCGTTGACGCCGAGCAGGCCGATCCGGTCGCCGGGGCCGAGCTGCCAGGTCAGGTTCTCCAGGAGCAGCTTCGGGCCGGCCGTGACGGTCACGCCCTCCAGCTCGAACACGGTGCGGCCGAGCCGCGCGTTGGCGAACTTCATCAGCTCGCTCTTGTCCCGCGGGTCCGGCACGTCGGCGATCAGGGCGTTGGCGGCCTCGATCCGGTAGCGCGGCTTGGAGGTCCGGGCGGGGGCGCCGCGGCGCAGCCAGGCCAGCTCCTTGCGGGCGAGGTTCTGGCGCTTCTGCTCCTCGGTGGCCTCGATCCGGGTGCGCTCGGCGCGGGCGAAGACGTAGTCGGAGTAGCCGCCCTCGTACTCGTGCACCGCGCCGTGCTGGACGTCCCACATCCGGGTGCAGACCTGGTCCAGGAACCAGCGGTCGTGGGTGACGCAGACGAGCGCGGAACGGCGGTTCTGGAGGTGCTTGGCGAGCCAGGCGATGCCCTCGACGTCGAGGTGGTTGGTGGGCTCGTCCAGGACGATCAGGTCCGGCGAGCCGAGCAGCAGCCTGGCGAGGGCGATCCGGCGGCGCTCGCCACCGGAGAGCGGGCCGATCACGGTGTCCAGGCCCTCGGCGAAGCCGGGCAGGTCGAGGCCGCCGAAGAGGCCCTCGATGATGTCGCGGATCCGCGCGTCGCCGAGCCACTCGTGGTCGGCCCGGCCGGCGATCACCTCGTGCCGGATGGTGGCCTTCGGGTCGAGCGAGTCGTGCTGGGTGAGGACGGCCATCTCCACCCCGCCGGCGTGGGTGATCCGCCCGCCGTCCGGCTCCTCCAGCTTGGCGAGCATCCGGATCAGGGTGGTCTTGCCGTCCCCGTTGCGGCCGACGACGCCGATCCGGTCCCCTTCACTGACGCCGAGGCTGACCCCGTCCAGAAGGGCCCGGGTGCCGTAGACCTTCGTGACGGACTCGATGGTGGCGAGGTTGACGGCCACGTGTGCTGCGCTCCTGGATTCGGCGGTCGGGGCCGCGCCGATCTCCCGGTACGCACCCCATTCGGGGTCGCCCCGATCTCCCCAGCCTAACGGGGAAGCCGGCGGGGCCCGCTACGGCAGTACGCCGGCCCCCGGGACCGGGCCGTACGTCGCGTGCGCGGTGCGGCAGGTGCCGGACGCGCGCAGGGCCTCGGCGACGGCGGCCGCCGCCTCGGCGTCCTTGGCCAGGAAGGCGCAGGTGGGGCCGGAGCCGGAGACCAGGGCGCCGAGGGCGCCGGCCTCGGTGCCGGCCCGCAGGGTCGCGGCGAGCGACGGGCGCAGCGAGAGGGCGGCCGACTGGAGGTCGTTGGCGAGCGCACCGGCCAGCGCGACGGGGTCACCGTCGGCGAGGGCGGCGAGCAGGGCGGGGTCGGCGTCGGGGGTGGGCACCTCGGTGTCGCCGGAGCCGGTGCCGGCCTCCTCCCGGAGGCGGTCGCACTCGCGGAAGACGGCCGGGGTGGAGAGTCCGCCGTCGGCGACGGCGAAGACCCAGTGGAAGGTCCCGGTGACGGGCAGCGGGTCCAGGATCTCGCCGCGTCCCCGGCCCAGGGCGACGCCGCCGAGGAGGGCGAAGGGCACGTCGGAGCCGAGTTCGGCGGCCAGTTCCAGCAGCGTCCCGGCGGGGGTGCCGAGCTCCCACAGCGCGTCGCAGGCCACCAGGGCGGCGGCGCCGTCGGCGCTGCCGCCGGCCATCCCGCCGGCCACCGGGATGGCCTTGGCGATGTGCAGCCGCACGTCCGGGTCGCCGAGGCCGTGCCGGGCGGCGAGCAGCCGGGCCGCGCGGGCGGCGAGGTTGCTGTCGTCGAGCGGGACGGCGGCCGCGTCGGGGCCGGAGCAGGTGAGGGTGACGCCCTCGCCCGGCCCGGCGGCGCTCGCCGTCACCTCGTCGCCGAGGGCGACCGCGAAGAAGACGTTGGCCAGGTCGTGGAAGCCGTCGGCGCGCAGCCCGCCGACTCCCAGCTGGACGTTGACCTTGGCGGGGACGCGTACCGTGATCACTCGGACTCCGGCTTCACGGGCTTGTGCTCGGCGATGGCGGCGAACTGCTCCACCGTCAGCATCTCGCCGCGCAGCTTGTGGTCGATGCCGGCGCCGGCGAGCGCCTGCTCGGCCGCGGCCGGGGAGCCGGCCCAGCCGGCGAGGGCGGCGCGCAGGGTCTTGCGGCGCTGGGCGAACGCGGCGTCGACGACGGCGAACACCTCGGTGCGGCTCGCGGTGGTCCGCGGCGGATCGCGGCGGATCAGCGAGACGAGCCCGGAGTCGACGTTCGGCGCGGGCCAGAACACGTTGCGCCCGATGGCGCCGGCCCGCTTCACCTCGGCGTACCAGTTGGCCTTGACCGAGGGGACGCCGTACACCTTGTTGCCGGGCTTGGCGGCGAGCCGGTCGGCGACCTCGCTCTGCACCATCACCAGGGTGCGCTCGATGCTGGGGAAGGTCGCCAGCATGTGCAGCAGCACGGGGACGGCCACGTTGTAGGGCAGGTTGGCGACCAGCGCGGTGGGCGGCGGGCCGGGCAGCTCGGTGACCTCCATGGCGTCGCTGAGTACCAGGTCGAAGGCGTCCGCCTTGCCGGGCAGCCGGGCGGCGACGGTGTCCGGCAGGTGCCGCGCCAGCACCGGGTCGATCTCGACCGCGGTGACGTGCCGCGCGACCTCCAGCAGGGCCAGCGTCAGCGACCCGAGCCCGGGCCCGACCTCCACCACGGAGTCCTCGGCCGTCACCCCGCCCGCCCGGACGATCCGCCGGACGGTGTTGCCGTCGATGACGAAGTTCTGGCCGCGCTGCTTGGTCGGCTTCACACCGAACGCGGCGGCCAGCTCCCGCACGTCGGCGGCGCCCAGCAGGTGGATGTCAGAGGTGGGATCGGTGGTGCTCACGCGCCAAGGATACGGGCGCGGGGAGCCCCCGGGGTTCGGCCACCGCGGCGGGGGCGCTCACCACCGGGTGCGGCGGCGCGCATGTCCCGGCGGAGCGCCCGGTCCGGTCGGCTCAGTACCCGAAGGCCCTGGCCGTGTTCGCCGCGATGGCGGTGGCCAGCTCGTCCTCGTGCAGCCCCAGCGTCGCGGCCATCGAGCGGACGGTGACCGGGATCAGGTACGGCGCGTTGGGGCGGCCGCGGTACGGGTGCGGGGTGAGGAAGGGTGCGTCGGTCTCGACCAGCACGCGGTCCGGCGGGGTGGCGGCGAGGGCGTCCCGCAGCGGCTGGTTGGCCTTGAAGGTGACCGGTCCGGCGAAGGACAGGTACCAGCCGTGCTCGGCGCAGGTCCTGGCCATCGCGGCGTCGCCGGAGTAGCAGTGGAAGACGGTCCGCTCGGGGGCGCCCTCCGCCAGCAGCACCGCGATGACGTCCTCGTGGGCGTCGCGGTCGTGGATCACCAGGGCCTTGTCGTGCCGCTTGGCCATCTCGATGTGCCGGCGGAACGACTCCTTCTGGATCGCCACGCCCTCGGGACCGGTCCGGAAGTAGTCCAGGCCGGTCTCGCCCACGGCGCGGACCTGCGGCAGCGCGGCGAGCGCGTCGATCTCGGCGAGGGCGGCGTCGAGCGCGGCGGCGCCGCCGGCCGGGCGCTGCTGCCCGGACCAGCCGTCCGGGTCGCCGAGGAAGATCCGCGGCGCCTCGTTGGGGTGCAGGGCGACGGCCGCGTGCACCTGCTCGAACTCGGCCGCCAGATCGGCGGCCCAGCGCGAGCCGGGCACGTCGCAGCCCACCTGGACGACGGTGGTGACGCCGACGGAGGCGGCGCGCGCCAGGCCCTCGGCGGGGGTGCCGGACTGCATGTCCAGGTGGGTGTGCGAGTCGGCGACCGCCACCGCCAGCGGGGCGGGCAGCGGCGGTGGCGTCGACCGGTCGTCGTCCTTCTTCGCCATCAGGCGGCGGGCTTCTCTTCGAGGCGCGGGAACAGGATCTCGCCCTTGGTGACGGTGGCGCCGGCGGGCAGCCGGCCCCAGTCCGCCGCGGTGGCGACGGTCTGCGCGGACAGCGCGCCGAGACCGGCGGCCTCGGCCCCGAGCGAGACCCAGAGCTTCTCGGCGGTGGCCGGCATCACCGGGTTGAGCAGCACGGCGGTGGCCCGCAGCGCCTCGGCGGCGGTGTAGAGGATGGTCGCGAGGCGCGCCCGGCCCTCCTCGGACTCGTCCTTGGCGACCTTCCAGGGCGCCTGCTCGGTGAGGTAGCCGTTGACCTGCTTGATGAACTCGAAGACCGCCGCGAGGCCGCCGGCGAAGTCCAGCTCCTCGCCGATCTTCCGGTCGGCGGTCGCGACCGCCGCCGTCAGGCCGTCCGCGACGGCCTGCTCGGCCGGGCCGTGGGCCGGCGAGGCCGGCAGCGCCCCGTCGAAGTACTTGCCGACCATGGCCGCCACCCGGGAGGCCAGATTGCCGAAGTCGTTGGCCAGCTCGGAGGTGTACCGGGCGGTGAAGTCCTCCCAGGAGAACGAGCCGTCGGTGCCGAACGGGATGGCCCGCAGGAAGTAGTAGCGGTAGGCGTCCACGCCGAAGTGCGAGGTGAGGTCCTGCGGGGCGATGCCGGTCAGGTTGGACTTGGACATCTTCTCGCCGCCGACCATCAGCCAGCCGTTGGCGACGACCCGCTTGGGCAGCGGCAGTCCGGCGGCCATCAGCATGGCCGGCCAGATCACCGCGTGGAACCGCAGGATGTCCTTGCCGACCAGGTGCACGGAGGCCGGCCAGAGCTCGGCGAAGCGCTCCGGGTCGGTGCCGTAGCCGGCCGCGGTGATGTAGTTCTGCAGCGCGTCGACCCAGACGTAGAGGACGTGCTTCTCGTCCCAGGGCAGCGGCACGCCCCAGTTGAAGGTCGAGCGGGAGATCGAGAGGTCCTTGAGGTCCTGCTCGACGAAGCGCAGCACCTCGTTGCGGGCCGTGGCGGGCTGGATGAAGTCCGGGTTCGCGGCGTAGAACTCCAGCAGCTTCGGGCCGTACGCGGAGAGCCGGAAGAAGTAGTTCTCCTCCTCCAGCCACTCGACCGGCCGCTTGTGCACGGCGCAGAGCTTCTCGCCCTCGGTGGCGCCGTCCAGCAGCTCGGCGGGGAGCTTGTACTCCTCGCAGCCGACGCAGTACGGGCCGGAGTAGCCGCCCTTGTAGATCTCGCCCTTGTCGTAGAGGTCCTGGACGAACTCCTGCACCCGGTCGGTGTGCCGCTCCTGGGTGGTGCGGATGAAGTCGTCGTTGGCGATCTCCAGGTGCTGCCAGAGCGGCTTCCACGCCTCCTCGACCAGCTTGTCGCACCACTCCTGCGGGGTGACGCCGTTGGCCTCGGCGGTGCGCAGGATCTTCTGACCGTGCTCGTCGGTGCCGGTCAGGTACCAGACCTTCTCGCCGCGCTGGCGGTGCCAGCGGGTCAGCACGTCGCCCGCCACGGTGGTGTAGGCGTGGCCCAGGTGCGGGCGATCGTTGACGTAGTAAATCGGGGTGGTGACGTAGTACGCCGGGGTCGCGTCCCCGGTGGTGCTGTGTTCTGCAGTGGCCGCCATGGTCGGCAAGCTTAATCGGGTACGGGGGCGGCCCTCGACCCGTGCCCACCGGGGGCCGGCGCCGCCCGCCCGCCGGCGCCTCGCGCCGGTCCCCGGTCGGCTCCCGCTCCACCGGGTCGTCCGGCCGTCGGTCCGCCGACCGGCCGCCGAACCGTCCTCCCGGGCTCAGCCCGTCACGCGCGCCCAGAGCCGGGCCAGGCGTCCGCGCGGCGCGGCGGGCGCGGCCACCGGCTGGGCACCGGCCGGCTCGGCGTGCGCCGAGTAGCCCGGGGCGTGCTGCCAGGACTTGTCCGCGCTGGCCACCCGGCCCTCGCGCATGATCCGGACGGTGTGGCCGCCGCAGCCCGGGCAGGTCGGCTTGAGCAGCGGCGACGGCACCCGGACACCGTTGGCGTGGTACTCGAACACGACGTGCCCGTCCCGGGCCATGTGGTGCTCGATGTCATACGCCTGCTCCCAGCCGTATCCGCAGCTCAGGCAGGCGAAGGAGTAGGCCTCCCGGACGGTCTCGACAGGGGTCTGCGGCCGGCCGGTCAGGCCGGGGTCGCTCAGCGCATTGCCACCGCGGGGGCTACCGATCGTCTCGCTCATAGCAGTCTCCCAGCGCCCGCCGGACGCTCGCCCGGCTGGGTCTTTCCATCCCAGGAAATGCCCGGATCGCCCCGGCCGATGCCCCTCTTGTGAAGACTTGGACGCGGATTGGGAATCCCTATACGAAAGGGTGGATCCTGACCGAGAACCACGGCCAAAGCTTCAGCTCGGCGGGCGTTTACCGGGGCCTTCACTCCAAGGTACGCGCCCCCGTCACGCCCGGCACCTGCGGCTTTCAGGCCGGGCCGGCCGGCGTGTTCTTGGCCGCCACCACCGCGTCGAACACCTCCCGCTTGGGCAGCGCCAGCTCCGCCGCGACCGCCGCGATGGCCTCCTTGCGGCGCTCCCCGGCCTCCTCCCGGACAGCCACCCGGCGGGCCAGCTCGGCCGGGGTCAGCTCGGCCGGGGCGGCCGGCGGGGCGCCCGCGACCACCACGGTGATCTCGCCCCGGACCCCGTCGGCGGCCCACTGCGCCAGCTCGCCGAGCGGGCCCCGCTTGATCTCCTCGTAGGTCTTCGTCAGCTCGCGGCAGACCGCGGCGGGGCGGTCGGCGCCGAACGCGAGGGCCATCGCGGCCAGCGTCTCGGCGATCCGGTGCGGGGCCTCGAAGAAGACCATGGTGCGCGGCTCGGCGGCGACCGTGGCCAGCTGGCGCGCCCGGTCCCCGGTCTTGCGCGGCAGGAAGCCCTCGAAGGTGAAGCGGTCCACCGGCAGGCCGGACAGCGCCAGCGCGGTGAGCACCGCGGACGGGCCGGGCACCGCGGTGACCTTGACGTCGGCGGCCACCGCGGCGGCCACCAGCCGGTAGCCGGGGTCGGAGACGGACGGCATCCCGGCGTCGGTCACCAGCAGCACGCGGGCGCCGCCCAGCAGCGCCTCGACCAGCTCGGGGGTGCGGCCGACCTCGTTGCCCTCGAAGTAGGAGAGCACCCGCCCGGCCGGGGTCACCCCGAGCGCCTGGGTGAGCCGGCGCAGCCGCCGGGTGTCCTCGGCCGCGATCACGTCCGCCGTGGCCAGCTCGGTGAGCAGCCGGGGCGGGGCGTCCGAGACGTCGCCGATGGGGGTGCCTGCGAGAACGAGTACTCCTGTCACGGGCCCCATCCTTGCAGTAACCGGGCCCCGGGTGTTTTTGGTGACGATTCGGGCAGCTTCGGAGGGAGCCGTCCTCCCCGAGGGAAGCGCCCCTACGATGTGGCGGATGAACGGCGACACGGCGGCGCAGACGCCCACTGGTACAGACCACACCGCGCAGGGTGGCGTCGGCGTGCCGGTCCTGACGGACCAGGCGTCCCCCGCCGTCCCCGCCCCGCGCGCGTCCGGGGAGGAGGAGCGCCCGGATCCGTCCTGGCTGCGGCGCCTGGCCCGGCACGGCTACACCCCGCCGCCGAAGGCCACGCTCGCCGAGCGGCTGGTGCCGCCGATGCCGGACGGCCCGGGCGTGACGCCGGCCCGGGTCGCCCCCTCGCCGGTCCTGCTGCGGCTCGGCGTAGCCGTGCCGGCGCCGCTCTGGTCCTGGCTCTGCCGCTGGGCCGGCTGGCTCGGCCCGCTCCTGGTGGCCCTGTTCGGCGGACTGCTCCGGTTCAGCGGCCTCGGCGAGCCGAACGCGATCATCTTCGACGAGACGTACTACGCCAAGGACGCGTACGCGCTCTGGCACGGCGGCTACGAGATCAGCTGGCCGGACGGCGCCAACGAGCAGATCATGGCGGGGTCGGCCGTGCCGTACCGGCCGGACCCGAGCTACGTGGTCCATCCGCCGGTCGGCAAGTGGATCATCGGCGCGGGCGAGCAGCTGTTCGGGATGAACCCCTTCGGCTGGCGGTTCGCGGTGGCGCTGCTCGGCACGCTGTCGATCCTGATGGTGGCCCGGATCGCCCGCCGGCTGTTCCGCTCGACCCTGCTGGGCTGCGTCGCCGGTCTGCTGCTCGCCGTGGACGGCCTGCACTTCGTGCTCAGCCGGGCGGCGCTGCTGGACCTGGTGGTGATGTTCTGGATCCTCGCCGCGTTCGGCTTCCTGCTGCTGGACCGCGACCGCACCCGGGCGAGGATCGTCGCGCGCCTGGGCGGTGCGGCGGACTCCGCCCTGGCCCAGCGGCTGAACCTCGGCTGGCGCCCGTACCGGATCGCGGCCGGCGTCTGCGTCGGTCTGACGTGCGCGACCAAGTGGAGCGGCCTGTACGTGGCCGCCGCCTTCGGTGTGCTGACCGTGCTCTGGGACGCCGGTTCGCGCCGGCTGGCGGGCGCCGGCCGCCCGTACCTGTGGACGCTGGTCCGGGACGTGGTGCCGGCCTTCGTCTCGATCGTGGTGGTCTCCGCGGTGGTCTACGTGACCTCCTGGTGGGGCTGGTTCGCCAGCAGCACCGTGCCCGGCCGGGGCGGCTACGGCCGGGACTGGGCGGTCGGCCGGGACACCGCGTTCCCGTGGATCCCGGAGGGCCTGCGGGCGCTCTGGCACTACCACTCCACGGTGTACGACTTCCACACCCACCTGAGCGATCCGCACACCTACCAGTCCAACCCGTGGAGCTGGCTGGTGCTCGGCCGACCGGTCTCCTTCTTCTACGAGTCCCCGAAGCAGGGCCAGGCCGGCTGCACCGCGAGCGACTGCGCCCGCGAGGTGCTGGGCATCGGGACCCCGCTGCTCTGGTGGGCCGGCGTGGTGGCGCTGGTTTACTGCCTGTGGCGCTGGGCCGCCCGGCGCGACTGGCGGGCCGGCGCGGTGCTCTGCGGCCTGGCCGCCGGCTACCTGCCCTGGTTCGCCTACCAGCAGCGGACCATCTTCCTGTTCTACGCGGTGGCCTTCGTGCCGTTCCTGGTGCTCGCCGTGACCATGCTGGTCGGCGCTCTGATCGGGCCGGCCGGGGCGTCCCGCGACCGGCGGATCATCGGTTCCGCGGCGGCCGGGCTGCTGGTGCTGCTGATCGTCTGGAACTTCCTCTTCTTCTACCCGCTGTACACCGGGCAGACGATCCCGATGGACGACTGGCGCAAGCGGATGTGGTTCAACACCTGGATCTGACGGTCCCGGGGTGGGAACCGTACCGACGTGGTGCGCGACACGTACCAGATCCGTCACAAGACCCGGGCGTTTCGTCGGCGCACCGAGTTCGGCTGCCTAGGCTGGTCACCGAACGCGTATCCGGCCACCTCCGGCTGCGGCCAGTCGCCAGACCCTTGGGGGAACAGCACCATGCGCAGAGGCGCCAAGATCGGCATCATCACCGGCGTTTCCGTCGCCGTGCTCGCGGGCGGCGGGTACGGGGCCTACAGCCTCGTCGGGTCGGGCGGCTCCGACACCGCCGAGGCCAAGAAGGCCCGCACGGTGGTCGCCGAGCCTCCCAGCGCCGAGCAGGCCGCGGCCGGGGCCAAGGACTTCCTGGAGGCCTGGGCCGCCGGTGACATCGCCAAGGCGGCCGGGCTGACCGACGACCCGGCGGCCGCGACCGCCGCGCTGACCGCGTTCAAGGACCAGGTCAAGCCCAGCGCGCTGACCCTCGCGCCGTCCGGCCCGGCCACCCCGGCCGCCTTCGCCTCCGCGACCGGCACGCCCTCGCCGGGCGCCAAGCCCGCGGCCGCCACCGGCTCCGCGGCGCCGACCGCGGCGGGCACCGAGTCGCCGTCGGCCTCCGCCTCCGCCGCCCCCTCCGGGGTGCTGATGGGCTTCAAGGCCCGCGCCGAGTTCGAGGGCACCAACCGGGTCTGGGACTACAACGGCTTCCTGGGCGTCGTGAAGATGAGCGACAACACCCCGGCCGTGCACTGGGCCCCGTCGGTGATCCACCCGCACCTGACCGCGGGCGAGGTGATCGCCACCCAGCCGGTCTTCGCCCCCGCGGGCAACGTGGTCGACCGCAACGGCAAGGCGCTGCAGGGCGCCTCGATCACCCCGGCGCTGATCTCGACCCTCCAGGACAACGCCCGCAAGCTCCTCCAGGCCGACCCGACCAAGGACCAGAGCGACGCCGGAAGCGGCGTGGTGATCACCGACGCGGCCGGCAAGGGCGTCACCGACAAGCTGTTCACCATCGTCGAGCCGAAGCCGGCCAAGCCGTTCAAGGTCACCATCGACAACGCCGTGCAGGCCGCCGCCGAGAAGGCGATGGCGGACCTCGGCGGCAAGCAGGGCTCGATCGTGGCCATCGAGCCGAGCACCGGCCAGGTGCTGGCCTTCGCGAACGCGCCGGCCACCGGCCAGAACCGGGCCTTCGTCGGCCTGCTGGCCCCGGGCTCGACGATGAAGATCGTCACCTCGGCGGCCCTGCTGGAGGCCGGCGTCAACCCGGACACCCCGGTCGCCTGTCCGGTGAAGAGCAGCAACCCGAAGGCGATCCCGAACTCGTTCCCGGACGCCTACCCGAACAACACGCTCCAGCAGGACTTCATGATCTCCTGCAACACCGCCTTCATCGACCAGGGCCTGGCCAGCCTCAAGCCGGCCACCCTCGGTGCCACCGCGAAGGACGTCTTCGGCATCGGCCTGGAGTGGAAGACCGGCCTGCCCAATGTCGACGGCCGGGTGCCGGACCCGGGCGCCAACAAGGACGAGCAGGCCATGCAGTCGATCGGCCAGGGCAAGGTCCAGATGAACCCGCTGGCCATCGCCTCGATCACCGCCACGGTGCAGAGCGGTGAGTTCAAGCAGCCGATCCTGGTCGCCGACCTGCCGCAGCAGAAGGCCGCCCGCAACCTCTCCGCGGACGCCGACGCCAAGCTGAAGGCGATGATGGCCGCCACCGCCAAGGACGGCACGGCCAAGGCCGCGATGGCCGGCATCTCGGACAACGCCGGTGCCAAGACCGGCTCGGCCGAGGTCGCCGGGATGGACACCACCAACAGCTGGTTCACCGCCTACCGGGGCAACATCGCCGTCGCCGCCGAGGTCCAGGCCGGTGGCCACGGCGCCGACGCGGCCGGCCCGGCCGTCGCCGCCGTCATCAAGGCGGCCGGCAACCGCTGACGCCCGGCCGGCGCCGCCCCGCGGTCAGCCCCGGGGCAGCGCCGGCTCCGGCCGGGTCAGCAGGCAGCCGGTCGGCACCGGCGGGCTCCCGCTCCACCGCCGGGCGGCCAGCCGGGGCCAGATCACCAGGACGGCCGGCAGCGCCAGGTAGCCGAAGCGCCCGGCCGGCGCCAGCATGAACGCGATCGCCAGCCCCGCCGCCAGCAGGTCGGCGGCGGCGATCGCGGAGACCGGCGGCCGGGCCAGCAGCCAGATCGCCACCCCCAGCCCGCCCACCGTCATCAGCGCCAGCGACACGGTGTGCCCGGTCGGGCCGAACCCGGCCAGCACCTTGCCGGGCAGCGGGCTGCCGGCCGGCGTCTGGATCGCGGTCAGCCCCAGGGGGAACCGCACCACCTGTTCGCGCAGCTCGTCGGCCCGGACCAGCACCGAGGGCAGGATCACCAGCAGGCCGGTGCCGAGCGCGGTCAGTCCGGCCCGGGCCGCCGGGCGCCGCCCGTAGAGCCGCCACAGCAGCAGGACGGCCACCGGCAGCGCCGGCCAGGCCGTCCACTTCAGGGTGCAGGCCAGCGCGAGGACCAGCCCGGCGCCGATGGTGCGGTCCCGTTCGGCGAGGGCCATGGCCAGGCAGCAGACCCCGATCAGCGGCAGGTCCACCCCGCCGACCGCCAGGGCCAGCGCGATCAGCGGCGAGGCGGTGAGCACCGCGAGCGGCAGCAGCGGGGCCCGGTCCCGGGACGGCCGCAGCAGCCGCCAGCTGGCCAGCAGGCAGGCCAGGAAGGTCAGCGCGAACCAGATCCGGGCGTCCCCCACCACCTGCGCCACCGGATTGCCGCTGCCCACCAGGGCACGCGGCATCCCGAACAGCGTCATCGCCGGCAGGTAGGGGTTGTAGTCGGTGACCACCACCGGGTGCGGCAGGTACGGGCTGCCGGTGGTGAGCAGCAGGTGCGCCGAGCGCTCGACCACCATCACCTCGGACTGGTGGCGCCCCTGCAGCGCCAGCAGCGCCAGCGGCACCAGGACGGCGCCCAGGAGGGCGACCCCGGCGGCCGCACGGGCCGCCCACCGGCGCGGCAGGACCAGGCAGAACAGCCCGGCGAGGGCGTACGCGGGGGCCGCGACGGTCCCCCAGAGCCGCTGGTTGGGCAGGTCCGACACGAGCGGGAAGGCCGCCGCCCAGCCGGCCGCCACCAGGCAGCCGAACAGCTGGACGCGCCGCAGCGCGGCGAGCCGGGTCGGGTTCAGCCGATCGGGCGGGGTGCCGGTGGACCGGTCACCACGCTGACGGGGGAACGGCCGGGGCGCCGCCGTACCGCGCGGACGGTCTCGTCGGGTCGGCGGCCCGGCCTCTGCGGGCGGGGCCGGCGCGGCCCCACGGCCGGTGAAGCGGCCGCGCGGGCGGGAGTAGCCGGGCGTGCGGGTGCTCACCATGGTGGAAGGTTATGGGCGGGGGCCACGCCGTGTCGCCATCTCCGGGCCGGGAGTCTGCGGTGGCACGGACGGGGCCGTCGAGTGGCATTCGCCCTTCGACGGCCCCGTCCGCGGGTGCTCGGTACGCGAATCTCAGCCGGCCGGGTTGTCGGCCGTGGCGTCGGTCGGCCGCGCCGCCTTCTCCAGCTTGGAGTGCTTCATGCTGTAGCCGAAGTAGACGACCACGGCGAGCGTCAGGGCGATCGCTCCGGCCCGGAACGTGTCGGCGTGCAGGCCGGTGATCAGGTAGATGCAGAAGCCGACGCTGACCAGCGGGACGACCGGGTAGCCGGGCACCTTGAAGCCGCGCGGCAGGTCGGGCTGGGTGCGGCGCAGGATGATCACGCCGACCGAGACCACCGAGAAGGCGATCAGGGTGCCCAGGCTGGTGATGTCGGCCAGGACGTTCAGCGGGATGAAGGCGGCCAGCCCGCCGACGCCGAGGCCCACCACGATGGTGTTCCAGACCGGGGTGCCGGTGCGCGGCGAGAGCTCGGCGAAGCGCTTGGGCAGCATGCCGTCGCGGCCCATCGAGTACAGGATGCGGGTCTGGCCGTAGATCACCACGAGGGTGATGCTGAAGATCGAGATGATCGCGCCGATCGCGAAGACGATGGCGGGCCAGCTCTGGCCGGTGATGTCCTGGAGGATCTGGGCGAGGCCCGCCTCCTGGCCGTCGAACTTCTCCCAGGGCTGCGCGCCGATGCCGGCCAGCGCCACCAGGATGTACAGCAGGGTGACCACGACCAGCGAGATGATGATCGCCATCGGCAGGGTGCGGCGCGGGTTCTTGACCTCCTCACCGGCGGTGGACACGGCGTCCAGGCCGATGAACGAGAAGAAGATGCTGGAGGCCGCCACCTGGACGCCGCCGATGCCCAGCGGCATGAACGGGGTCAGGTTGCCGGAGTGGAAGCCGGTCAGGCCGACGCCGATGAAGAGCAGCAGGATGAGGATCTTGATGCCCACCATGGCCGCGTTGACCTTCACCGACTCGCTGACGCCTCGGATCAGCAGGATGCAGACCATCGCGACCAGCAGCAGGGCCGGCAGGTTGAACCAGTGGGTGCTGTCGGGCGCCCCGGAGATCGCCTCGGGGATCTTGAACCCGAAGGCCAGGTCGAAGAACTTGTTGAGGTACTCGGCCCAGCTCACCGCGATCGCGGAGGCCGAGACGCCGTACTCCATCAGCAGGCAGATGCCGACAGCGAACGCGACGCCCTCGCCGAGGGTGGCGTAGGCGTACGAGTACGAGGAGCCCGAGACCGGGATCGCGGAGGCCATCTCGGCGTAGCAGAGCGCGGTGAGGCCGGCGGTGACCGCGGCGATCACGAAGGAGAGGATCACGGCCGGACCGGCCGACGGCACGGCGGTGCTGAGCACGAAGAAGATGCCGGTGCCGATGGTGGCGCCGATGCCGATCGAGGACAGCTGCCAGAGGCCGATCGTGCGGCGCAGGTGGATACCGGAGCGTCCGCCCTCCTCGGGCGCACCGGCGGGAAGGCCGTCGCGGCCCTCGCTCTCGGCGATCAGGGTCGAGACGGGCTTGCGCCGCAACAGGCGCGCGCCGAGGGCGTTGCTGGCCAAAACGAGGATCCTTGCTGGGCGAGGGAGGGTGTCCTAGCGGCCGGTCACTCGACGCGCCGTGGGGTGCCATCGGGGACCAACCGAACAAAGATGGGACAGTACCCCGCGAATGCACCAGTGTCGCAAACGAACAGTCGCGCGGTGCGCATTGTACGAATCGTCGCACTGGCATGCACAAACCGGACACTTCGCAAACGGCGGATCTTGGATCGAGCCGCTAAGCCGCAGGTCAGCGACGTGCTCCCGGCGCACGGGCCGTTCCACCCCTCACCGCCCGAGAACGGCCTGCATCACCGACCGGGCGATCGGTGCCGCCAGCGCGCCGCCGGTGACATCGGTCGCGTCGCTGTCCGCGATCACGACCGCGACCGCCACCGGCGCCACCGCGCCGGAGCCGGCCGGCTTGGCCCAGGCGATGAACCAGGCGTAGGGCGTCCCGGAGTTGTCCACCCCGTGCTGGGCGGTGCCGGTCTTCCCCCCGACCACCGCCCCGCCGATCCGCGCGTTGCGCCCGGTGCCGTTCTCCACCACGTCGGTCATCAGTCGCTGCACCTGCCCGGCCACCGCCGGGCTCATCGCCTGCCGGTACGCGGCCGGGCGCATCAGCTGCACGGTGGTGCCGTCCTGCTTGGTCAGCTTGTCCACAAGCTGTGGACGCATCACGGCGCCGTTGTTGGCGACCCCGGCCGCGACCATCGCCATCACCAGCGGGGTGGCCGCGGTGTCGAACTGGCCGATCGAGGAGAGCGCCAGCTGGGACTCGTTCATCCGGGTGTCGAAGTTGGAGCGGGCCGGCCGGACCGGGACGTCCAGCCTCGGGTCGTTGAAGCCGAAGTCCGCGGCCGTCTCCACCATCCGCTCCAGCCCGACCTGCACCCCGAGGTAGCCCAGCACGCTGTTGCAGCTGTGGACCATCGCGGTGTCCAGCGACTGCCCCGGCTCGTCGCACGCCGGGGTGTCGTTGACCAGCGGCGTGGTGGTCCCCGGCAGGACGTACGGGTAGGGCGCGCCGGTCGGCGCGTCCGGGTCCGTGACGACGCCGTGCTGCAGCGTGGCCGCCGCGGTGACCACCTTGAAGGTCGAGCCGGGCGGGTAGGTCTGGCGCAGCGCCCGGTTGAGCATCGGCTGGTCGGCGTCGGCCTGCAGCCGGTTCCAGGCCTCCTGGTCGGCCGCGGAGGAGCCCGCGAAGCTGCCCGGGTCGTACGAGGGGGTGCTGGCCAGCGCCAGGATCCGGCCGGTGGCGGGCTCGAT
Organism: Kitasatospora sp. NPDC022856; assembly: GCF_055561235.1. Classification (NCBI taxonomy): domain Bacteria; kingdom Bacillati; phylum Actinomycetota; class Actinomycetes; order Kitasatosporales; family Streptomycetaceae; genus Kitasatospora; species Kitasatospora sp. NPDC022856. The sequence goes on along the minus strand of NZ_JBVHHE010000006.1, from coordinate 279,956 downwards.
CGCGGCGACCGCGCCCTGCTGCCCGCCGAGTCCGCGCATCGCGGCCTGCTGGGCGGCCCGGTCGATGGTCGTGTAGACGTCCCCGCCGGGGTTCTGCTTGCGGGCGACGGCGTCCCAGACCGCCCAGCTCGCCAGCCGGCTGTCCGTCCCGGAGAGCAGGTCGTCCTCCGTCCCCTCCAGCTGGGTGTTCCCGTAGGCCTGCGAGGAGTACCCGGTGACGGCGGCGTACAGCGGGCCGTCGGTGTAGGTGCGCTTGTAGTCGTACCGGCCGCCGGTGGGTTCGGAGCCGGTGACGCTGTCGGCGCCGACCAGCAGGTTGCCGCGCGGCTGGGAGTACCGCTCGATGGTGAGCCGCTGGTTGGCCGGGTTGTGGTCCAGCTCGTCGGCCCGGAACACCTGGACCCGGGTGGCCTGGACGCACAGCGCCACGGTCAGCAGCAGGCAGAAGGTGCCCGCGCGGCGGCCGGTGACGGAGATCCCCGGCCGGCCCTGCGGCCCGCCGCCCCGGGAGCGGCCGAGCGCCATCAGACCTCCCCGGCGGACGGGCGGCGGGCGATGTCGCTCATCCGCACCAGCAGCGCGACGATGATCCAGTTGGTGACCACCGAGGAGCCTCCCTGGGCGACGAACGGGAGCGTCATCCCGGTCAGCGGGATGAGGTCGAGCACCCCGCCGGCCACCACGAACACCTGGAGGCCGACGATCGACGCCAGCCCGATCGCGAGCAGCCGGCCGAACGGGTCCCGCAGCGCGATGCCGGTGCGAAAGCCCCGGGCGACCAGCAGCGCGTACAGCAGTAACAGTGCGATCAGCCCGGTCAGCCCCAGCTCCTCGCCGATGGTCGCGAGGATGAAGTCGGACTTGGCCGCGAACCCGATCAGCACGGAGTGCCCGTTGCCGAGGCCGCTGCCCAGCTCCCCGCCCCAGGCGAAGGCGAACAGCGACTGGGCGATCTGGTTGGCGCCCCGCCCCTCGGCGATCGAGCCGAGCGGGTCCAGCCAGTCGTTGACCCGGCTGTGCACGTGCGGCGAGAGCCAGCCGACCCCGACCGCGGCCACCGCGGCCAGGAACAGCCCGATGGCGATCCACCCGCTGCGCGCGGTCGCCACGTAGAGCATGACCACGAAGAGGCCGAAGAAGAGCAGCGAGGTGCCGAGGTCGGTCTCCAGGACGAGGACGCCCACGAAGGCCGCCCAGATCAGCAGGACCGGCCCGAGCACCCGCCCGCGCGGCAGCTGGAACCCGAGCACCCGGCGGCCGGTCAGCGCCAGCGCGTCCCGGTGGACCGCCAGGTAGGCGGCGAAGAAGACCGCCAGCAGGATCTTGGCGAACTCGCCCGGCTGGAACGAGAGCGGTCCGAGGGTGATCCAGATCCGCGAGCCGTACACCGGCGGGAAGAAGATCGGCAGCACCAGCAGCACCAGCGCCACCAGGGCGCCGATGTACGCGTAGCGCCGCAGCCGCTTGTGGTCGCGCAGCAGCACCACCACCGCGATGAACAGCGCCACCCCGAGCGTGGACCAGAGCAGCTGGGCGGGGGCCGCGCCGCCGCCGGGAGTGGCCCGGTCCAGCCGGTAGATGACGACCAGTCCGATCCCGTTGAGCAGCACGCCGATCGGCAGCGGCAGCGGATCGGCGTACCGCGCCCGCCAGCGCACCACGGCGTGCGCCAGCAGCGCGAGCACGCCGAGCGCGGCGCCGTACTCGGCCGCGTCGGCGGGGACCGTGCCGTCGATGTTGACCCCGACCTCGGCGTAGCCGAGTACGGCGATCAGCACGGCGGCCAGGACCAGCGCGAGCTCGGTGTTGCGCCGGGTCCGCACCGTCCGGCGGGGCCGGCCGGCGGTTCTCGTCACGGCGGAGGGTGTCGCCACGGACCGTCCTGGGTGTCCTGCTGCGTGGGTGTGCTGCTGACGGAACGACGGCCGGGGCGGCCGGCCCGGCGGGTGCGGCTCAGGCGGAGGCCGGGGCGGAGGCCGGGGCGGGCTGCACCCGGGACGCCTCGACGGTGGCCCTGAGTTCGGCCTCGGCCCCGGCGGAGAGCGAGGTCTGGATGATCCGGCCGCCGTAGCGGGCCAGCGCCGGCACGACCTTGTCGGCCGTGGCCCGGCGGACCAGCAGGAACACCGCGGCGGTGCCCGGCTGGAGGTGCTCGGCGACCTCGCGCATGAAGTCGTCGTCCACCCCGATGTCGGTGGAGGCGCCGACCGCCGCGCCGGCGGCGCCGCCCACCGCCGCGCCGAGCAGCGGCATGAAGAACAGCAGACCGATGACGCCGCCCCAGAGCGCTCCCGAGGCGGCGCCCGCACCCGTGGTGCTGACCTGCTGGTGCAGCTTGATCCTGCCGTCCTCGCGGCGTTCCACGACGACCGCGTCCTCCAGGTCGATCAGCTTCTGGGTCTGCAGTCCGACCGCCTCGTTGCGCACCGCCTGGGCGGTGGCCAGATCCGGGTAGGCGATCGCGAAGAGATTGCTCATGCGCTGGTCCTTCCAATCCGTCGGACGTACCGGCCGGGCGCGGGCGCCGGTGCCCCGGTTCGTCACCCTAACGAGCGCTATCCGCAGATATGGGCTCTTGCGGCCGGTGTGTCCCGCCCCGTCGAACCGGCCCGCCGTCACCCGCACCGCCGCCCGGCCCCGCCACCGCACCCGCCGCCGGCCGTCCGACCGGCGCCCGCCCCGACCCGGGCGGCGCACGCCTCGGCAACCGGCGGCCGATGTCCCACCGGCGCCCGGGAGTTCGCGCCGGAGTCCGGCGGACCGTGCACCGGACCGCGTTGGCCATGGCGAACTGATGATCCCTAGGATCGGGCGGGTGACTACCGGACGACGCCCGAAGGCCAGGCTCGGCAGCCTGCTGGCCGCCCTGGCGATAACAGGCGGCGCGCTGCTCAGCGGCCTGCCCGCCCATGCCGACGAACCATCAGCCGGCAACGCCGGCAAGGAAGCCCCCCGGGTCGACCTCGTCCTGGACGTCAGCGGCTCGATGCGAGCCACCGACATCCAGGGCAAGAGCCGCATCGCGGTGGCCCAGCAATCCCTGAACGAGGTGATCGACGCCCTGCCCCCGGAGACCGACTTCGGCATCCGCACGCTGGGCGCCAACGTCCCCGGCGAGGCCGACAAGGCCCAGGGCTGCCTGGACACCAAGCAGCTCTTCCCGGTCGGCAAGACCAACAAGGTCGAGGCCAAGACCGCGGTCGCCACCCTGCGCCCGACCGGCTGGACCCCGATCGGCCTGGCCCTGCGCGGTGCCGCGCAGGACCTCGGCAAGGGCGAGACCACCCGCCGGGTGGTGCTGATCACCGACGGCGAGGACTCCTGCGCCCCGCCGGACCCGTGCGACGTGGCCCGTGAACTCGCCGCCCAGGGCATCCACCTGGTGATCGACACCCTCGGCCTGGCGCACGACGACAAGACCCGCCAGCAGTTGCTCTGCATCGCCAACGCGACCGGCGGCACCTACACCGACGTCCGCACCCAGGAGCAGCTCACCGACAAGGTGAAGCAGCTGGTGGACCGCTCCAACGACACCTACACGGTGGCGCCGGTCAAGACGGCGGGCACCGACAAGTGCGAGAGCGCGCCCGTCCTCACCCCCGGTGTCTACAGCGACCGGGAGAAGTTCTCCGAGCACCGGGTCTACCGCGTCCCGGTCAAGGCCGGGCAGGAGCTGCGCGCCTCGGTCAGCGTCGCCCTGGACCGCGGTGTCGCCCGTGACTACGGCGTCCTGCTCCAGGCCACCAGCGCCACCGGCCAGGAACTGGTCCGCGGCACCGACGCCGGCAGCGGCCGGACCGACGTGATCTCCACCGGTCTGCGCTGGTCCACCGACGACTCCAAGGGCTACGCCTCCGCGACGCCGTCCGCCTCGCCGAGCGGCAAGCCGGAGACCACCGTCTGCCTGGTCGTCAGCAACTCGCTGGCCGCCCTGCCCGGCGTCCAGGCCGACCCCGGCCTGCCGCTGGAGCTGACGGTCGACCTGTCCGCCGCCTCGCCCGCCCCGGACGGCCCGGCGATGGGTCTCGGCCGCGGCTGGATCCTGCTGCTGGTGCTCACCCTGGCCGGCCTGCTGACCGGCCTGCTGTTCGGCTGGATCGCACGCTGGCGGATCGCTGTCTGGCGGGAGAACTGACCATGCGTACCTCGACGACCCGCGCCGCGCTCGCCGCGCTCGCCCTGCTCCCCGCCCTGGTGCTGGCGGCCCCCGCGGCCTCCGCCGCCTCACCGTCCCCCTCCGCCAGCGCGAGCGGGACGCCCGCCCCGGCCACCAAGGCCGGAACGTCCTTCCTGACCGCCATCAACCTGGCCCCCGGCCAGGACGCCAACGTCGCCGCCTCCACCGGCGACTACCTGTACTGGGCGTTCGGCGCCTCCGAGGGCCAGACCGCGACGGTCGGCCTGACCGTCGGCCTGGCCCCCTCCGCCGACCGGCACGGCCCGCAGACCTGGAGCGTCGAGGTGTTCGACGGGCTGCGCCGCCGCCAGTCCTGCACCGCCGGCACCCAGAACGCCACCGCCGACCCGGCCGCCGCCTCGCTCGCGCTCAGCTGCACGCTGCGCGAGGTCCGCTCCTGGGCCGAGCCCTGGTCCGGGGACCCGCTGCCCGGCACCTACTACGTACGGCTCTCGCTCGCCGACGCCCCGCAGCCGGACCTCGGCCTCGCCGCCTCCGTCCAGCTGCACGTCAGCGCCAAGGGCGACGCCGACAACGCCCAGCCGGAGGGCGGGGAGCTGAAGGCCCCGCTGGTCCCGCCGGTCGGCGGCGGCGCCGCGACCGCCAAGGCTGCCGCCCCCGAGGAGGCCGAGGAGCACTGGTACACCGGCTGGTTCTCCGGCTGGAACAGCCGGTGGTTCTGGACCCTGGCCGGCGGCGTGCTGGCGGCCCTCGCCGGGGTCGCCGGCTACACCCTCACCCGCCACCCGCACGGCCGCCGGCCGGCCCGCTACGGCTCCGTGCCGCCGCAGGCCGGTGCCCCGCAGCCGGGCCCGTACGCGGGCTCGGGCCAGCCCTGACGGCGCCCGACACCCTCCCGAGGGCCGGCCGGAGTCTCTCCGGCCGGCCCTCGGCCGTCTCGCCGGTCCGGCGGCACCGCTCTACGCTCGAAAGATGACCCGGCAGCCGGACGGCAGGATCGTGGTCGGTGTGGACGGCTCCCCGCTCTCCCTCGCCGCCGTCCGCTGGGCCGCCCGGCTCGCCGCCGTCACCGGCGGCCCGCTGGAGGCGGTGACCGTCTGGGAGTTCCCCTGCCTGCTGGGCGAGCACGGCCTCGTCCCGCCCGCCCTGGACGGCTTCGGCCCCGAGCGGCATGCCGCGCGGATCCTCGACGAGACCCTGGCCGCCGCGCTGTCCTCCGCCGGACCCGCGGCCGGGCCCTCCGCCGTCCGGCGCCACCTCAAGGCCGGCGCGCCCGGTCCGGCACTGACCGGCGCCGCCGAGGGCGCCGCCGTGCTCGTCCTCGGCAGCCGTGGCCGCGCCGCGCCGCCCGGCGCCGCCCTCGGCACCGTCACCCAGTACTGCGTGCACCACGCCCCGTGCACCGTGGTGGTGGTCAGGTGATCATCGTCACAGGCTCAACTCCCGGCCCGTGACGACCCGCTGACCGCCCGTCCGCCGCGCCTTCCGGCACAACGCAGAAGTCCCGCCCGATCTCTCGATCGGGCGGGACTTCCTGTTGGGTGGAGCTGAGGGGATTCGAACCCCTGACCCCCTCGATGCGAACGAGGTGCGCTACCGGACTGCGCCACAGCCCCAACGAGAAGAAACTCTAGCACCTTTCGGAGGGGGCTCGTGACCACCCCCGGAGGAGCGGACGACCGGGGGTGCCGGAGCACCCCCGGGCGGTCACTCGTTGGCGGCGCGCCGGCGGGGTTCGGTGGCGGCGGGCTCGGCGTACTGGTCGAAGAGCGGGGTGTTGCGCGCCTCGGTCGCCCGGACCTCCCCGGTACGGACCTCTCCGGTCCGGGCCTCGGCCGGCCGGCCGGCCGTCCAGGTACCGGGGGCCGACAGGTCGAGGCCCCGGCTGACCCGGGGCGCCACCGGAGCCGTGACGTAGGTCGGCAGCGGGACGGGCACGGGCTCCCAGGAGTCCGGACCGGCCGCGCCGCGCTCGCGCATGCCGTCGACCCACTCCTCGTGCTCGGTCGCCTCCGCCAGTGCCGAGGCGGACGCCGGACCCGCCGACTCCGGGGCCCGGTCGCGGTCGGTGGCGAGCCGCAGGTGCGAGCGGCCGCGCCCGGCCGGCTCCGCGGCCTCGGGGGCCCGCTCCGGCGCCTCCTCGGCCGGGCCGGCCTCGGCACGCTGCTGTTCGCGCTTGCGCAGCCGCTCGGCGGCCTGGGCGGCCCGGACCCGGTCGATCTTCACCTCGTACCGCAGCCGCTCCAGCTTGCGCAGGTGGCCGATGTAGAGGGTCAGCAGGGTCGCCGGCACGGCCGGGACCCAGAGGAAGGCGAGGCCGGACACCGCCGCGACGACCGCGCCGAGGGCGAAGGCCAGGAAGAGGACGGTGACCATCCGGCGGCGCCGGGCCAGCAGCCGAGCCCGGGGCTCGATCCCGCCGCGCGCACCGGTTGGGCGCTCGGGGGCGCGGAGCACGGGCCGCTCCGGCTCCGCCTCCGGCAGCCGCTCCGGCTCCGGCGCGGTCCCGCCGTCGCGGTCGGCACCCGGACCGCCCGCGCGGTCGGCACCGGGATCGCCGTCGGGACCGGCGCCGGGGTCGCCCGGGGCGGCCTCGTCCCGTACGGGAGGGCCGTCGTCGCTCTGCTCGTCGTCACGCGGTTCGTCGCCCAGGGCCCGGGCCGCCCGCCGCTCCAGCGCCGAACGCCCGGCCAGCAGGCGGATGGCGGTGCTGAAGCGTTCCGTCGGGCGCGCCTCGTTGAGCTCGTCCTGCCTGCGGAGCCACATCGGCACCAGATAGGCGGCCCAGGCCCCTACGATGACGGCGTAGATAAGGCCGCTACTGCTCACGTTTCACACCGTACGGGCGCCGGGGAAGGCACGGCAGCAATTTGGCACGGCGTGTCGTGTGATCAAGCTGATTCTCCGACTATTTTGCCGGTATTTGTGCCCGTCCGTCGCCACGCCGATGCCATATCGATATTTGGTTCGAACATATATTCAATTACGCGGGCGCCGCGCCGAACTGAGCGTCCGCCAGCGTTCCAGCATCCCCTCGGGAACCTCCTCGGCGGTCAGCGCGTACACCAGGTGGTCGCGCCAGTCGCCGTCGATGTGCAGATAGCGCGGCCGCATTCCCTCCGAGCGGAACCCGAGCTTTTCCACCACCCGGCGGCTCGGTCCGTTCTCCGGCCGGATGCAGACCTCGATCCGGTGCAGGCCCAGGGTGGTGAAACAGTGGTCCACCGAAAGCGCCACGGCCGCCGGCATGATGCCCCGGCCGGCCACCGCCTCGTCGATCCAGTAGCCGACGTTGGCCGAGCACATCGAACCCCAGGTGATCCCGCCGACGGTCAGCTGGCCGACCAGCCGGCCCTGGTGGAGCACCACGAAGGGCAGCATCCGCCCGGCCGAGGCCTCACCGCGCAGGAACCGGACCATCTGCCGGTAGGTCGGGCGCGGGCCGGTGCCCCGGCCGGCCGGGCCGGGCGGCACGGTGGCCTCCCAGCGCCGCAGCCAGTCCCGGTTGCGGCGGCTGACCTCCTGCCACTCCCGCTGGTCCCGGCCCCGGATCGGGCGCAGCGCGACGTCCCCCTCGTGGAGTTCTACCGGCCAGCCGGCGTTCAGTGCGCTCTCCCGGAAGCAGGTGCGTCGGGCCGGGGGTGGTCCCCGCCGCCGAGCTGGTCGACGGCGTGCGCGAGCAGCGGCTCCAGGACGGCCAGGCCGTCCCTGACGCCACCGGTCGAGCCCGGCAGGTTGACGATCAGGGTACGGCCGGCGAGGCCCGCGAGCCCGCGGGAGAGCGCGGAGGTCGGGACCTTCTCACGGCCGTACGCCCTGATGGCCTCGGGGATGCCGGGGATCTGCCGGTCGATCACCCGCGCGGTCATCTCGGGGGTGAGGTCCATCGGGGAGATGCCGGTGCCCCCGGTGGTGAGCACCACGTCGTACCCGGCCGCGACGGCCTCCCGCAGGGCCGCCTCGACCGGCTCGCCGTCCGGCACCACCCGGGGGCCGTCGGCGGTGAAGCCCATCGCGGCCAGGCCGGCCACCAGCAGCGGGCCGCCGCGGTCCGCGTAGACGCCGGCCGAGGCGCGGTTGGAGACGGTGACGGCCAGCGCCCTCATCGCCGGCGCCCCCGTGACCGGCGCCCCCGCGTCCGGCGCGGTCATTCCGGGCTCCCCGCGGCGAACCAGTCGCCGCTCTTGCCGCCGGTCTTGCTGAGCACCCGGACGGACTCGATGGCGGCGCCCTTGTCGACGGCCTTGACCATGTCGATCACGGTGAGCCCGGCCACCGCGACGGCGGTGAGCGCCTCCATCTCGACGCCGGTCCGGTCGGCGGTCTTCACGGTGGCCGTGATCTCGACCGCGTCGTCGGTGACGGAGAGCTCGACCTTCACCCCGGAGACCGCGATCGGGTGGCAGAGCGGGATCAGCTCCGGTGTCTTCTTGGCGCCCATGATCCCGGCGATCCGGGCGACCGCGAGGGCGTCGCCCTTGGGCACGCCCTCGCCGCGCAGCAGCTCGACCACGCGGGGGGCGACCCTGACCCGGCCGGCCGCGACCGCGGTGCGCGCGGTGGTGGCCTTCTCGGAGACGTCGACCATCCGGGCCGCGCCCTGGTCGTCGACATGGGTGAGGCGGTCGCCGGGGGGTGAGGCGGTCACGGGTGGCTCCAGGGGGCGCGCAGATCGAATACCGCGCTACCGTACTCCTCGCTCCGGCCGGGGCGTGGGACGGGCCGTGTCGGCGGACGGGACGGCCCGGTCGCCGGGACCGCTCAGCCGCCGAGCAGGACGACGTCCACCTCGCTGCCGGCGGCGAGCTCGGTGACCTCCTCGGGCACCGTGATCAGGCAGTCCGCCCTGGCCAGCGCGCCGACCAGGTGCGAGCCCGCGCCGCCGACCGGCTCCACCACGCCGTCGGCCGCCGCGTACCGGCCGCGCAGGAACTGCCGCCGCCCGGCGGGCGAGCGCAGCGCGACCGGGCAGACCGCCCGGGCCACCGGGCGGTGGACGTCGGCGGCGCCGAGCATGGTGCGGATCACCGGGCGGACGAAGAGCTCGAAGGAGATGTAGGCGCTGACCGGGTTGCCGGGCAGGGCCAGCAGCGGGACGCCGGCACCGTCGCCGATCCGGCCGAAGCCCTGCGGCTTGCCGGGCTGCATCCGCAGCCGGCGGAAGTCGACCCCGCCGTAGGACTCGAAGACCTCCTTGACCACGTCGTACGCGCCGACGCTGACGCCGCCGCTGGTGACGATCAGGTCGGCCCGGCCGAGCTGGTCCTCCAGGACGGCGCGCAGCCGGTCCGCGTCGTCCGGCACCCCGCCGACGCGGTAGGCGATGGCGCCGGCGTCCAGGGCGGCGGCGGTGAGGGTGAAGCTGTTGGAGTCGGCGATCTGCCCGGGGCCGACCGGCTCGCCGGGCTGGACCAGCTCGCTGCCGGTGGAGAGCACCACCACGCGCGGGCGGGGGCGGACCCGGACGGTGCCCCGGCCGATCGCGGCGAGCAGGCCGATCTGGGTGGGGCCGAGCCGGGTACCGGCTTCCAGGACCCGGTCGCCGGCGGTGACGTCGCTGCCGCGGCGGCGGACGTGGGCGCCCTCGGAGACCGGGCGCAGCACCCGGACCTCCTCGTCCTCGACCGGGGCGCCCATCGCGTCGGCGGCCCGGCCGGTGCCGCTGCCGCCGTCGGTCCACTCGACCGGGGCGACCGCCTGGGCACCGGGCGGGACGGGGGCGCCGGTCATGATCCGGGCGGCCTGGCCGGGGCCGACCCTGGGCAGTTCGGCGGCGCCGGCGGCGATGTCGCCGACCACCGAGAGCACCGAGGGGTACTCGGCGGTGGCTCCGGCGGTGTCGGCGGTGCGCAGGGCGTAGCCGTCCATCGAGCTGTTGTCGAAGGGCGGCAGGTCACCGCCGGCGAGCACGTCCTCGTCGAGCCGGCAGCCCTGGGCGTCGAGCAGCTGGAGCTCGATCGCGGGCAGCGGGCCGACCGCGGCCAGCACGTCGGCGAGGTGCTCGTCGACGGTCCAGAGCCGGGCCGGCCGGGCGGCCGGTGCCGGGTCCGCGGATCCGTCGCAGCAGGCTGCGGCGGGGGTGGGACGGTTCTCCGTGGACCCGGTCATCGGCGCTCTCGCTCTCTGTCGGCGTGTCAGTCCTGCAGCTCGGAGGCGACGAACTCACGGAGCCAGGAGCGGAACTCCGGGCCCAGGTCCTCGCGCTCGGAGGCCAGACGGACGATAGCGCGCAGGTAGTCCGCGCGGTCACCGGTGTCGTAGCGGCGGCCCTTGAAGAGGACGCCGTGCACCTGGCCGCCGCTCTCGGCGTCGCGGGTGGTCAGCTCGCGCAGGGCGTCGGTGAGCTGGATCTCGCCGCCGCGGCCGGGCGGGGTCTCGCGCAGCACGTCGAAGACCGAGGGGTCGAGCACGTAGCGGCCGATGACGGCGTAGTTCGACGGCGCGTCGGCGGTCTCGGGCTTCTCGACCAGGTCGGTCACCTGGAAGACGTCCTCGCCGAAGCCGTTGGCCTTGACGGCCGCGCAGCCGTACAGGTGGATCTGCGAGGGGTCGACCTCCATGAGGGCGACGACCGAGCCGCCGAGCTCCTGCTGGACCTCGATCATGCGGGCGAGCAGCGGGTCGCGCGGGTCGATCAGGTCGTCGCCGAGCAGAACGGCGAAGGGCTGGCCGGCTACGTGCTGCTCGGCGACCGAGACGGCGTGGCCGAGACCCTTCGGGTCGCCCTGGCGGACGTAGTGCATGTTGGCCAGGTCGACGGACTCGCGCACCCGGCGCAGCCGGTCCTGGTCGCCCTTGCGGGCGAGCAGCTCCTCCAGCTCGTAGGCGCGGTCGAAGTGGTCCTCCAGCGCCCGCTTGTTACGGCCGGTGACCATCAGTATGTCGGACAGCCCGGCGGAGGCCGCCTCCTCGACGACGTACTGGATCGCCGGCTTGTCGACGACAGGCAGCATCTCCTTCGGAGTGGCCTTGGTGGCCGGGAGGAAGCGCGTACCCAGTCCGGCCGCGGGGACCACGGCCTTGGTTACCGGAATTCGGGAGCTGATCGTCGTCATGCGTTTACCTTACTAAGGCATGTTTACGCCCGGCCGAGCGCGGTTGACCGGCTATGACAGCACGTCGCTGGGCCCGGCCAAGGTGGCAGGCAAAGGGGAAGCGCCGGGTGAGGTGAGGGGGTCCTCTCCGGCACAGGGCGACAGACTACCCGGGTTTTCCGAACGGTCACGCTCGGCAGCGGAGCCGCTGAGTGGCCGGGAGGAGGCGGCTTCGCGCCAGCAGTCCCCGCCGGCGTCGCGGGCCTCGGCCAGGGCCCGGTCGGCGGCCCGGAGCAGGACGGCGGCATGCGTACCGTCCTCGGGAAGCACGGCCACGCCGACCGCGGCGGTGAGCCCGTTGCCCTGTTGGCGGCGGCCCTCGCGCGGGCCGGAGGACCAGTCCAGCAGCAGGTGGCGGCGGACCGACCAGACCAGCCGTTCGGCGACGTGTGCCGCGCCCGCGGCGCCGGTGTCCGGCAGCACGATCAGGAAGACCTCGCCGCTGTACCGGCCGAGGGTGTCGGAGCGGCGGATCTCCATGCCGAGCCGCTGGGCGAGGTCGCGCAGTATCGCGTCGGCCCGGGCCCGGCCGTGTTCGGCGATCACCCGGTCGAAGCCCGCGATGTCCAGCAGCAGGACCGCCAGCGGGTGCGGGCCGTCCTGCTGGTCGGCCTGCTCGGCCCGGCGGGCGCGCTCGATCTCCCGGTCCAGGGTGAGCTGCAGGTGGCGGTAGTTCCAGACCCCGGTGAGCGGGTCGCAGGAGGCGGTGCGCTCCAGCTCGGCGCAGCGGGCCTCCAGCTCGGCGACCCGCTCGCGCAGCCGGGCCTCGCGGTCGGCGGCGGCGCCGTCGGCCCGGCGCAGCCGCAGGCCGAACACGGCGGCGCCGGCCAGCGCCGGGGCGCTCAGCGCGGCCAGGGCCTGGAGCAGCAGCGGGGTCGACATCGGGGCGCCTTCCGCGTGTCAGGCTCTGGACGTCACGGGCACAGAGCTGTGGAGGATCCCATGCACAACGAGAAGAGCGCGCTGAGGACACGGCTGCTGGCCGAACGGCGGGCGCTGGTGGCGGTGGAGCGGGAGCGGGCGGCGCTCGCCCTGGCCGGGCACGCCGGCGCGCTGGCCGAGCCTGGCGCCACCGTGGCCGCGTACGTGTCGGTCGGCAGCGAGCCGGGCACCCGGCCGCTGCTGGACGCGCTGCTGGCGCGCGGGGTCCGGGTGCTGCTGCCGGTGCTGCTGGCCGACAACGACCTGGACTGGGCCGAGTACGAGGGGCCGCAGGCGCTGGCGCCGGCCGGGCGCGGGCTGCTGGAGCCGGTCGGCGGCCGGCTCGGGCCGGAGGCCGTGACCACGGCGTCGCTGGTGCTGCTGCCCGGCCTGGCGGTGGACCGGCGGGGGCTGCGGCTGGGCCGCGGCGGCGGCTCGTACGACCGGGTGCTGGCCCGGCTCGGGCGGGCCGGGGCGCGACCGCTGCTGGCGGTGCTGCTCTACGAGCACGAGCTGCTGGCGAGCGTGCCGGCCGAGCCGCACGACCTGCCGGTGGACCTCGCCCTCACCCCGTCCGGGCCGCACCGGCTGGGGTGACGCCCTCGGTGACGACGGCGGCCCCGCGCCTCGGGGTCCGAGGGGCGGGGCCGCCGTGCCGTGCGGGCCGGACGTGCTCAGCCGGTGGTCAGCACCAGCTTGTGCTTGGCCGACTTCTCGACCGCGTCGGGTGAATAGGCCCAGGTCAGCAGCTTGCCCTTGAGCCAGAGGTCGGTCTGGTCGTTGTAGTTGTCGTGGAAGGCGTGCCCGGAGGCGCCGCCCACGTTCACCCAGCGCGAGGCGTCGAAGTCGCTCAGGTCGACGACCATCCGCATCGACGGGATCCAGTCCACCTGGTAGCCCGCCGCCGCGTTCCAGCCCGCCGCGTCGACCGCGCCGGAGCCGCCGGAGAGGCGGTACGGGCCGCGGTTGAGCAGTCGCCGGACGAAGCCGGAGGCGATCGAGGAGTCGTCGCTGCCCAGGGTCTGTTCGCGCAGCGTCAGGGTGTGCAGACGGCCCCAGCTCCAGGTGGAGACGTCCTTGCTGAGCAGCGCCGTGAGGTCCTGACGGGCATTCTTCATCGCCTCGGCGAGCAGGTTGTCGAGGCCCTTCTGCTCGTGGTGGTCCGAGTCGATGTACGTCCACCAGCTGCTGTCGGGCTTCGCCAGCTGCTGGCGCACCACCTCGGTCCAGCGGTCGCCGCCGTCCGGCTGGGCCTTGCCCGGGTCACGGGTGCCGCACTCGGTGACGATCTGGGTGCGGCTGTCGGGCTTGGTCGGGTCGGTCTGCCGGCGGACCAGCAGGCAGTTGTCCTCGGCGCGCAGGTCGGCCGGGAACTTCTGGCCGAAGGAGAGGCTGAGCAGCTGGCGCCAGACGCCGTTGTAGTAGGCGGCGGCGGCCGAGTCGGCGTCCTGGTGGAAATTCCAGTCCTTCAGCAGGTCCTGCGCCTCGCGCACGTACGGGTCGTCGATCTGCACCTTCAGCAGCATCGGGACCAGCGTCTTGGCCAGGATGCTGGTGTTGTCGAGCTGCATCTCCTGCATGTCGTCCGGCGAGATCTTGCCGTTGTTCCTGAGCTTGGCCTCGATCTGGTCGGTGATCTCCTTGGCCCGGGTGCCGTACTCCCAGTCCTTGGTCAGCAGGTACTTGTACGAGGGGTCGACCACGGCCTGGTTGGCGGTGACGATGTAGCCGGCGGCCGGGTTGCGGCTGTAGGGCAGGGCGGTGAAGGGGACGGCGCCCTTCCACTGGTACGAAGAGTCCCAGCCCGGCGCCGGGTAGCCGCCGTCGCCCTTGCCGCGGACCGGGATGTTGCCCGGGGCCTGGTAGCCGATGTTCTCGGCGTCGGCGTAGATCAGGTTCTGCGCGGGGACGGCGAAGTCCTTCGCGGCGGCCCGGAAGTCGTCCCAGCCCTTGGCGCGGTCCAGCGCGAAGACGGCGTCCATGGTCTTGCCCGGCTCCAGCGCCGTCCACTGCAGGGCCACGCCGTAGCCGCTGGTCGAGCGGTCCGGGGCGGAGGCGCCGTTCGGCGCGTACTTGCCGACGTTCTGCTGCTCGGTGCTCTGGTCGGAGATCAGCGGGGCGCCGGTCTGGGTGGTGCGGACGGTGATGGTGCGGTCCTCGCCGCCGGCCACCTTGATGGTCTCCTTGCGCAACGTGAACTTCACCTCCTTGCCGTCCACCAGGTAGGTCTCCGGGCCGGTGACCTTCTCCAGGAAGAGGTCGGTGACGTCGGCGCCGAGGTTGGTGAAGCCCCAGGCGATGTCCTTGTTGTGGCCGATCACCACGCCCGGCATACCGGCGAAGGTGAAGCCGGAGACGTCGTACTGGCAGGCGGGCGAGGCGGTGCGGCAGTGCAGGCCCATCTGGTACCAGACCGACGGCAGGCCGGGGCCGAGGTGCGGGTCGTTGGCCAGCAGCGGCTTGCCGGTGGTGGTGTGCGAGCCGGCGACCACCCAGGAGTTGGACCCGATGCCCTGGCCCTGCCGGCCGAGCAGCTGCGGCATCGCGTCGATCCGGTCGGTGACGTCCTTGAACATCGCCTTGGTCGCGGCCGCGCCCTGCGCGGTGCCCGTGGTGGGGCCGGACTGGGCGGCCCCGTCCGCCGGGCGGTACGCGTCGCCCGAGACGGTGCCGGTCTTCACGATGGTGCCGTTGCGCGCGTACGGGTACTCCGGGTACAGCTCGGCGATCTTCTCCGGGCTGAAGTCCTGGGCGAGCAGCGAGCGGTCGATCTCCTCCTGGAGGTTCCCCGAGAGGTTCCAGGCCATCGCCTTCAGCCAGGCCACCGAGTCGACCGGGGCCCACTGCTCCGGCTTGTAGTCGCCGTTCACCACCCCGAGCAGGCTGTACTCCAGCGAGGCGCTCGCGCCGCCGGGGTGCTCGCCGAGCCAGGCGTTGACGCCGTCCGCGTACGCCTGGAGGTACTTCCTGGTCTCGGGCGACAGCTGGGAGTCGAACTCCTTCTGCGCCACGTCGCGCCAGCCCATGGTGCGGATGAAGGAGTCGGTCTCGACCTGGCTGTCGCCGAACATCTCGGAGAGCCGGCCCGCGGTGATGTGCCGTCGGACGTCCATCTCCCAGAACCGGTCCTGCGCCTGCACGTAGCCCTGGGCGCGGAAGATGTCCTCCGGGGTGTCGGCGTAGAGCTGGGGGATGCCGTTGGCATCCCGCTTCACGTCGACCGGCGCGCTCAGGCCCGCCACCTTGACGCTGCCGTCGACCTCCGGGAAGGACGCGCGTACCGCGGCCACCCCCCGGTAGCCGCCGTAGCCGGCGCCGGCCACCAGCAGCACGACCAGCACGATCACGATCAGACGGGCGCGCCGGAACTTCTTCGAGCGGGGCATCTGGGTCCTTGCGGTCCTCGACTGGGGGACGGGCGGGCATGTCCAGGGCACACGGCCATGACAGGGGACCACATTAGGCCGAGTCCACTGGCGGGCGTGCACGGGGGACGTTCACGGTGGGATCGGACGAGGTCAGCGGAGGGTGGGAAGGGACCCGTGTGAACGGTGAAGCTAAAGATATGGCAAAATGTTAGACTGAGTAACGATCCGCTAGCGGAGCAATCGCCCCCGGCCGGTCGGCTCCCCCCGGCCTCACCGCCACCAGACACCCCGCCCGCCCCCAGCCTGCCCGAGGTGCCCCTGCGTGAATGTCGACCACCTGAACCGGCTGCTCCTCGAATTCTCCGTGATCCTGCTGGTCGCGGTGGTCGCCGTGCGCATCTCGACCCGGTCGGGGCTGCCCAGCCTGCTGATCTACCTCGGCATCGGCGTCGCCCTCGGCCAGAACGGCCTGGGCTTCGCCTTCAACAACGCCGCGCTGACCCAGGTGATCGGCTACGCCGCACTGGTCGTCATCCTGGCCGAGGGCGGTCTCAAGACGAGCTGGCGCGAGGTCAGACCCGTGATGCCGGCCGCCACCGTGCTCGCCACGGTCGGCGTCGGGATCAGCGTCTTCGTGACCGCGGCCGGCGCGCACTGGCTGGTCGGCCTGGACTGGCGGACGTCCATGCTGCTCGGCGCGATCGTCTCCTCGACCGACGCGGCCGCCGTCTTCTCCGTGCTGCGGATGGTCCCGCTGCCGCACCGGCTGACCGGGCTCCTGGAGGCCGAGTCGGGCTTCAACGACGCCCCCGTGGTGATCCTCGTCGTCGCCTTCGCCACCACCGGTGAACTCGACTCCTGGTACGTCCTGATCGGCACGATCGTCGCCGAGCTGGCCATCGGGGCCGCGGTCGGCCTCACGGTCGGCAAGCTGGGCGCGTTCGGGATCAAGCACGTCGCCCTGCCGTCCTCCGGCCTCTACCCGATCGCCGTCCTGGCGCTCACCGTGCTCGCCTACGCCGGCGGCGCGCTGCTGCACGGCTCCGGCTTCCTCGCCGTCTACATCAGCGCGGTCATCCTGGGGAACGCCAAACTGCCGCACGGGCCCGCCGTCCGCGGCTTCGCCGACGGACTGGCCTGGATCGGGCAGATCGGCATGTTCGTGCTGCTCGGCCTGCTCTGCACCCCCGAGACCATGGGCTCGGCCGTGGTGCCCGCGCTGGTGATCGGCACCGTGCTGGTCTTCCTGGCCAGGCCGCTGTCGGTGGTGATCACGCTGACGCCCTTCAAGCTGCCCGGCCGCGAGCAGGCGCTGCTCAGCTGGGCCGGGCTGCGCGGGGCGGTGCCCATCGTGCTGGCGACCATCCCGATGGTGGCCGGCACGCCGATGGCCCACGACGTCTTCAACATCGTCTTCATCCTGGTCGTGGTCTTCACCCTGCTCCAGGGCCCGACCCTGCCCTGGGTCGCCAAGTGGCTGAAGATCTCCGAGGGCTCGATGGGCCAGGACCTCGGCATCGAGTCCGCGCCCCTGGAGAAGCTGCACGGACACCTGCTGTCGGTGGCGCTGTCGCCGAGTTCCAGGATGTCCGGCGTGGAGATCGGCGAGCTGCGGCTGCCGGCCGGCGCGGCGGTGACCCTGGTCGTCCGGGAGGGCAGCAGCTTCGTTCCGGACAAGGCCACCGTGCTGCGCGGCGGCGACGAACTGCTGGTCGTGACCACCGACGAGGTCAGCGAGGCCGCCGAGCGGCGGCTGCGGGCCGTGGACAAGGGCGGCAAGCTCGCGGGGTGGCTGTACGGGCGGCGGTGACCGCGATGACCACGGGGGGTTCGTCCAGCGTTCACCTCCGATGGACGGGACAGATCTGGATGTCCTCTGTATGGTGGGGGTAGCGCGTCATCTACGCGCGTATATGCAGAACGATCGAAACACCCCAGCATCTGCCTGAAGCAGAGTTGGCGCGACCGCTCGGCGGCCGCGGCGCGGATCCCGGCAACCACGCCGGGCGGGCCCGGTAACTACCCCGGTCGACGCGCGAGAGGACGACTCTCGGCGCCGTCGGGGCCACCCCATGCCCCTTCCGCGCTACCAGGCAGCAGGAAGGACGACCGTGACGGCCCGCCGAACGGTCGAGAACACCGCGGACACCCGCGCCGCCCTGGCCACCGACACGCTCCCGGACACCCGGCCGGGCACCGGGGCCACCACCGACCAGGGCGCACCCGCCCGCGTCGGGTACGGCGCACTGCTGCGCACCCCCGGGGCCTGGACGTTCCTGGCCCCCGCCTTCGCCGCGCGGCTCCCGTACGCGATGCTCAGCCTGGGCATCGTCCTGCTGGTGCTGGACACCCACGGCTCCTACGGCACGGCCGGCAGCGTCGCGGCGGTCTCCGCCGTCGCCCAGGCCTTCATCGGCCCGCAGACCGGCCGGCTGGCCGACCGCTACGGCCAGGCCGCCGTGCTCGTCCCGACCGTGATCGTGCACGCGGTCTCGGTCGGCGCGCTGATCGCGCTGGCCCTGGGCCACGCCCCGGTCTGGACCCTCTTCCTCGCCGCCGCCCCGGCCGGCGCCAGCGTGCCGCAGGTCGGCGCGATGGTCCGGTCCCGCTGGGTCGCCAAGCTCTCCGCCGAGGGTGCGGCCGGCGGACGCTCGGCGTCCGCGCTGTCGGCCGCCAAGCTCAACACCGCCTTCGCCTTCGAGTCCGTGACGGACGAGTTCACCTTCGTGATCGGCCCGGTGCTCGCCGGCGCCATCGCCACCTCGGTCACGCCCGCCGCCGGGCTGATCGCCGAGGCCGCGCTGACCGTGGTCGGCGGACTGGCCTTCGCCGCCCAGCGGCGCACCGCGCCGGCCCGGCACCCGCACCAGCCCGGCGTCCGCCGGGTCTCCGCGCTCTCCTCCCCCGGCGTCCGGCTGCTGGCCGGCGCGTTCCTGGGCGTCGGCACCGTCTTCGGCGCCATGCAGGTGTCGGTCACCGCGTTCACCGAGTCGGTCGGCCAGCCCGGCGCCAACGGCACCGTGTACGGGATCTTCGCCGGCGGCTCGATGCTGGCCGGCGTGCTGTACGGCATGGTCGCCTGGCGCCGGGCCGCCCGGCACCGGATGCTGGCCAGCTACGCGCTGCTGGTCGTGGGCTGCTCGACGCTCTGGGCGATGCCCAACCTGGTCGCGCTGTCCGTCGCCGGGCTGGTCTGCGGCCTGGCCATCGCACCGACGCTGATCACCGGGTACACCCTGGTCGAGACGCTGGTCGCGGACGGCGCCAAGACCGAGGCCTTCACCTGGCTGACCGGTGCCATCGGGCTGGGCCTGGCGGCCGGGTCCACGGTCGCCGGACGGCTGATCGACGGACACGGGCCGTCGGCCGGGTTCCTGGTGCCGATGGCCGGTGCCGGGCTCGGCCTGGTCGCGCTGGTCGCGCTGCGGTACCTGCTGATCGCGCCGGGCGTGGCGAGCACGGTGGTCGCGGGCGCGAACGAGCGGGGCTCGGCTCCGCAGCTGGTCGGGGCGGCGAAGGGCTGAGCGGCGGGGCTCGGGGCGACGGGTCGGGCGGCGTCCGGCGGCGTCGGGTCGGGTCGGACGCGTCCGGCCGGTCGGGCGGCGGGTCCGGGCCGGGGCGGCGGCCCTCGGCGGCCGGCTTCCGGCGGGCGGGGGAACGGGTGCTTCGGCGCGCCCCCGGCTCATCTCACATTCGAGTCGCTGGACTGATCCAGCGGAATGCCGCATCATTGACCATCGTTAGCACTCATCAGGCGAGAGTGCCAGGAGGAAGACAAGTGCCCACGTACCAGTACCAGTGCACCGAGTGCGGCAACGGCCTGGAGGCGGTGCAGAAGTTCACCGACGAGGCGCTGACCACGTGCCCCGACTGCCAGGGACGGCTCCGCAAGGTCTTCTCGGCCGTGGGTGTGGTCTTCAAGGGCTCCGGCTTCTACCGGACCGACAGCCGATCCTCGTCCAGCAGCTCGGTGGGCACCGGCTCGTCGTCGAACTCGACCTCGTCGGGTTCGTCCTCGTCCGGCTCGTCGTCGGCTGCTTCGACCTCGTCCTCGTCGTCCTCGGGCGGCTCGACCGCTGCCGCGAGCTCGGCTCCGGCGGCGAAGCCGGCCGGCTGAGACCAGACTTCGGAAGGCCCGTGGGCCCGCGCCATCGCGCGGCCCGCGGGCCTTTCGCGTGCCCGGGCGGAGGCAGGCCGCTCGCGGTCAACCGCCAATGGGCCCACTACCCCGTTCGGGTGTACAGAGTTGTCCACAGGGCCGAGTTGTCCACAGGCCTGGGGACAGGACTTCCACCCGACCCCTGGGCCGCCCAGAGTGTGCGTCGGAAGAGCCGGCCCGCACCCCGGGCCGGCGCCCCGCGACCACCGGTGGTGCCCATGTCGACCACGAGCCTCCCCCCGCGATTCCCGCCGCTCCCCGCCCCGGCCGTTCCGCCCCGGCGGGAGGTGCCGCCCTTCGCGCCGATCCGGCGTGGCGGTGGCCGCCTCCACCGGCTCCGCCGGGCCGCCCGGCACCGGCTCGGGGTGCCCGCCCTGCTGCTGGTCGCGCTGTCGGCCGCGCTGGCCGTCGGGCCCGCGCGGGCGGGTCTCTCCCCTCCGGGCGCCGCGTCGGTCAGCCGATCGGGTTGTCAATCGGAACACCTCGAAGCTCACCCGTGACCGGACCACGACTTCGTCGTTCACGCGGCATGAAAGGCTTCAAGGAATTCCTGCTGCGCGGAAATGTCGTCGAACTCGCCGTCGCCGTCGTCATCGGCGCGGCGTTCACCAACATCATCAACGCCTTCGTCAAGGGCGTGATCAACCCGATCGTCGGCGCCTTCGGGGCCAAGGACCTGGGTGCCTACAGTTCCTGCCTCAAGGGCCCCTGCGAGCTGAGCGCGACCGGCGAGGTCACGTCCGGGGTCCTCATCCTGTGGGGCTCGGTGCTGAGCGCCCTCCTGCAGTTCCTCATCACCGCGGCCGTCGTGTACTTCTGCCTGATCCTGCCGATGACCAGGCTCGCCGCCCGGCGCAGAGGCATCACCGAGGTCCAGGCGGAGGCCGAGCAGGTCCTGCTGCTGACCGAGATCCGCGACGCGCTGGTCACGCGCCAGCGCTGAGCACTCCCCGTCAGTCGCCGTGGTGCGGCGGGCGCTGGCTCAGGTACCAGTCCAGCCCCCGTCCTCCACTGTCCGCCGCTCCCGGGCGCCCGCCCCAGCCGGCGTCGGTGTCGTCACTGGACTGCTGGTCCAGCGGGTCCCGGAAGACCAGCCGGCCCATCGTCGCGGCCTTGGGGTCGTCGGACGCCTTCACGGCCTCCGCGGCGTCCGTCCTGCCCCCGCCGTCCTGCCTGGGCTCCCGCTCGGTCACCGGCCCGCCTCCGTCTCGCACATCGTCCACTCCTCCAGCCTAGAAGCTCCCCGCGCCCGCGCCGACCGCCGCCGGGGACGCGTGAGGGCCCCGGTGCGGAGCGATTCCGCACCCGGGGCCCCGGTACGCCGGCGAGGTGGCGGCGGGGAGGCCGTCAGGCGGCTTCGAAGCCCGCGTGGTCGGCGATCCGCTTCAGCTCGGCCAGCGCGTGCTTCTCGATCTGGCGGATCCGCTCCCGCGTCAGCCCGTGCTGCTTGCCCACCTCGGTGAGCGTCCGCTCACGGCCGTCCTCCATCCCGTAGCGCGACCGGATGATCGAGGCCGTCCGGTCGTCCAGGCGCCCGATCAGACCGTCCAGCTCCTCGCGGCGGAGCATGACCATCACGGCGTCCTCCGGGGACGTCGCCCCGGTGTCCTCGACCAGGTCGCCGAACTGGGTCTCGCCCTCGTCGTCGACGGACATGTTGAGGCTCACCGGGTCACGCGCCCAGTCCAGGACGTCCTTGATCCGCGCCTCGGTGGTGTCCAGCTCGGCCGCGATCTCGGCCGGCTCCGGCTCGCGGCCCAGCTCCTTGGACTTCTCCCGCTGGACACGCCGGATCCGGCCCAGCTCCTCGACCAGGTGGACAGGCAGCCGGATGGTGCGCGACTGGTCGGCGATGGACCGGGTGATGGCCTGCCGGATCCACCAGGTGGCGTAGGTGGAGAACTTGAAACCCTTGGCGTAGTCGAACTTCTCCACCGCCCGCACCAGGCCGGCGTTGCCCTCCTGGATGAGGTCGAGCAACGGAAGGCCGCTGCGCGGGTAACGCCGCGCGACGGCGACGACCAGCCGGAGGTTGGAGCGGATGAAGACGTCCTTGGCGCGCTCGGCGTCCTCGGCTATCGCCTCCAGCTCCTCACGCTTCACACCCTCGGGGAGCTCCGCCTCCTCCAGCAGGTGCTGGGCGTACACACCGGCCTCGATCCGCAGCGAGAGCTCGACCTCCTCGGCGGCATCGAGCAGGGGCGTCCTGGCGATCTCGTCGAGATACATACCGACCAGGTCACGGTCGGCCTCAAGGTTGGTCGGGCGGGCCGCGCGAGTCCGGTCGGCCCTGTCGCGAACGACGGCACGGGTGGCCATGCTTGCTCCCTTTGCTGGAATTGCCGAGGTCTGCCTGCCTGCCCCCAAGAGGGCAAGAATGCGGGCCCCGCGGGGCTCACACGTAACGATCCAACGAACAGATTCCGGACAACATTCCCAAGTCGCTCAGATTCTTCCGCCGATGCAGTATGCTGCCGGTTTTCACCCCGCCACTGGACGGAGCGTGACCGGGCCGGCACCACAGGTGCCGGCCGGGCGGTCCACACGGCGCGGTCCACCGAAAGCGGTCGGCGGGACCGCGGGTGCGGCCCCCCGACGCCTTGCCGCTGCGCGGCCGCCCATGCCGGGGCCGCCGGCGCGCTCCTTTGCGGACCCTTCACTCCGGAGAACCCGCGGGCAGCCGCGCGCGTTCCCGCCCGGCCCCGCCGGAGCCGCCGCTGCCACCGGTTCCGCACCCCGGAGCCGCCCCGCGCCCGCACCCCGGCGCACGCAGATCCTCCGCACAAAAGATGCCAAATCGCTATCGCGCAGGCGTCCGATCAGCACAACGCACTGGGAAGGTGTCAGCCATGCACCTGACCAACAGCTCGCTTCTCCTCACCCCGCGTAATCGCCACCTGCTCCGGCACGTGGCGCTCGCGGCGGGCTGTACCGCGCTGTTCGCGGTCCTGGCCACCCTGGTGCAGACCGGCTGGTCCCCCCTCGCCCGCCTGGACCAGGGCTGGGTGGACGACATGCACCGCTACGCCCAGGGCCGAAGAGTGTGGGTCGCCTCGGTGCAGATGCTCACCGACATCGGCGGCACGATCACCATGCGTACGCTGCTCGGCGCCGCCACGCTCTGGCTCTGGCTGATCGGGGCCCGGGTGCTGGCCTGCTGGGCGGCGGCCCAGGCGCTGGTCGGCTGGGGCTTCCTGTGGGTCCTGAAGCTCTGCCTCGACCGCCTGCGGCCGCGCTTCCCCGACCCGGTCGCCCACGCCGGCGGCCCGGCCCTCCCTTCCGGGCATGCGATGGCCTCCGTGATCACCTGCGCCGTCCTGGTCGGGCTGGTCTGGCACCGGTCCTCGCGCGGCGGGCGGATCACCGCCTGTTCGATCGCCGCGCTGACCGTGCTGACGATCGGCTGGACGAGGGTAGCCCTCGCCGTCCACTGGCCGAGCGACGTGCTGGGCGGCTGGCTGGCCGCCGGGATCGTCCTGGGCGCGGTCACCGTGGCCGTCGAGCTCTGCCGGCCCGGCGCGCTGGCCCGGGACGTCCGGCGGGTCAACTGGCGGACCAGGCCGAGGGTCCAGCGCGTCCTCGTTTCCCAGACCGCCCCCGCGCCCTACGACCCGGCCTTCGACCCGGCTTTTGATCCGGCCTTCGAGGAGGCCGGCGAGCGGGCCGGCGAGCGGGCCGGCGAGCGACCGGACGGCGCGGTCAAGCCCTAGCGCGGGTCCCCCGGCCTCGGGCCGGTCCGCCGGGCCCGCCTAGCCTGGCCTTCATGCCGCTTCCCTCGACGCCCGACCGACCCGCTCCCGCCCCCGACTTCCCCGACCGGCCGCTGCGGATCGCCGCCGCGCAGGCCCAGGCGGTGGCGGGCGACCTCCCCGCCAACGTCGCGACCGTCGCCGACCTGATCCGCGAGGCCGCCTCGGACGGCGTCCGCCTGGTGCTCTTCGCCGAGAAGTTCCTGTCCGGCTACGAGCCCGAGCTGATCCGGACCGACCCCCTCAAGTACAGCGTCCAGCCCGGCGATCCCCGGCTCGCGCCGATCGCCGACGCCTGCCGGGAGACCGGCACGGCCGCCGTGGTCGGCGCGGCCGTCCGGGACGCCGACGGCGAACTGCGCATCTCCGCCCTGGTCTTCGGCCCCGACGGTGCGCTCACCACCCGGTACGACAAGCAGTACCTCTTCAAGACCGAACGGGACACCTACCGCCCCGGGACGACGGGCTGCACCCTCCAACTCGACGGCTGGCGGCTCGGCTTGGGCATCTGCTACGACTCCGGCTTCCCCGAGCACGCCCGCGCGGCCGCCCTCGACGGCTGCCACGCCTACCTGGTCGGCGCGCTGTTCAGCGTGGGCCACGGCCACCACGAGTCCCGGACCTGGTTCCCGGCCCGCGCGCTCGACAACACCCTCTACACGGTGCTGGCCAACCACATCGGCACCACCGGCGGCTGGAACACCTGCGGCGCCAGCGCCGTCTGGTCCCCCGACGGCCGCCTCCTCGCCGAGGCCGGCCCGGACCGCCGCGAGCTGGTCGTCGCCGACCTCGACCCGGAGGTCCTGCGCACCACCCGGGAGGCCGAGAGCCTCCTTGCCGACCTCGCCTCCCAGCCCCGCACCACCCCGCGCGACCGGCACACCCTCGGCCTCGGCTGAGCCCGCCCCCGACGGCCCGTCACACGCCGGCGGCCCCTGAACGCGCCCGGCCGACTCCGCCACCCCGGGGTGCCGGTCCTCGTGCCCACCCTGGGCCCGCCGGGCACGCGGCCCCACGGCCTTGAAAGAGGCACGGACGCGCGGCACGGACGCGCGGCACGGACGCGGCACAAGCGGGACACGGGCGGGACGGCGGTCGGGAACGACGAAGGCCCAGGCCCGGGGGAATCCCCGGACCTGGGCCTTCACTGCGTAGCGCGCTGTGCCCCAGGCAGGATTCGAACCTGCGACACCGGCTTTAGGAGAGCCGTGCTCTATCCCCTGAGCTACTGAGGCGGGGTCGTTCGCGGTCGGGCGCGCGTGTGGCGCGACGACCGCTGACAGCCTAGCGGATCGGGGGGCGGCCACGCCGGGTCGGGCCGTCGGCCGGGCGGAGGTGGCGGGGTGTGCGGTGAGGGGAGTCCGCGTGCGAATCGTGTGCGGGAAGATGGAATCATGGGGAGGGTGCCGATGGTGCCCGGCGACGGGGCGTCACATCCTGCTCCAGTAGCCTGGAGCGAACCGGTGTTCCGGTGCGGGGCGTCGGCGCCCCCGCCGGCCCTGGCACGCCTGCAGCAACGCATCACCGCAAGGACGAGGCGCTTCACCATGACATCAGCCGGCAGACGGCACCCGGCCCTCCGCGTACTGGGCCAGGTGTGGCTCTGGCCGGCACTGGCGATGCTCTGCGTCGGCGCCTACCGGCTCGGGACGCCCGAGCTGTGGCGGGACGAGGTGGCGACCTGGACGGTGGCGACCCGCTCGCTCGGTGATCTGCTCGGACTGCTCCAGCACATCGACGCCAGCAACGGCGCGTACTACCTCCTGATGCACGGCTGGACGTCGGTGTTCGGCGACTCCGCGATCGCGCTGCGGCTGCCCTCCGTGCTGGCGATGGCCGGCGCCGCCGCGTTCGTGGCGCTGACCGCCCAGCGGTTGTTCGGCGGCCGGGTGGCGGCGATCGGCGGCGGGCTGCTGTTCTCCGTGGTGCCGCTGATCTCGCGGTACGCGCAGGAGGCCCGCTCGTACGCCCTGGTGACCTGTGCGGTCGCCGCTGCCACCTGGTTCCTGCTGCGCGCGCTGGAGCGCCCGTCGCTGCGGCGGTGGGCGCCGTACTGCGCGGCGATGGCGGCGGCCGGCGCCGGGCACCTGATCTCCTTCGCGACGCTGGCCGGCCAGCTGGCCGTGGTGGCGCTGCACCTGTGGCGGACCCGCCCGGCCACCGAGCGGCGGGTGCTCTGGCAGTACCCACTCGCCGTGCTGGTCGCGGCCCTGCCGGTGCTGCCGGTGGTGCTGCTGGGCAGCCGGCAGTCCGGGCGCCAGCTGGGCTGGATCGGCAAGCCGACCTTCTACCAGCTGCGGCACTTCGGTGAGCCGCTGTTCGGCTCGCCCGGGGTGTTCCACGTCTTCGCCCTGCTGGCCCTGCTGGCCCTGGTCCTGCCCGGGCGCCGCCTGCCCGCGCTCCAGCTTCTGCTGCTCGCGGTGCTGCCGGTGCTCGGCGTCTGGCTGGTGTCGCGCGGCAGCACCTCGTACTTCGTCGACCGCTACCTGCTCTTCACGGTGCCGGCCTGGGCGGCGCTGGCCGGCGGCGGGGTGCAGGCGGTCTACACGACGGTGGCAGCGGCCGCGCGACGCAGCCGGACGCCGGGGCAGGTCCGGGCCGCGGGCGCGCTGCTGGCCGTCGGGCTGATCGCGGTCCCCGCCCTGGTGGCGCTGCCCAAGCAGTCCTCGGTGCGCTCCGCGGGCTCGCACTCCTTCTCCCGTGAGCCGTACCGGGCGGCCGCCGAGCTGATCGGGGCCGGGTACCGGCCCGGCGACGGGCTGGCGGCTCCGCTCGGCGACCAGGGCTGGGCGATGGTCGGGCCGGGTGTCTCCTACTACCTGCCGAGCGACGTCCGGCCGTTCCCGGTCTTCGTCGAACGCAGCGCCCTCCAGGCCGAGGACCTCTTCCCGACCACCTGCCCCCAGGTGGACGCGTGCCTGGGGCAGGGGCAGCGGACCTGGCTGCTCGTCCTCGGGGACACCGCCGAGCCGCTGACCGCGATGCCCGCGGAGCAGGCGCGGGCCCTCCGGGCCAGGTACGGCCCGCCCGACCGGGTGACGCCGCTCGGCGGGGTGACGCTCGCACTGCTGGACTCCACCACCGGCTGAGCCCGGCTGCCGGGTCCGCCCGGTCCGGCGCCCGCGTGACGGCGGTCCGCCCGGATGCGGCCGTCCGGCGACCGGGTGACCATGGAGCACGGTGACCGGGGCGCCTCCGGCCTCCGGCCGCCCGCCCCTCGACGGTCGGGACTGCCCGGGAGGACACCTGTGAGCGAGCACCCGGCCGGGCGGGTGACCCGGCTGAAGAAGCGGTCGGCGAAGCTGGCCCGGCGCGCTCGCGAGCTGCCCGAGCAGGTGCCGCTGGTGGGCCGGGCGCTCGGCCACCTGCTGCGGGTGAACCTCCTCGACTGCGCGACCCGGCTAGCCGCCCAGGCCTTCCTGAGCGCCCTGCCCGCGCTCTTCGTGGTGGCCGTGTTCACCCCGGCCGCGGTCCGCGAGAACGTGATGCGCTCGCTCCGCAAGGAGCTGGGCCTGGAGGGTGCGGCGCAGCAGTCGGTGCAGCAGATGCTGCAGAGCAGCCATGACCAGGAGACCACGATCGGCGTGTTCGGCGCCCTGGTGACCCTGGCGTCGGCGACGGCGCTGAGCCGGGCGATGCAACGCGTCTGCGAGCGCTGCTGGGAGCTGCCGAGGGCGGGGTCGCGGGTGGTGGCCTGGCGCTGGCTGGTCTGGCTGCTGGTGTGGCTGGTCTGCCTGATGTTCCAGACGCCGCTGCGGGACGGCTTCGGCCTGGGTGCCTGGCTGGGGATTCCGCTGACCTTCGTCGGCGGGACGGCGATCTGGTGGTGGACCCAGCACCTGCTGCTGGTCGGCCGGGTGCGCTGGCTGCCGCTGCTGCCGGGGGCGCTGCTCTGCGGGGCGGTGGTGGTGGGCCTGGGGATCGCCTCCCGGATCTACCTGCCGCGCGCGATGGCGCACAGCGTGACGCAGTTCGGGCCGTACGGGGTGGTCTTCACCGGCCTCTCCTGGCTGATCGTGATGTTCGCCGGACTGACGCTGGCGATCGCGCTGGGCCGGGTGGTGTCGGAGGAGGAGGCGGTCGCGCACTGGCTGGGCACCCGGACCGAGCCCGGCGTCTGGGGCGGCGCCCCGCTCACCGCGGAGGAGGCGGGCGAGACGGCGGGGGACGCGGGCGGACCGGACCCCGACGGCGCGGACGGACCGCGGGGCGGCTGACGCGCCTCGGCGGGGGAACCGGTGGCCGGTTCCCCCGCCGAGGGGTGTTCGGGGTCCGCGGGCGGGCCGGACGGCCGAGGTCAGAGCAGGCGGGTCAGCCGGGACAGGATGGACGGCGGGGCCAGGTCCGTCTGGAGCACGACCGGGACCTCCACCTTGCCGTCGCCCGCCCCCACGCTCAGCACGCCGACCTGGGCACCGGCCTTGGCCGTGTGACCGAGCTTGGCCGGGTCCAGGGTGAGGGTGCCGCTGATGCCGGGGAAGCCGGCGGCGGTGAGGTCCTTGGTGGCGACGACCGGGACCGTGCCGCCGAGCCCGTCGTCGACCCGGCCGACGACGTCGCCCTGCTTGGCGAGGGTCTGGCCGGTCAGCCCGTTCTGGGCCGCCTGGATCTGCAGGGCGCTGACGTTCTGGACGATCTTGAGGATGCTCGGCTCGGCGGTGGTCGCCGGCTGGCCCAGGGTGACCCCGAGGATGAGCCGCTGGACCCCGCCGACCTCCTTGTACGCGGCCCACATCAGGCAGCCGCCGGCCGGGGTGCTGGAGCCGGTCTTGACGCCGATGATGCCGTTCTTCGGGGAGATCAGGGTGTTGGTGTTGGAGATCTTCTGATTGTTGAAGTTGGTCTCCGGCGTCGAGACGATCTGCCGGAAGATCGCGTCCTGCATCACCTGCTCGGCCAGCTTCAGCTGGTCCTTGGCGGTGCTCTTGGTGTCCGGGCTGAAGCCCGCCGGGTCGGTGTAGGTGGTGGCGGCCATGCCGAACCTGGCGGCGGTGTCGTTCATCTTCTTGACGAACGCCTCCTCCGAGCCGGCGTCCCAGCGGGCCAGCAGCCGGGCCACGTTGTTGGCCGACGGCAGCATCAGCAGCTCCAGCGCCTGGTACTGGGTGAGCTGCTGGCCCTCGGTGAGGGTGACCCTGGACTCGTCGACGTTGCCGGACTCCTGGGCGGCCTGCTTGTCGACGGTGATCTTCGGGCCGCTCTCCCCCTTCTTGAGCGGGTGCGACTGGAGGATCAGGTAGGCGTTCATGACCTTGGTGACACTGGCGATCGAGGCCGGCGTCTCCGGGCCGGAGCTGCCGAGACTGCCGACGCCGACGACCTGGGCGGCCGACTGGCCCTTGGCCGGCCAGGCCAGGTCGAGCGGGTCGCCGCCGAAGCTGTAGCTGCCCGCGGCGGTCTGCTTCACCTTGGCGTCCGGCAGCGGGCGGAGCAGCTGCGCGACCGCCACCGCGCCGAGCACGACGGCCAGGAAGACCGTCCAGATGGTGATCCGCTTGAGTGCGCGGCGAAACGGCGAGACGGGGCGCGCGTTGAGCGTCGCCAGCACCTGCATCGCCTCGGCCGTCGTCTCCGGGGCCGGCGCGGGCGTGGGCTCGGGGGCGGGCAGCGGCGCGGGCTTCGGCAGCGGCGGCGGGGACGGCAGCGGCCGGGGGTCGGGGGTGGGGAGCGGCTCGGGGACCGGGGTGGGCGCCGGCTTCGGGGCCGGAACGGGCTCCGGCTCGGGTGCCGGCTCCGGCTCGGGGACGGGCCTGGGGGCCGGGTGCGGCTCGGGGACCGGCTCGGGCACGGTGCCCGCACCGGGTGCCCGCGGGGCCCGGGGCTTCTCCAGCTTCTCGGCCTGCCCGGCCCGGTCGGCGGGCCGCGCGGGCCGCGCGGGGGTCTCCGGCCCGGCGGCGCCCTCCGACTCCTCGCCGGCGCCCTTCGGCTCGTCGCCGGGCTCGGCGGGTACGGCGGGCTCGGCGGGCTCGGCCGGGGGCTTCGTGGGCTCCGCCGGAGGCTTTCCGGGGGCCGCCGAGTCCGTCCGCATGGCGAGACGCGGGTCCGGCCCGGTCGGGCGCCCGGGCTTCCCGACGGGGGCGTCGGCCGGCGGCTCGACCGGCGGAGCGCCCCGGCCGGCACCGCCGTCGGCCGGGGAACGGAGCTCCTCGGGCAGCCGCAACGCGGTGGTCGCGTTGTCCGCGGGCAGTCGCAACGAGGTCGTCGCGCTGTCCGCGGGGAGGCGGAGCGCGGTGGTCGCGTTGTCCACGGGAAGGCGGAGCATGGTGGTCCTGGAGTCCGTATCCCGGACACGGAGCTGGACGGTCGACCCCGTCCTGGGCGTGCCCGCCCCATCGGCGGCGGGCTCCCCGGTGGCGGCGGAGGCGGCCTCCGACCCCGCGTCCGAGGCGTCGTCGGCGCCGGCCTCCGAAGCCGCCGCGGGGCTCCCGGGCTCGTCCGAAGCGGCCTCGGCACCGGCCCCGGCGTCCGCCCGCGCACCCGCCCCGGCGTCCGCCCCGGCAGCGTCGGCGTCCTCGCGCCCGGCCGGTTCCACGGCTGCCGCCGTCGCGTCGGCACCGGCGCCGGAACCGCTCCGCGCCTCGTCCCGCTCCCGCCTCCGCTCGCCGTCCCGCAGCACCCTGTCGGGGGACTCGCCCACGTAACCCAGCCTCCTCAACGCCCGGCGGGGCACCGGCAGACCCGATTTCGGGAAGCCGACGCCCCGCCCCGTGTACCTGTACAGTCTCCGCCACCGGCGACCGTTCCGGCCGCCCACACCCCGCCCGACCGGCGCGTATTGCCGCCGCACGGCCGCACCGCGGTCTCTCCACCGGTCAGACGCCGGGCCCGCCTCCACCGGTTCCCCGCCGCGGCCGCAAGGTCACGATTCGGAGGCGTACTCGACAAGCCCGTGTGAGAGGCGTCACGCTGTCATTCATCCACGCGGGGAGGCTTGGATGGGCAAGAGCCGCAGAACTGTTCCCGAGGAACTCTTGCTGCTCGCTTTGGACCCGACCACGGGTACCACTGCGCAGCCGCAGACCCTCGACCTCGGACTCGCCGGGGCCCAGCTCGTCGAGCTGTCCCTGGCCGGACGGATCGTCCCGGAGGGCGATCGGATCGCCGTGGTACTGCCACGGCCGACAGGCGACCCGACCCTGGACCACGCACTGGAACTGCTGCGCCGACGCGGCAGCCCGGTTCGTGCGGCCCACTGGATCGGTGGGCCCAGACTGGGGCTCAGGCAGACCTATCTGGCGCACCTGGAGCGGTGCGGCATGGTCACGGCCGTGCCGGGCCAGATGTGCGGCGTGCTGCCGACGACGCGCTACCAGGCGTCCGACGACTGCACCAACGCCGCGATCAAGCAGCGGCTGGACACCGCGATCCGCACCGGCGTGCCGCCGGACCCGCGGACGGCCGCGCTGGCCGCGCTGGCCCACTCGGTGGGCCTGGGCAAGCACCTGTACCCGGGCAACGAGGGCCGGTCCTCACGGTCACGGCTGCGCGACCTGATCCGTTACGACCCACTGGGCGGGATGGTCGCGCACGCGGTG
The DNA here is from genome assembly GCF_055561235.1 of Kitasatospora sp. NPDC022856. Lineage (NCBI taxonomy): Bacteria > Bacillati > Actinomycetota > Actinomycetes > Kitasatosporales > Streptomycetaceae > Kitasatospora > Kitasatospora sp. NPDC022856. The sequence goes on along the minus strand of NZ_JBVHHE010000006.1, from coordinate 248,992 downwards.
ATGGACGTGCAGAACGGTCTGCCGTCGCAGCAGAACCGTTCATCCCAAGGTGGTGGCGGCGCTCCGGTCGGCGCGGACCGACCGGGACCGCGTGCGGCGGCGAGCCGCGGCGGGACCGGTGGCCGGGTCGCACCGCCCCGCGTCGGCGTCCGCTGACCCGGACCCACCACGCGCGGCGCACGCCGCACAGCTCACGCCGCCACCCGGCGGTGAACAGCCGGCAGGAAGCAGGGGCGGTCGCCCGCGACGGAAGTCGCCGGGCGGCCGCCCCTCCGCCGTACCCCGCGGGCGGGGCCGGGCACCCGTGCGGCGCCCCGCCCCGCCCGCCCGAGCACGTGCCACCGGCACGTGTACGGGCGCCTGCCGCGCCCGTACGACCCATCGCACCGCCACCGCAGCACTACCGGATCGAGCCGCACCGTCGCCTTACCACGCGGGGAGGCCCGCCGTCTCGCCAAAGCGCTTTTCCGATGATGTGTTCTACTGCGCTCCTGCGATTCCCCGGCGCCGACCTGATCCAAGGTGTCATGCTGCTCCAAGTCAGGGGGGTTGGTCCCAATTTCCACTGTGTTCCGAGGACTGCCGTTCCAACGATCACCAGAGGTCCGGCCGGAGGTCGACGTGTCCGCGAACATCAACCCCACCGTGCGCCGCAGGCGCCTGGGCTCCGAACTCCGCAAGCTGCGGGAGGGCCTGGCCATGACGGCGGAGGAGGTGGCCGGCCGGCTGATGGTCTCCCAGTCGAAGATCAGCCGACTGGAGAACGGGCGCCGCAGCATCAGCCAGCGCGACGTGCGCGACCTCTGCGACGTCTACAACGTGACCGACGAGGCCATGCGGGCCAGTCTGATGGAGATGGCGCGGGAGTCCCGCCAGCGCGGCTGGTGGCACGACTTCAACGACATGCCGACCCCGTACAGCGTGTACATCGGCCTGGAGGCCGAGGCCTCGTCGATCCGCGCCTACGAGTCCTCGTTCGTCCCGGGGCTGCTGCAGACCGAGCAGTACGCCCAGGCCGTCGTGGAGGGCACCCAGCCGGACACCGACGCGCTGTCCGTCCAGCGGCGGGTGCAGGTCCGGATGAAGCGCCAGGACCGCGTCCACGGCGAGAACCCGCTGGGCAGCCTCTGGACCGTCATAGACGAGGCGGTGCTGCGCCGCGAAGTGGGCAACCGGGGGGTGATGGCCGATCAGCTGAAGCACATGCTGGAGCTGAGCCAGCGCCCGAACATCACGATCCAGGTGATCCCGTTCTCGCACGGCGCCCACCCCGGCATGACCGGGACATTCTCCCTGCTGGAGTTCCCCGAGTCAGCCGATTCCACGGTTGTCTACTTCGAAGGGGTGACGAGCGATCTCTACCTGGAGAAGGAAGCCGACGTGCGCCGCTATACCAGTCTCTACGACCACCTGCGGGCAGCGGCGCTCGGAGTGGTCGAGAGCCGGTCACTGATAGCCACGATTGAAGAGGGATACCACGCATGAGCACCACCTTCGAGAACGGGACGACCTGGCGGAAGAGCACCCACAGCGGCGGCAACGGCGCCTGTGTGGAGATCGCCACGCCGGCTGCGGGCGCCGTCGCGGTGCGGGACTCCAAGGATCCCCAGGGTCCTCAGCTGAACTTCTCGGCCGAGGCCTGGAAGGCGTTCGCCGTCGATGCCGGAGCAGGGGTGTTCGGCGGCTTCTGAGCCACCGCGCCGTTCTCGGCGCAGTCGCCGGTAGCGGTGTCCGCCGCCCTCCCCCGGGGCCGCGGGCGCCGCTACCGGCACCTACGCGGCCGCGCGCCGGCGGACCGGGCCGATCGGGCCCACCGGGCCGGGTGGAACGTCAGCGCAGCACCGGGTAGCGGTCCGCCCAAGCGGCGCCCTCCGGGGTGTCCAGGCCGTGCAGCTCCGGGCCGTGCATCAGCTCCAGGACGAAGTCGTCGGCCAGTTCGAGCAGGGCGCCGCGCCCCTCCAGCGCGGCCACCAGGCCGGGCGGCAGGGCGCTGTCCCCGTGCAGCACCCCGAGCAGGTTGCCGCAGATGGCGCCGGTGGAGTCGCTGTCCCCCGAGTGGTTCACCGCCAGCAGCAGGCCCGAGCGCACGTCGTGGGCGACCAGCGCGCAGTACACCCCGATCGCCAGCGCCTCCTCGGCGACCCAGCCCTCGCCCAGCGCCTCGACCCGTTCCGCCGACGGCTCGCCGGCCCGTACCGCGTCCAGCGCCGCCCGCAGCGCCGCCGTGGTCTCCTCGTGCGCCGGCCGCTCGGAGAGCAGGGCGAGCGCCAGGTGGACGCCCTCCTCCAGGGTGCCGCCGCGGGCCACCGTCTGGACGATCACCGCCAGGGCGCCGGCCGAGAGGTAGCCGGTGGGGTGGCCGTGCGTCAGCACCGAGCACTCCACGGCCAGCTGGAACACCAGGCCCGGCTCCCAGGTGGTGAGCAGCCCGAACGGTGCCGCCCGCATCACCGTGCCGCAGCCCTTGGAGTGCGGGTTCTTGGGCACCTCCACGGTGCCGAGGCGGTCCGCGTCCGGGCCGGAGAGGCCGGACAGGCAGGCCTGGCCGGGGGCGCGCTGGGCGTACAGCCACTCCTCGCGGCCGAGCCAGCCGAGGTCGGTGCGGCGCTCGTCCGGGCCCCAGTCCCGCTGGGTGGCGGCCCAGCGCAGATAGGCGAGGTGGAGGTCGGTGGGCGGGTGCCAGCTGCCGGTGTCGCGCCGGATGTGGGCGCGGATCAGCCCGTCCACGGTGAAGAGCACCATCTGGGTGTCGTCGGTGACCGCCCCGAGCCGCCCGTAGGCGGGTACGTAGCCGGTCACGCCGAGCGGGCCGTGCGCGGCTCGGATCTTCTCCAGCGACTCGAACTCGACGCCCGCGCCGAGCGCGTCACCGATCGCCCCGCCGAGCAGACAGCCCCGCACCCGGCTGCGGAAGTCCTGCTGCTGGGCTCGTGACCACAGTGGCATCACGACGGAGCGCCTTTCGTCCGGGAACCGGGGAGCGCGACGCTCGGCCGGCCGCGCGCCCTCGCACTGTATTCGAATGACCGAACAAGTCGAGCGATTCCCTCGAACACCGCACTTCGACACGATGGTGCCGATCCCGCCACGCGCAGGCCGCGGCCGGCCACCCCGGGCTCCCTGCCGTGCCGGGCCGTGCCCGTCTCCGGGCCGGCAGGCTGTGCCGCCGGCGGCCCGCCGGGCAGGGGAGCCCGGCGGGCCGTCACCGGTACCGGATGGGGAGGTCAGTCCAGGACCGGCAGCAGCTCCGGCAGGTGGCCGTCCGAGGCCAGGGCCGCGGCCAGCCGCTCGGCGGGCACCTCGCCGTAGGTGGTGGTGCGCTGCCGGTGCGGGCGCCCCGCCGCCTCGGCGATCGCCCGCAGGTCCCGGACCGACTTGTAACTGCCGTACGCCGACCCGGCCATCCGCGAGATGGTCTCCTCCATCAGGGTGCCGCCCAGGTCGTTGGCGCCCGAGCGGAGCATCTCGGCCGCGCCCTCGGCCCCCAGCTTCACCCAGCTGGTCTGGATGTTGGGGATGTGCGGGTGCAGGAGCAGCCGCGCCATCGCGACCACCGCCCGGTTGTCCCGCGCGGTCGGCCCGGGCCGGGCGATGCCGGCCAGGTAGACCGGGGCGTTGGTGTGGATGAACGGCAGCGTCACGAACTCGGTGAACCCGCCGGTGCGCTGCTGGATCTCCGCCAGCAGCCGCAGGTGGCCCAGCCAGTGGCCCGGGTTGTCCACGTGGCCGTACATCATCGTGGACGAGGAGCGGATGCCCAGCTCGTGCGCGGTGGTGACGACCTCCACCCAGGTCGCGGCGGGCAGCTTGCCCTTGGTCAGCACCCAGCGGACGTCGTCGTCCAGGATCTCGGCTGCCGTGCCCGGGATGCTGTCCAGCCCCGCCGCCCTCGCCTCCTGGAGCCAGTCGCGGATCGAGAGGCCGGTCCGGGTCGCGCCGTTGACCACCTCCATCGGCGAGAAGGCGTGCACGTGGATGCCGGGCACCCGCTCCCTCACCGCGCGCGCGATGTCGAAGTAGGCCCTCCCGGGCAGGTCGGGGTGGATGCCGCCCTGCATGCAGACCTCGGTGGCGCCGACCTCCCAGGCCTGCGCGGCCCGGTCGGCCACCTGCTCCAGGGAGAGGGTGTAGGCGTCCGCGTCGGTGCGGCGCTGGGCGAAGGCGCAGAACCGGCAGCCGGTGTAGCAGACGTTGGTGAAGTTGATGTTCCGGGTGACGCAGTAGGTGACGTCCTCGCCGACCGCGGCGCGGCGCACGTCGTCGGCGATCCGGCAGAGCGCGTCCAGGGCCGGGCCGTCCGCGTGGAACAGCGCCAGCGCCTGGTCGTCCGTCAGCCGGGCGGGGTCGTCGGCGGCCGTCGCCAGCGCCCCGCGCAGATCGCCGGCGAGGCGCTCCGGGGCGCCCTTGGCGAGCACCTGCTCGCGCAGCACCTGCCAGTCCCCGTACACGTCCTCGAAGTCGGCCCGGCGGTCGCCGGTGCGGCCCTCGGTGTCGATGGTGGCGTGCAGGTCCGTCCGCCCGTACGCGGCGGGCAGGTCCTCCGGCTCCTGCCAGGGGAGGCCCTGGACCACGGCGTCCGGGCGGGCCAGCCCGGTCTCCGGGTCGGACAGCGCCCGGACGTGGGGCAGCACCCGCGGATCCAGCCACGGCTCGCCGTGCCGGACGTACTCGGGATAGACGGCGAGCCGCTCGCGCAGCTCGAAGCCGGCCGCCGCCGAACGCTCCGCCAGCCGGTCGATCTGCGGCCAGGGGCGCTCGGGGTTCACGTGGTCGGGCGTCAGCGGCGAGACGCCGCCCCAGTCGTCGATCCCCGCGCCGATGAGCCGCTCGTACTCGCCGTCCACCAGGTTCGGCGGCGCCTGGAGGCAGGCCGCCGGGCCCATGATGTGCCGGGCCACCGCGACGGTGGCGACCAGCTCGTCCAGCTCGGCGTCGGGCATGCCGCGCATCGCCGTGTCCGGCTTGGCGCGGAAGTTCTGCAGGATCAGCTCCTGGATGCCGTGATAGGCCCGGGATACCCGGCGCAGCGCGAAGAGCGACTCCGCGCGCTCCTCGTACGTCTCGCCGATGCCGATCAGCAGCCCGCTGGTGAACGGCACCGAGCTGCGTCCGGCGTCCTCCAGGACCCGGAGCCGGACGGCCGGCTCCTTGTCCGGCGAGCCGTAGTGCGGGCCGCCGGGCTCGCTCCAGAGCCGGGTCGCGGTGGTCTCCAGCATCATGCCCATGGAGGCCGAGACCGGCTTGAGCCGCTGGAAGTCCGTCCAGCTCAGCACTCCGGGATTGAGGTGCGGCAGCAGGCCGGTCTCCTCCAGGACGCGGATGGACATCGCCCTGACGTAGGCGATGGTGTCGTCGTAGCCGTGCGCGTCCAGCCACTCGCGGGCCTCGGGCCAGCGGTCCTCGGGCTTGTCCCCGAGGGTGATCAGCGCTTCCTTGCACCCCAGTTCGGCCCCGCGCCGGGCCACCTCCAGCACCTCGTCGGGCGACATGAACATCCCGTGGCTGCGCCCGGGGAGCTCCCGCGCCGTGCCCTGCGCGGCCCGGCGCAGCTTGCCGGGGACGGTGGCGAAGGTGCAGTAGTGGCACTTGTCGCGGCAGAGCCGGGTGAGCGGGATGAACACGCTCTTGGAGTAGGTGATGACGCCGGGCCGGCCCGCCGTCGCGAGGCCCGCGTCGCGCACCCGGGCCGCACTCGCGCAGAGGTCCGTCAGGTCCGCGCCTCTGGCCCGGAGCAGCACCGCAGCCTCTGCCGCGTCCAGCGCGACACCGTCCCGGGCACGGCGCAGGGCGCGCCGCATCGCGTTCGCAGTCGGGGTGAAGGTTGCGTCCATGGCGCGACCCTACGCCAGTTCCGGTACCTCCGGAGGAGGTGACCCTGAGGGCCTGTCAGGGTCGTCTGCGCCGGGAGACCGACCCCGATCTGGCCCTGCAGAGCGATGACTCGGGCGCCCCGGGGCCGTGTAATGGAGCGGACAGGCAGTCGGTCACGGTTACGGAGGGGTTGGACGCTATGACGGACGACACGACGACTGAACGACACCCGGGCGGCGGCGTGCCCTACCGCTCGGGCCGGCGCACCGCGGTGCGAGTGGCGGTGCCGCTGGCGGTGGCGGGCACGATCGCCGCGGGCATCGGGCTGGTGCCCGCGCTGGCGGACGACGCCCCGCCGAACCTGCCCGCGTTGACGGCGGAGCAGGTGGTGGCGAAGGCGCTCGGCTCGCAGGCCCAGACGCTCTCGGGGACGGTCTCGGTCTCCGCGGACCTCGGGGTGCCCAGCCAGCTGTTCTCGGCCGCCGGCGGCGGGCTCGGCTCCGGCGGCGCCGGCCAGGGATCCTCGGCCGCGCCGGAGGCCAAGCTGGCCGGCCTGCTCGGCGGGGACCACACCCTGCGGGTCGCGGTGGACGGTCCGGACCGCCAGCGCGTCGGCCTGATCGAGAACCTCTCCGAGTACGAGCTGGTGCACAACGGCGACCAGGTCTGGGCCTGGGACAGCTCCACCAACGAGGCCGTGCACCTGACGGCCCCGCAGGGCGCCCGGCCCGAGGGCCACCGGGGCGGGGCGCCGCTCACCGGGGTGCCGACCACGCCGGCCGAGGCGGCCAAGGAGTTCCTCGCGGCGGGCGCGGGCACCACCGCCGTCACCGTCGACGGCACGGCGAACGTCGCCGGGCAGAAGGCGTACCAGCTCAGCGTGAAGCCCACCCAGTCCGGCTCCACCATCGGCGAGGTGCGGATCGCGGTGGCCGCCGACAACGGCGTGCCGCTCGCGGTGGTGGTCAAGGGGACGGACGGCTCCGCCGTGCTGGACGTCCACTTCAAGGACGTCTCCTTCGCCAGGCCGGCCGCCAAGTCCTTCGAGTTCTCGGCCCCTAAGGGCGCCAAGGTGACGGAGCAGCGGGCGGAGGCCGGCGGCGAGGGCCGGCAGGCCCCCGGCGGCGCGCCGGAGCAGCCGGGCGCCGACGGCCTGAACGTCGTCGGCGAGGGCTGGACGACGGTGCTGAGCACCCGGCTGCCCGGCGGCGACGCCGCCCCGGCACCGGCGGAGTCCGGCAAGCAGGGCCGGCACGGGGGCGAGGGCCGGGCGCCGGGCCAGAGCGTGCAGGGCCTGGTCAAGTCGCTCGGCAAGCCCGTCCAGGGCGGCAGCCTGATCAGCACCAAGGTGCTGAACGTGCTGGTCACGGATGACGGCCGGGTGTTCGCCGGTGCGGTGACGCTGCCGGTGCTGCAGAGTGCGGCCGGGGTGAAGTAATGAACCGGGCTCCTGTAACGGGGGACGTTACGGAGCCGGCCGGGGGCCGGGGCGCCGAGGTGCGCCCGGCCCCCGTGGCCGTACCCGCCGTCGCCCCGTCCACTGCTCCCGCCACCGGCGACGGCCGGTCCGGGTCCGCCGCTCCCGCCGGGTCCGCCGCTCCGTCCGGGTCCGCCGCTCTCTCCGGGTCCGCCGCTCCGTCCTGGTCCCCGTCCGACGCCGTGATCAGCACCCGGGGGCTGACCAAGCGCTTCCGGGGCGGGCAGCTCGCCGTGGACGGGCTGGACCTGACCGTCCCCCGCGGTTCGGTCTTCGGCTTCCTCGGGCCCAACGGCTCCGGCAAGACCACCACCATCCGCATGCTGATGGGCCTGATCGCGCCCACCTCGGGGGTGGCCACCGTGCTCGGCGCGTCGATGCCGCAGTCCGTCACCGCGGTGCTGCCGCGGGTCGGCGCGCTGATCGAGGGCCCGGCGCTGTACGGCTTCCTCTCCGGCCGGGACAACCTGGCCCGGTTCGACGCGGCCGATCCGACCGCCGACCCGCGCACCCGCCGGCAGCGGGTCACCGAAGCGCTGGACCGGGTGGGGCTGACCGCCGCGGCCGGGAAGAAGGCGCGGGCGTACTCGCTCGGCATGAAGCAGCGGCTCGGCCTGGCCTCGGCCCTGCTCCAGCCGCGCGAGCTGCTGGTGCTGGACGAGCCGACCAACGGCCTCGACCCGCAGGGCATGCGGGAGATCCGGGCGCTGATCCGGGAGGTGGCGGCCGAGGGAACCACGGTCTTCCTCTCCTCCCACCTGCTGGACGAGATCGAGCAGGTCTGCACGCACGCCGCGGTGATGTCGCGCGGCCGGCTGCTGGTGCAGGGCACCGTGGCCGAGCTGGCCGCCCGGGCCCAGGGGCGGCTGGTGGTCCGCACCCCCGACGTGGCGCTGGCCGCCGGGGTGCTGGCGGCGCACCGGGTCCGCGACGTGCTGCCGGGCGAGGACCGGGTCGAGGGGGCGCCGGACGCGCTCGCCGAGGACGGCCTGCCGGAGCTCTGCGCGGCGCTGGTCGCGGCCGGGGTGCGGGTGCGGGGCTTCGGAGTGGAGCGGGGCACGTTGGAGGACGCCTTCGTGGCGCTGACCGGGGAGGGCTTCGATGTCGCGGGCTGAGGCTCCGGCCGTACCGGAGACGGTGGAGACGGTGGGGACAGCGGGGACAGCGGGTGCGGTGGGTGCGCCGGGCGCGGTGGGTGCGCCGGGCCTGCCGGGCGTTCCCGGGGTGACCGGGCGCCGGGCGCAGACGACGGCCGGGTTCCTGGCGCTGTTCCGCAGCGAGTTGCTGCTGACCTTCCGCCGGATGCGGACGATCGTGCTGCTGGGGATCCTCGGGGTGCTGCCGGTCCTGATCGGTGTGGTGGTCAGGATCGAGACCGACGGGTCGCAGGGCGGCGGGGGCCCGGCCTTCATCGCGCAGGTGACGCAGAACGGCCTCTTCCTGGTCTTCACCTCGCTCGCGGTGGCCCTGCCGATCTTCCTGCCGATGACGGTCGGGGTGGTCGCCGGCGACTCGGTGGCCGGCGAGGCGGCCGGCGGCACCCTGCGCTACCTGCTGGTCGCGCCGGCCGGGCGGACCAGGCTGCTGGCCGCCAAGTTCACCGCCGGTCTGGCGTTCTGCCTGGCGGCGACGGCGACGGTCGCGCTGGCGGCGCTCGCCACCGGCGCCGCGCTGTTCCCGCTCGGCGAGGTCACGCTGATCTCCGGGGAGACCATCGGGCTCGGCCCGGCGCTGCTGCGGGCGGTGCTGGTGGCGCTGGTCGTGGCCGCCTCGCTGTCCGGACTGGTCGCGATCGGGCTCTTCATCTCGACGCTCACCGGCAGCGGCATCGCGGCGATGGCCGCCACCGTCAGCCTGGTGATCACCGTCCAGATCCTCGACAGCTTCCCCCAGCTGCACGCGATCCAGCCGTTCCTCTTCACCCACCACTGGCTGAGCTTCGGGGACCTGCTGCGCGAACCGATGTACTGGGACGGCGTGCTGGAGAACCTCGGGCTGCAGGCCGCGTACGTCGCGGTCTTCGGCTCGGCCGCGTGGTCGCGCTTCACCAGCCGGGACATCACCGCGTAGCGGGCCGGCGGGGGCCGGGGCCGCCCCGGCCCCCGCCGGCCCTGTGCGCGCCTCCGTCAGCGGGTGGGCGCCGGGGCCGCGTCGAGGGGCGGGGTGGGTGCGGTAGCCGGGCTGGACGTGGTGGCCGGGGCGTCGGCCGGGCTGGACGTGGTGGCCGGGGTGGCCGGGACGTCGGCCGGGCCCGGGGCGTCGGCCGGGACGGCGGCGGCCGACCGGGCCAGGACGGCGGCCCGCTCCGCCCGATCGCTCCGCACCCGGCGCAGCGCGTCCCAGCTCAGCAGCGCCAGCGCGGCCCAGACCAGCGAGAAGCCGGCCCAGCGGGCGGGCGGCATGGACTCGTGGAACACCGTGACACCGATCAGGAACTGGAACAACGGCGCCAGGTACTGCAGCAGCCCGAGCACGGTGAGCGGCACCCGGACCGCCGCCGCGCCGAAGCAGAGCAGCGGGATCGCGGTGATCACCCCGCTGAGCATCAGCAGCCCGGAGTGCCCCCAGCCGAACGACCCCGCCACGGTGTGCCCGAAGGTGCCGCGGCCGACGAGTGCCAGGTAGACCAGGTACCCGAGGGCGAACGGGAACATGAAGGCGCTCTCGGCGGCCAGGCTCTCCAGCCCGCTCAGCCCGACCGTCTTCTTGAGCAGCCCGTACGTCCCGAAGGAGAAGGCCAGGGTCAGCGCGATCCAGGGCAGCCGTCCGTAGCCGACGGTCAGCACCGCCACCGCGAGGGCGCCGATGCCGACGGCAGCCCACTGCGCGGGCCGCAGCCGCTCCTTGAGCACCACCACGCCGAAGGCGATGGTGACCAGCGGGTTGATGAAGTAGCCGAGGCTGGTCTCGACGACGTGACCGGCGTTGACCCCCCAGATGTAGACGCCCCAGTTGACCGAGATCACGGCGGCGGCCCCGCCCAGCATGGCGAGTCGGCGGGGCTGGCGCAGCAGCGGGCGTATCCAGCCCCAGTGCCGCTGGGCGAGCAGCAGTACGACGACGGCGACCAGTGACCAGACCATCCGGTTGGCGAGGATGTCGTCGGCGGCGGCCGGCTCCAGCAGCGGCCAGAACAACGGGAAGAGCCCCCACATCCCGTACGCCGCCAGGCCGTACCAAAGGCCCCGGCCGGCCTCCTGCTGGGTTGTCTCCGCCATCGACGGCCTGCCCTCCGCGCGCACCAATGTCGTGCCGACGGTAGCGGGCGCGGGGGCCGACTGTCATCTCCGTATTCGCATTTTGCTCATGACATGAGACGCCGCCCGACCGACCTGCGGTTTCGCGGTCGGCCCGGGCGGCGCTCCGGTGCGTCAGGCGCCCAGCGCCGTGCGCACGCTCTCCGCCAGCGGGACGGTCGGACGGCCGATCAGCCGGGCCAGGTCACCCGGGGTGCCGGCCAGTTCGCCGCGTGCGATACCGGCGTCCACGTCCACCAGGACGTCGGCGAAACCCTCCGGCAGGCCCGCGCCGACCAGGACCGCGCGGTGCTCGGCCGGGGTCACCTCGCGGTGCTCGACGGGTCGGCCCGAGACTCGCGCCAGCTCGGCGGCCAGCTCCGGCAGGCTCCACGCGACGTCACCGCTGAGCTCGTACACGGTGTCCGCGTGACCACCCTCGTCCCCCTCGCCGAGCAGCACCGCGACCGCCGCGGCGGCGTAGTCCGCACGCGGGGCGGTGGCCACCCGGCCCTGCCCGGCGCTGCCGATCACCACGCCGCGCGCCACCGTGCCGGCGGCGTCGCCCAGGTAGTTCTCGGTGTACCAGCCGTTGCGGAGGAACGAGAAGGGCAGCCCGGACTCCCGGATCGCCGCCTCGGTGGCCTTGTGCTCGTCCGCCAGCCGGAAGGTGGCACGCCGGGCGCACTGGTGTACGCGAGCAGCGCGACGCCGGCGGCGCGCGCCGCCTCGATCACGGCGGTGTGCTGCGGGATGCGGCGGCCGACCTCGCTGCCCGAGATGAGCAGCACCCGGTCGCCGGCCGCGAAGGAGCCCGCCAGGCTCTCCGGACGGTCGTAGTCGGCCACCCGGACGGTCACGCCGCGGGCGGCGAGGTCGGCGGCCTTCTCGGCGGAGCGGACGACCACCGCCACCTCCTCGGCGGGGACCTCGGCCAGCAGGCCCTCGACGACCAGCCGGCCGAGCTGTCCGGTGGCACCGGTGACGACGTACATGTTGCTGCTCCCTGGGTCGGGTCAGGTCGGTTCGGTTCGGGCCGTTGCCCGTTGAACTCTCGGTCGGACGGCCGATTCATCCCGGCCTCGACACTCACCCTAGGAGGGGCACTTACTTCTCGAAAGTACGCACTTCAAAGTAGGGTACTGATATGCAGGTAATGACATGCAGATAATGGCCCAGGGCGCCGCCCCTGCTGCCCCCACCGCTTCCGACGCCGCCACCCCCTCGACGGCCCGGCCGGCCGTGCCGCTCGGCGAGCTGCCGCCGCCGGACGTCTACGACCGCATGTGCCCCTCCCGCGGCGTACTGGAGCACGTCACCAGCCGGTGGGGCGTCCTGGTGCTGGCGGCCCTGGACGAGCGCGGCTACCGGTTCAGCGAGCTGCGCCGGCGGGTGTCCGGGGTGAGCGAGAAGATGCTCGCGCAGACCCTGCAGACCCTGGAGCGCGACGGCTTCGTCCTCCGCGAGGCCCATCCGGTGATCCCGCCACGGGTGGACTACAGCCTCACCCCGCTCGGCCGGGAGGCCGCCCAGTTGGTGGCGGCCCTCGCCCGCTGGTCCGAGCAGCGCGTCCCCGTCGTTCAGGAGGCCCGCGCCGGGTACGACGCCCGCCCGCGCTGAGTCGGGGCGGGCTCGGGGGGCGGGCTCGGGGGTGGGGCCGGCGCGTTTTATGTCGGTCGGTCTACATATGTCGGTCGGTCTACAGAGATGGGCCTCAAGGGGTGTTTCTGTAGACCGGTCTAGCGATTCCGGGCCCGTACAGTGGCGAATATGCAGACCGGTCTACCTAAGGCGTCCAGAATCAACCGACCGGTCTACAGATTCGCCGCCCCGCCGGGTGGCTACCGCTCCGCGATCAGCGCCGCGAACCCGTCCAGCACTCGGGCCAGGCCGAAGGCGTACGCGTGGTCCGCGCTGTACGCGCCGCCGTGCACCTCGCCGGCGGCCGCACCGACACGGGCGGCGACCGGGTACCGCTCGGCGTCGAAGACCCGGGCCAGCAGGTCCGCGTTGGCCGCCCACCACTGCTCGTCGGTCATCGCACTGTCCTGCTGCGCGGCGCGGTCGTCGGCACCCATCCGGGCACAGGTCTGGACGAAACCCAGCAGGTGGGTGAGCGCGGCGTCCAGCTCCACGTCCGGCAGCCCGGTGCCCTCCAGGGCGCACAACTCGTACTCGTACTTGGCCATCAGCCCCGGCCCCAGCGGCGGACGGCTGGTCGAGATGCTCGCCACCCAGGGGTGGGCGCGGTAGAGCGCGCGGTTGTCGTCCGCGACCGCGGCGACCCTGGCCCGCCAGCCCTCGTCGGAGGGGGCGCTGCGCGGCATGGTCGCGTAGACGGTGTCCAGCATCAGGTCGAGCAGCTCGGCCTTGCCGGGGACGTACGTGTAGAGCGCCATCGGTGAGACGCCCAGCTCCTGCGCCACTCGCCGCATCGTCACCGCGTCCACGCCGTCGGCGTCGGCCAGCGCGATCGCCACGGCCGCGATCTCCGCGGGCGACTTCGCCTGCCGGGGACCACGACGGCCCGGCTTCTCCTCGGTCGACACGCCCCAGAGCAGTGCCAGCGTCCGCGCCGGATCCCCCGCACTGCTGCGTTCACTCGCCATGGGGGAATCCTTTCACGCGCCCGCCCGGACAGGGCCCGCCGGGCGCACCGCCGGAGCGCACCGGGAGGAGACAGCGGCGCGTCCGGACTGCGGGGCCGGGCGGGCCCCGGCGGGCACCGTCGGGCAAGCTCTAGGGTCGACCCATGACCGACCGCGCCCCCGAGCCACTCCCCGGCACCGACTCGGCAGAGGTCGTCCGCTCCCGAGTCACCTGCCGCCGCTGCCACCGCCCGCTGCACGACCCGGAATCCCGCATCCTGCGCCTGGGCCCGGAGTGCCGGGACCCGACCGAACGGGTCGCCCGCCACGAGGTCGACCAGGACCCGTTGCCCGGGTTCGGCCCGTCCCGGTGACCGGCCGCATCGGCCGGAACCGCAACACCCGGCTCCGCCTCCTGAGGCGCCGCAGGGGCAATGAGCCGCGGAGCAGGACGTCGGACCGGCCGACTTCCCACTCCGACCCGAGGCCTTCCGGGCCGGCCGTCACCAGCTCGGTGCGCTCCCGTTGCACGTGGCGCCCGGGCAGCCGGCGGCGTAGAGCTGGGTCACGCCGATCGCCAGCAGGTACCGGTGGTCCACGTAGGCCTTCGCCTGAAGTGCCTCGGCGTCCACGCGCCGCCAGTCCTGGTACACGACCCGCTCGGACTCACCGTCCGCGTAGGGCTTCGCGTCCGGCCCGCGCAGGGTTGACGAGTCGTCCCAACTGCCCCTGATCCTGGGCAGACCCTTGCCGTCCGCGACCGCGACGGTCAGGGTGACGGAGTTCTGCCCGGCGCCGCGCGTGTGGTCGACGGCGACCGAGTTCGGCCGGGCCAGCGCCTCGGCCGTCTGTTCGGCCGAGGCGTCGCCGCCCGGGCTGTGCTGGTAGTGCAGCTCCCGCACCAAGTCCCTGCCGCCGCTGCGCGGCTTCCAGCCGACGCCGGCCAGCGCCCGGTCCAGCTCGGCCAGCCGGGGCTCGATCTCACCGTCGAACGCGGCGTACAGCACCGTCGTCCGCCGGCACATCACCCCCGACCACACCGGCTTGCTGCCGAAGCTGCCGGATGCGGCCCGGGCCTCGCACAGGTCGGCGACCGAGCTGTCCAGCGCCTCCGCCCAGGGCGCGGCCGCCCGGACCAGTCCGGTCTGCTCGTCGGCGAACGCCACCGCCCGGTCGCGGGCCGCACGCGTGTCGGCGGCCCGGGCGAGCGCGCTCGCGTCCGGTGCGGGGGGCACGGTGGTGAGGTCGTGCAGTTGCCAGAGGACGACCGCGACGAGGATCACCGCCCCGGCCACGACCACGCCCGACAACGTCAGCAAGACCCGCCGTACCCCGGCCCAGGCCGATCCGCCCCCCGTACTCATGGCCACCACCGTAGCCAGGCGCGCGGGCGGGGCGTCCGGTCGAGATGCCTCCGAGACGCCTCCGCAACGGGCCCGACACCTGCCACGTCCCTCCGTCAGGGCCGGTTCAGCGCCGCGCGGTTCGGCAGCCGGGCGGCCGGGCGCAAGGGGCGCTACCGTACCGGCTCGTCGACAACTCCGAAGCGGTCACGTCACATCCGGGCCGAACCGCGCCGAAGCCGTGGCCCCCGACCCCCGGACCCGCTATCAAGATCTCAGCAGGGCCGCCGCCTGACGGCCCGGAACACGGGGGAACCTCCTATGAACGGCATCCACACCCGCAAGCGCATGTGGACGCTCGTCGGTCTCGCAGCGGTCGGCGCCCTGACCCTCACGGGCGCCGAATACTGGGGCGCGCCCTACAGCCTGGGCAAGGGTGCCATCTTCTGGAAGTAGTGGTGCGAGGTGCGGGCGCCGGGCCGGTCCCACCGGCCCGGCGCCCGCACCTCGCGCTCCGACCCCACCGACTTCACCAACCCCGCCAGCCGCGGCCGCACGCCGACCCCCGAGGTACCGTCCCCTCATGAACGAGCCCCACCGCCCGACGCCCCGCCAGGACCCCGCGGCCCCGCGTGCCGTCCGCTCCGTTCGGGCCCGGTACGCCCGGAACTACCCGCTGCGGGTCGCCGTACTGTTCGCGGGGGTCGCCCGTGACGGGCTCCTCGCCGCCTTCAGGGCCTTCGCCAAGTCGTCCCGCCGCTCCGACCCGGGCGCCTCCGACTCCTGAAGCCCCACCGCACCCCCGCCCCCCGACCCCCGGCCCCCGGCCCCACTCGGGGTCAGCCCTCGGCCGGCACTGCGACGGGCAGCAGGCCGCGCTCCCCGAAGACCTTCTTGGCGACGAACGTCGCGTTGAGGGCGCGGGGCATCCCGCAGTAGACGGCCGAGTGCAGCAGCGCCTCGACGATCTCCTCCCGACCGAGCCCGACGTTGAGGGCCGCGTTGATGTGCACCTCCAGCTGGGGCTCGCAGCCGCCGAGCGCGGTGAGCATGCCGAGGGTCACCAGCTGCCGGTCGCGCGGCGCCAGGCCCGGGCGGTCGTAGATGTCGCCGAAGGCCCAGGCGACGACCTGGTGGCCGAGTTCCGGCGAGACGTCCGCCAGCGCCTCGATGACCTTCTGGCCGCTCTCGCCGTCGATCCGGGCCAGGACGCCCATGCCGTGGTCGAAGCGCTCCTGCCGGACAGCCGCGGTGGAGGCGGCGATGGTGGAGGCGGTGGCGATGGCGTTCGTCATGGGTGATCCGTTTCTGCCGTCGGGACGGCTGCAATCAGGGACGGGCGATCGGGCTTCCGGCCCCGGGAGGAGTCCTCCCCGGCCGACATGACGACGGTATGAGTTGGAGTTCACTCCAACACAAGCCCCGATCCCGCGCGCTCCCCGCCCACTCCCCCTCGCAGACCCCTGGCTCAATTCTCCGTACTATGTATAGTGTACTGCGTACGGGATAACCGCCGACGAAAGGGCACTCCTCCATGCAGATCACCGGCGCCGCCGTCTCACTCACCGTCGAGGACGTCACCGCCTCCGCCGCCTTCCTCCAGCAGCACTTCGGGTTCGCCGAGCAGATGGCTGCCGACGGGTTCGCCTCGCTCGGGCGCCCGGACTCCGGGATGAACGTCGTCTACCTGCGCCGCGGCCTCGACGTGCTGCCCGAGGGCTTCCGGGACCAGCACGCCGCCGGGCTGATCCTGGCGTTCACCGTGGCGGACGTGGCGGCCGAGGAGGCCCGCCTGCGGGCCGCCGGCGTGGAGATCACCATGCCGCTGCGCGACGAGCCGTGGGGCGAGCGGCTGTTCCAGGTCACCGACCCGAACGGGGTGGTCATCCAACTGGTCGAGTGGGTCCAGCAGTAGGAGCCCGGCGACGGGAACCGGACGTCCGCGACGACACCCCGGCCGACGGCCGGGCGACGGGCGCCGGGTCACCCTGGAGCCCGATCCAGTAGCGGCGAACGGCACCGAACTTGGTGTCCTGGACGCTTTCGAGAACACCTCCCCGGCCCTCGATCGTCCGGACCGAGGCGATGTTGTCCACCGCGCAGGCGACCAGGACGCGGTCCAGGCCGACCGTGCGGGCTTCGTCGAGCATCCGGCCCAACGCCCACGCCGCCAGTCCGCGGCGGCGGGCGGAGGGCCGGATGCCGTAGCCGATGTGGCCGAAGTACGGGACGAAGCCGTGCACTCCGTACCGCAGGACGATGCCGCCCAGGACCCGGCCGTCCTCCACGATCCAGCGGTAGCGGAAGGCCAGCGCCCCGGCCTCGGCCGGGTGCGACGGCGCCTCCTCGGCGGCCAGCCGGGAGATCCAGGCGGCGAAGCCGGCCGGGGAGTCGACCTCGTCGCCCGGCGTGAGCCCGAAGCCGTCCTCATGGCTCCCCGGGCCCCATTCCTTGTGCGCCTCAAGCCAGTTGGCGTGCAGACGGGTGGTCGGTGCGATCAGTTCGGCCATACCCGGACGATACCCAGCCGCACCGGACCACGGACCGGCCGACCTCCCCCCGACCGACCTCCCCCCGACCGACCGGACGCTCACGAACCCGGGTGCTCACGGGCGGCGGACGCTCACACCGCCGAGCAGGCCCCAGGCCCCCACGTGCACGGTCGGACCGCCGAGTTCGGTACGGCCGTCGTCGCGGACGCCGCCGAGGCACAGACCGCTGACCACGACGCGCACGTTCGGGCGGACCCTCAGCCTCACCCCGCCGATCAGGCTCAGCTTGGTGATCCGGAGCTCGGCGCCGTCGGGGATCTCCACATCCGTCAGGTCGATGTCCGCACCGCCGATCAGCGAGGCGGTCACGGTGCGGCGGTGGACCTCCCGGCCCGCCAGCCGGGTGCCACCGATGATGCTCACGTGGACGTCGGTCCTGGTGTCAACGAGCTTCGTGTTCGTCATGGCAAGAACGGTAGGACCGGGCGGGCGTCGGCCCGCAGTGCCCAGGGGCAGCTCTTCGGGATGACACCTGTCATATCGACCCGACGGTGGCCCCCGGCGGGAGGGATCGCTCCCGCCGGGGCGCCGCCGTCCGCCCGGCGGCGGTCAGTCGACCGTCCAGGTGTCGCTGCCGGCCAGCAGACCGGCCAGGTCGCCGGTGCCGCGCTGCGCCACGGCGGTGGTCAGCTGGGCGGCCATCAGCTCGTCGTAGACCGGCCGGCGGACGCTGCGCAGGACACCGATCGGGGTGTGGTGCAGGGTGTCGGCGTCGGCGATCCGGGAGAGCGCGAACGCCGCCGCGGAGCCTGCGGCGTGGGCGTCGTGGACCACCACCGAGGCCTCGTTGTCGGCCGTGACGGTGTCGACGTACAGCTCGCCGTCGGCGTCCCGGAAGACGCCCTGCGCCCCGTCGGCGCCGAAGCGGATCGGCTGGCCGTGCTCCAGGCGGATCAGGGCCTCGTCCCGGGTGCCGGACTCCTTCAGGATCTCGAAGGCGCCGTCGTTGAAGATGTTGCAGTTCTGGTAGATCTCCACCAGCGCGGTGCCCTCGTGCTCCGCCGCCGCCCGCAGCACGGACTGGAGGTGCTGGCGGTCGGAGTCGATGGTCCGGGCGACGAAGGTGGCCTCCGCGCCGATGGCCAGCGAGAGCGGGTTGAAGGGCGCGTCCAGTGAGCCCATCGGCGTGGACTTGGTGATCTTGCCGACCTCGCTGGTCGGCGAGTACTGGCCCTTGGTGAGGCCGTAGATCCGGTTGTTGAACAAGAGGATCTTCAGATTGACGTTCCGCCGTAGCGCGTGGATCAGATGGTTGCCGCCGATCGAGAGGGCGTCGCCGTCACCCGTCACCACCCAGACGCTCAGGTCCTGCCGGGAGGAGGCCAGCCCGGTGGCGATGGCCGGTGCGCGCCCGTGGATCGAGTGCACCCCATAGGTATTCATGTAGTACGGGAAACGGGAGGAGCACCCGATGCCGGAGACGAAGACGGTGTTCTCCCGCTTGATCCCCAGCTCCGGCATGAAGGCCTGCACCGCCGCCAGGATCGCGTAGTCCCCGCAGCCGGGACACCAACGGACCTCCTGGTCGGTCTTGAACTCCTTGGCGGTCTGCGGCCCTTCGGCCTTCGGAACCAGCTTCAAGGAGGGGAACTTCTCGCTCATCGGTTGTCCTCCTCGTTCGCCGAAGCAGCACCCGAAGCAGCACCCGAAGCAGCAGCCGAAGCGGCACCCGAAGCGGCACCCGAGGCAGCACCCGCCTCGTCCAGGCTGCCGATCGCCGCCCACAGCACGTCCGCCAACTGGGCCGCCTTGAACGGCAGTCCACGCACCTGGTTGTAGGACTGCGCGTCCACCAGGTACTTGGCCCGCAGCAGCAGCGCCAGCTGCCCGAGGTTCATCTCGGGAACGATGACCTTGTCGTAACTCTTCAGCACCGCACCGAGATTGGCCGGAAACGGATTGAGGTTGCGCAGGTGCGCCTGGGCGACCTGCCCCCCGTCGGCCCGGACCCGGCGGACGGCGGCGGTGATCGGCCCGTACGTCGACCCCCAGCCGAGGACCAGGACCCGTGCCTCGCCGCCGGGGTCGTCGACCTCCAGCGCCGGCACCGCGATGCCGTCCACCTTCGCCTGGCGGGTGCGGACCATGAAGTCGTGGTTGGCGGGGTCGTAGGAGATGTTCCCCGTGCCGTCCTGCTTCTCGATCCCGCCGATCCGGTGCTCCAGGCCCGGCGTGCCGGGCACCGCCCAGGGGCGGGCCAGCGTCTGCGGGTCACGTTGGTAGGGCCAGAACGCGCCGTCCTCGCGGTTCGGGCCGGTCGCGAAGTCCGGGGTGATCTCGGGCAGTTCGCCGACCTCGGGGATCCGCCAGGGTTCGGACCCGTTGGCCAGGTAGCCGTCCGACAGCAGGAACACCGGGGTGCGGTAGGTGACGGCGATCCGGGCCGCCTCCAGGGCCGCGTCGAAGCACTCGGCCGGGGTCGCCGGGGCGACGATCGGCACCGGCGCCTCGCCGTTGCGGCCGAACATCGCCTGCAGCAGGTCCGCCTGCTCGGTCTTGGTCGGCAGGCCGGTGGACGGACCGCCGCGCTGGATGTCGACCACCAGCAGGGGCAGTTCGAGCGAGACGGCCAGGCCGATGGTCTCGCTCTTCAGGGCGACGCCCGGGCCGGAGGTGGTGGTCACGCCCAGCGCGCCGCCGAACGAGGCACCGAGCGCCGCGCCGATGCCGGCGATCTCGTCCTCCGCCTGGAAGGTCCGCACGTCGAAGTTCTTGTGTCTGCTCAGCTCGTGCAGGATGTCCGAGGCCGGGGTGATCGGGTACGAGCCGAGGTAGAGCGGCAGCCCGGAGCGCTCGGAGGCGGCGATCAGTCCGTACGACAGGGCCAGGTTGCCGGAGATGTTGCGGTAGCGGCCCGGTGGCAGCTTGGCCGGCGGCACCTCGTACGAGACGGCGAAGGACTCCGTGGTCTCCCCGAAGTTCCAGCCCGCCCGGAAGGCGCTGATGTTGGCCTCGGCGATGAGCGGCTTCCTGGCGAACTTGGTACGCAGGAAGGACTCGGTGCCGTGGGTGGGCCGGTGGTACATCCAGGAGAGCAGGCCCAGCGCGAACATGTTCTTGGCGCGCTCGGCGTCCTTGCGGGTCAGCCCGCTGTCCTTGAGCGCCTCCAGGGTCAGCGTGGTCAGCGGCACCTTGTGCAGGTGGTAGGCCTCCAGCGAGCCGTCCCCCAGCGGGTCGGCCGGGTAGCCGACCTTGGCCAGGGCGCGCTTGGTGAACTCGTCGGTGTTGACGATGATCTCCGCGCCGCGCGGCAGGTCCGGCACGTTGGCCTTCAGGGCGGCCGGGTTCATCGCCACCAGGACGTTGGGCGCGTCCCCCGGGGTCAGGATGTCGTGGTCGGCGAAGTGGAGCTGGAAGGACGAGACCCCCGGGAGCGTGCCGGCGGGGGCCCGGATCTCGGCCGGGAAGTTGGGCAGGGTGGAGAGGTCGTTGCCGAAGGACGCCGTCTCCGAGGTGAAGCGGTCACCGGTGAGCTGCATGCCGTCGCCGGAGTCCCCGGCGAAGCGGATGATCACCCGGTCCAATCTGCGGATCGGCTTGGCTCGCCTGGGCTGCGGACCGGCCGGCACGGCGGGGCCGGAGCGGCCCTCACCGGGCCCGGAACGGCCCTCGTCGCCGTCCGGACCGTCCACCGCTTCCGACTGATCGACCTGACTGGTCACTGCCGCGGACCTCCTCGTGGGCACCAGCCGCGGGCGTGAGCCGTGTGCCCCGTCCGCCTGGTGCACCTCTCGCATCCTATGCGGGTAAGGATTGCCTTGGACGGAACTACCCGATGCGGCGGGAAATCACCGCCGGATGTCACGGCAACACGGTAGGTGACCGGCCGGACACCGGCGGGAACGCCCCTGCTCGGGCGCCCGGACGGGTTCCGTGCGCCCCGCCCCCGCGTGTCGCGGACAGGGACGCGAACGCGGGCCGGAGGCCGTCCGGCGGGCCGGAGACCGCCCGCGCCCCGCCGTCACCTCCGCCGTCGGCCCGCGGGCGGCCCCGCTACGAGTTCAGGTAGGTGAGCACAGCGAGCACCCGCCGGTGGTCCTCGGAGCTCTGGGCCAGGCCCAGCTTGAGGAAGATGTTGCTGACGTGCTTCTCCACCGCGCCGTCCGAGACCACCAGCTGCTTGGCCACCGCCGCGTTGGTCCGGCCCTCCGCCATCAGCCCGAGCACCTCGCGCTCGCGCGGGGTCAGCCCGGCCAGGACGTCGCCCTTGCGGCTGCGGCTGAGCAGCTGCTGGACGACCTCGGGGTCCAGCGCGGTGCCGCCCCCGGCCACCCGCACCACGGCGTCGACGAACTCGCGGACCTCGGCCACCCGGTCCTTCAGCAGGTACCCGACGCCCCGGGTGGAGCCGGCCAGCAGCTCGGAGGCGTAGCGCTCCTCGACGTACTGCGACAGCACCAGGACACCCACCTCGGGGTAGAGGCCGCGCAGCGTGACGCAGGCGCGCACCCCCTCGTCGGTGTGGGTCGGGGGCATCCGGACGTCGGCGACCACCACATCGGGCAGGGCGCCGGCGCCGGCCAGGTCGTGGACGGCCTTCAGCAGCGCCTCGCCGTCGCCGACCCCCGCCACGACCTCCAGACCGCGGTCGGTCAGCAGCCTGGTCAGGCCCTCCCGAAGCAGGACGGAGTCCTCGGCGATGACGACGCGAAGCATGGTGGCCTTCCGGTTGGCGGCGCTGCTGACGGTGCGGACGGTGCTGACGAGGTCAGTCTTCCCTATCCGCGGACGCCCCGGTCCGCCGGGCGGAGAATCCCGCCGGCCGCGGTCGCCGACCGCCGGGCGGGTGCGCCCGGCCGGTCGGAGCAGGGCCCGGACGGCCGGTCACAGGCGGCGGACGGCCGGTCACCTCCGGTGCACGACCGGGCACATGCGGCGGGCCGCCGGTCACATGGTGCGGATGGCCACCGCGTCGCACAGGCCCTGGAGGGCCGCCTTGGCCGCGCTGTCGGGCAGCGGGTCGAGCAGCGCGCGGGCTTCCTCCGCGTGCCGCAGGGTCTCCCGGCGCGCGCGCTCCAGTGCCGGGTGGCGGCGCAGCAGGCGCAGCGCCTCGGCGTGCAGGTCGTCGTCGGCGAGGTCGCTCTCGACCAGCTCGCGCAGCCGCAGGTCGGCCGGGTCGGACTCGTCGACCGGCATCTGCCGGAGCAGCAGCGTGGGGAGCGTCGGCACGCCCTCGCGCAGGTCGGTGCCGGGGGTCTTGCCGGACTCGTGGCCGTCGCTGGCGATGTCGAGCACGTCGTCGGCCAGCTGGAAGGCGATGCCGATCCGCTCGCCGTACGCGCTGAGGATGTCGGTCACCCACGGCTCGGCGCCGGCCATCAGCGCGCCGATCCGGCAGGAGACGGCGATCAGCGAGCCGGTCTTGCCGGCCAGCACGGCGAGGTAGTGGTCGAGCGGGTCGTCCTCCGGGCGGGGGCCGGCGGTCTCCAGGATCTGGCCGGTGACCAGCCGTTCGAACGCGTCGGCCTGCAGCCGGACGGCCTCCGGGCCGAGGTCGGCGAGCACCTGGGAGGCGCGGGAGAACAGGAAGTCGCCGGTGAGGATGGCGACCGAGTTGTCCCAGCGCGAGTTGGCGCTGGGGGCGCCGCGGCGCACGGGGGCCTCGTCCATGACGTCGTCGTGGTAGAGCGTCGCGAGGTGGGTCAGCTCGACCACCACGGCGGCCGGGACCACGCCCGGGGCGTTGGCGTCGCCGAACTGCGCGGCGAGCATCACCAGCAGCGGGCGGAAGCGCTTGCCGCCGGCTTCCATCAGATGGCTGGCGGTGACGGTGATGAACGGGACGTCGCTCTTCACGGCCTCGGTGAGCGCGACCTCCACCGCGTCCATCCCGGACTGGACATCGCGGGTCAGATCGCGGTCCTGCACGTTGAGCCCAAAGGGTCCCACGACGGTCACGAAGACCACTCCTCTGTCCCTGGTCGATCT
Source organism: Kitasatospora sp. NPDC022856 (assembly GCF_055561235.1). NCBI lineage: Bacteria > Bacillati > Actinomycetota > Actinomycetes > Kitasatosporales > Streptomycetaceae > Kitasatospora > Kitasatospora sp. NPDC022856. The sequence continues at coordinate 226,057 of NZ_JBVHHE010000006.1, read as the reverse complement.
AGCGGCCTGGTCCCTGAGTGCCGCCGCTGGCCATACAGGCAGGGTATCCGGTCGCGAGTGGATCACTGCACGGGCGTGCGGATCCTGTCATGATCGGGCCGGACCCGCTGGTGGGAGCCGGTCCGGAGACGACACGTCCGGGCCGCGCGGACGAGTGCGCGGCCCGGACGGTGGGGCGCGGCCGGAGCGGTTCCGGCCGGTGGAGCGGGTCCGGGCGGCGCCCGGACGGCGGGCTCAGCGGACGAAGAGCGAGGCCTTCGACGCCAGGTCCAGGAAGTACTGCGGCAGCACCCCGAGGCCGATGGTGACCACCACGCCGATGCCGATCGCGGTCGCCGTGAAGGCGCTCGGGATGGCCACGGTGGGGCCGCCGGGCTGCGGGTCCGAGAAGAACATCAGCACGATGACCCGGATGTAGAAGAACGCGGCCACCGCCGAGCTGAGCACACCCACGATCACCAGCGGGGTCGCCCCGCCGGCCGCCGCGGCCTGGAAGACCGCGAACTTCCCGGTGAAGCCCGAGGTGAGCGGGATGCCCGCGAAGGCCAGCAGGAAGAGCGCGAAGACCGCCGCGACCAGCGGGGACCGCCGGCCGAGCCCCGCCCAGCTGGACAGGTGGGTGGCCTCGCCCTTGGAGTCGCGCACCAGGGTGACCACGGCGAAGGCGCCGAGGGTCACGAAGGAGTACGCCAGCAGGTAGAACAGCACCGAGCCGAGGCCCTGCTTGTTGGTGGCGATCACGCCGGTGAGGATGAACCCGGCGTGCGCGACGGAGGAGTAGGCGAGGAGCCGCTTCACGTCCTGCTGGGTGACGGCCAGGATCGCGCCGACCACCATGGTCAGGATGGCCACGCCCCACATCACCGGCCGCCAGTCCAGCCGCAGGCCGGGGAAGGCGACGTAGAAGAGCCGGAGCATGGCCCCGAAGGCGGCCACCTTGGTCGCCGCCGCCATGAACCCGGTGACCGGGGTCGGGGCGCCCTGGTAGACGTCCGGGGTCCAGGAGTGGAAGGGCACCGCGCCGACCTTGAAGAGCAGGCCGACCGCGAGCATCGCCAGGCCGATCAGGAGCAGGGCGTCGTTCTGCGTGGTGGAGAGCAGCGCCGGGGTGGCCAGGGCCTTGCCGGAGATGACGTCCGAGATCTCGCCGAGCCGGACGCTGCCCGCGTACCCGTACAGCAGGGCGGTGCCGAACAGGAAGAACGCCGAGGCGAAGGCGCCGAGCAGGAAGTACTTGACCGCCGCCTCCTGGGAGAGCAGCCGGCGGCGGCGGGCCAGCGCGCAGAGCAGGTAGAGCGGGAGGGAGAAGACCTCCAGCGCCACGAACATGGTCAGCAGGTCGTTGGCGGCGGGGAACAGCAGCATGCCGCCGACCGCGAACATGGTGAGCGGGAAGACCTCGCTGGTGGCGAAGCCGGCCCGGACGGCGGCGCGCTCCTGCTCGCCGCCGGGCGTGGCGGAGGCCTGCGCGGCGAACGCGTCGGCCGGCTCGCCGCCGGCCTTGGGCTCCAGCTTCCGCTCCGCGTAGGTGAGCACGGCGACCACGGAGGCCAGCAGGATCACGCCCTGCAGGAACAGCGCGGGGCCGTCCAGGGCGACCGAGCCCATGGCGAGCAGGTCGACCTTGGTGGAGCCGTAGCCCTGGGCGGCGAGCACCACCACGGCGGTGAACGCCCCGGCCAGGCCGAGCAGGGCCACCGAGACCTGGGCCCAGTGCCGGTACCGGCGGGGCAGGAAGGCCTCCAGCAGGATGCCGAGCACGGCGGCGCCGAACACCACCAGCATCGGGGAGAGCTGGCCGTACTCGACGTGCGGGGCCGGGATGCTCGACGTGTTGCCGCCCGCGGCGGCGAGCCAACCGGTGGTGCTCACTTGTGCTCACCTCCTGAGGTGGCGGCGACCGGGTGGGCCGGCGCCGGGTCGGTCTCGTGGACCTGCGAGAGCGTCGCGTCCACCGACGGGTTGACGATGTCGGTGAGCGGCTTCGGGTAGACGCCGAGCAGGATGGTCAGGGCCACCAGCGGGGCGACGACCGCGAGTTCGCGCGCCTTGAGGTCGTGCATGCCGCGCACGCCCTCCTTGACCGGTCCGGTCATGGTGCGCTGGTAGAGCAGTAGCGCGTAGAGCGCGGCGAGCACGATGCCGAAGGTGGCGACGATGCCGATCGCCGGGTACCGGGTGAACGTGCCGACCAGGACCAGGAACTCGCTGACGAAGGGCGCCAGCCCGGGCAGCGACAGCGTGGCCAGGCCACCGATCAGGAACGTCCCGGCGAGCACCGGGGCGACCTTCTGCACGCCGCCGTAGTCGGCGATCAGGCGCGATCCGCGGCGGGAGATCAGGAAGCCGGCCACCAGCATCCACGCGGCGGTGGAGATGCCGTGGTTGACCATGTAGAGGGTGGCGCCGCTCTGGCCCTGGCTGGTCAGCGCGAAGATGCCCATGATGATGAAGCCGAAGTGCGAGATCGAGGCGTACGCGACCAGCCGCTTGATGTCCTTCTGGCCGATGGCCAGCAGCGCGCCGTAGATGATCCCGATCACCGAGAGGACCAGGATCGCCGGGGCGAAGGTCTTCGAGGCGTCCGGGAAGAGCCCGAGGCAGAAGCGGAGCATCGCGAAGGTGCCGACCTTGTCGACCACTGCGGTGATCAGCACGGCCGTGCCGGCGGTGGACTCGCCCATCGCGTTGGGCAGCCAGGTGTGCAGCGGCCAGAGCGGGGCCTTCACGGCGAAGGCGAAGAAGAAGCCGAGGAACAGCGCCTTCTCGGCGGTGCCGCTGAGGACCAGCTTGCCGTCGGCGATCGCCGAGGTCAGCGTCCGGAGGTCGAAGGTGCCGAACCCCTGGTCCTGCGCGATCACGTACAGCCCGATCACGGCGGCCAGCATGACCAGGCCGCCGAGCAGGTTGTACAGCAGGAACTTCACCGCGGCGTAGGACCGTTGGCGGGCCGACTCGGGGCCGCCCGCCTTGTCGCCGAAGCCGCCGATGAGGAAGTACATCGGGATCAGCATGGCTTCGAAGAACACGTAGAAGAGGAAGACGTCGGTGGCGTAGAAGGAGACGATCACCATCGCCTCGACGGCCAGGATCAGGGCGAAGTAGCCCTGGGTGCGGCGCCGGTTCTCGAAGCTGCCGTCCGGCGCGGGGGCCGGTTCGGCGGGCGGGTCGGCGTCGTGCCAGGAGGCGAGCATCACGATCGGCACCAGGACGGCCGTGAGCAGGGCCAGCACGGCGCCGATGCCGTCCACGCCGAGCGAGAAGGTGATGCCGAAGGAGCGGATCCAGCTGTAGGACTCGGTCAGCTGGTAGCGGGCCCCGTCGGGGTCGAACCGGGCCGCCGCGGTGGCCGCCAGGGCCAGCGTGACGGCCGAGACGCCGAGGGCGACGAGCTTGGTGGTCCGCCGCCGGGGCCCGGTCGTCCCGGCGGGCAGCGCGGCGGTGAGCACCGCGCCGGCCGCCGGGACGGCGCAGGTGGCGGTCAGCAGGGCACTCATGCCGCGCCTCCCCGAAGGTCTGTGTAATCCCTGTCCATCAGACGGACCTCATCAGGAGAGTCGTGGCGACCAGCACCAGCGTGCCGCCGAACATGGAGAGTGCGTAGGTGCGGACGTAGCCGTTCTGGATCCGCCGCAGCCGGCCGGAGATCCCGCCGATGGTGGCGGCCAGGCCGTTGACGAAGCCGTCCAGACCGCGGCTGTCGAAGTAGACCAGCGCCGCGGCGAGCGCGGACCCGGGGCGCACCAGGACGGCGTGGTTGAAGTCGTCCTGGAGGAGGTCCCGGCGGGCCGCCCGGGTGAGCGGGGAGCCGACCGGCGGCACCACGGGGACGGTGGAGCGGCCGTACATCAGGTACGACAGCGCGACACCGGCCAGCATGCAGACCATGGTGAGCAGGGTGACCACCAGCGGGCTGAGCGGGGAGTCCCCCTCGGAGTGCCCGGTGACCGGCTCCAGCCAGGTGACGAAGGAACTGTTCAGGGCGAACAGTCCGCCGGCGAAGACCGAGCCGAACGCGAGCACGATCATCGGGATGGTCATGGTCCTGGGCGACTCGTGCGGGTGCGGGTCGTTGCCGTCCGCGTCCGGCTGCCAGCGCTTCTCGCCGAAGAAGGTCAGGATCATCACCCGGGTCATGTAGAACGCGGTGATCGCGGCGCCGACCAGGGTGCAGAGGCCGAGGATCCAGCCCTCCGTGCCGCCCTTGGCGAAGGCCGCTTCGATGATCTTGTCCTTGGAGAAGAAGCCGGACAGGCCGGGGAACCCGATGATGGCCAGGTAGCCGAGGCCGAAGGTGACGAAGGTGATCGGCATGTACTTGCGCAGGCCGCCGTAGTGCCGCATGTTCACCTCGTCGTTCATGCCGTGCATGACCGACCCGGCGCCGAGGAAGAGCCCGGCCTTGAAGAAGCCGTGGGTCACCAGGTGCATGATCGCGAAGGCGTAGCCGATCGGGCCGAGGCCCGCCGCCAGGATCATGTAGCCGATCTGCGACATCGTCGAGCCGGCCAGTGCCTTCTTGATGTCGTCCTTGGCGCAACCGACGATCGCCCCGAACAGCAGGGTGACCGCGCCGACCACCACCACGGCGGTCTGGGCGTCCGGCGCCAGGTTGAAGACGGCACCGGAGCGGGTGATCAGGTAGACGCCGGCGGTCACCATGGTGGCCGCGTGGATCAGGGCCGAGACCGGGGTCGGGCCCTCCATGGCGTCTCCGAGCCAGGACTGCAGCGGGACCTGGGCGGACTTGCCGCAGGCCGCCAGCAGCAGCATCAGCCCGATGGCGGTCAGCTTGCCCTCACTGGCCTGGCCGGCCGCACCGGCCGCGCCCTCGGTGCCGAGGATCGGGCCGAAGGCGAAGGAGCCGAACTCCACGAACATCAGCATGATCGCGATGGAGAGGCCCATGTCGCCGACCCGGTTGACGATGAACGCCTTCTTGGCGGCCGTCGCGGCGCTCGGCTTGTGCTGCCAGAAGCCGATCAGCAGGTACGAGGCGAGCCCGACGCCCTCCCAGCCGACGTACAGCAGCAGGTAGTTGTCGGCGAGCACCAGCAGCAGCATGGCCGCCAGGAAGAGGTTCAGGTACGCGAAGAAGCGGCGCCGGCGCTCGTCGTGCGCCATGTACCCCACCGAGTAGAGGTGGATCAGCGTGCCCACACCGGTGATCAGCAGGACGAAGGTGATCGAGAGCTGGTCGAGTTGGAACGCGACGTCGGCCTGGAACCCGTTGACCGGGATCCAGCTGAACAGGTGCTCGGTGATCGAGCGGTCCTCGGCCTCGCGGCCCAGCAGCTCCGAGAACAGCGCGAGCCCGAAGCCGAACGAGAGCGCGGCCAGAGCGGTGGCCAGCCAGTGACCGAACCGGTCGAAGCGGCGGCCACCGAGGAGCAGCAGGGCGGCGCCGGCCAGCGGCGCTGCCACCAGCAGCGGAATGAGAGAGTTCACCGAAGGCCCTCCGCCTACAGCTTCATCAGGTTGCTGTCATCGACCGAAGCCGAGTGCCTGGTCCGGAAGATGGACACGATGATGGCGAGACCGACCACTACTTCGGCCGCCGCGACCACCATGGTGAAGAACGCGATGATCTGGCCGTCCAGGTTGCCGTGCAGCCGGGAGAACGTGACGAGGGCCAGGTTCGAGGCGTTGAGCATCAGCTCCACGCACATGAACAGCACGATCGCGTTCCGCCGGATGAGCACGCCGGAGGCGCCGATGGTGAACAACAGGGCGGAGAGATAGAGGTAGTTGACCGGATTCACTCCGCGCCCTCCTCGTCGTGGCCGGCCGACGCCGGCCGGTCGTGCGGGACCGGCTCCAGCTCCTTGCGCGGGCCGGCGACCGGCGGGCGCTCGGACGACGGGCGGCCCAGCCAGTCGGCGGTGGTGTTCTCCAGCTCGGCCATCCGCCGCAGCATCTCCTGGCTGACGTCGCGGATCTGGCCGCGGTCGCGCAGGGTCCCCATCACCGAGTCCTCGGCGACGGTGCCGTCCGGCAACAGGCCCGGGACGTCGACCGCGTTGTGCCGGGCGTAGACGCCCGGCGCGGGCAGCGGCGGCAGCTGGATGTTGTCCTTGACCCGCTGGGCGGCCAGCTCGCGCTGGGTCTTCGGGGCCGTCACGTGCTCGCGGTGGGTCAGCACCATGGCGCCGATCGCGGCGGTGATCAGCAGCGCGCCGGTGACCTCGAAGGCCCAGACGTACTTGGTGAAGATCAGCCGGGCCAGGCCCTGGACGTTGCCCTCGGCGTTGGCCTCGGTGAGGCCGGTGAAGGTGTCCAGCCTGGCGTTGGCGATGCCGGCCACCAGCAGCACGCCGAACCCGAGCCCGCACAGGACGGCGGCGAACCGCTGGCCCTTCAGCTGCTCCTTCAGCGAGTCCGCGCTGGTGACACCGACCAGCATCACCACGAACAGGAAGAGCATCATGATCGCGCCGGTGTAGACGACGATCTGCACCACGCCCAGGAAGACCGCGCCCTGGGCCATGTAACAGACCGCCAGGGCGAGCATGGTGGCGGCCAGGCAGAGCGCGCTGTGCACGGCCTTCTTCATCAGCAGCATGCCGAGCGCGCCGCCGACGGCGATCACCGCGAGCACCCAGAACTGGACGGCCTCACCGGTGGAGGCCGTCCCGGTGGCGGCGAGGGCCGCGCCGTGCCCGGCGAGGTTCAGGGCGGTCACTGCTGGGCCTCCTTGTCCCGGTCGGTGCTCTCCTGCTGGACCGTCCCGGGCGCCGCCGCGGTGATCTCGCCCCGGTAGTAGGCGCCTTCGTCGGCGCCCGGGAAGATCGAGTGCGGGCTGTCGACCATGCCTTCGGAGAGGCCGACCAGCAGCTGGTCCTTGGTGAAGATGAGGTCCTGGCGCGAGGAGTCCGCGAGTTCGTACTCGTTGGTCATGGTGAGCGCGCGGGTCGGGCAGGCCTCGATGCAGAGGCCGCAGAGGATGCAGCGGGCGTAGTTGATCTGGTAGACCGCCCCGTACCGCTCACCCGGCGAGTAGCGCTCGTCCTCGCGGTTGTCGGCGCCCTCCACGTAGATCGCGTCGGCCGGGCAGGCCCAGGCGCAGAGCTCGCAGCCGACGCACTTCTCCAGGCCGTCCGGGTGCCGGTTCAGCTGGTGGCGGCCGTGGAAACGCGGAGCGGTGGGCTTCTTCTGCTCCGGGTACTGCTCGGTGAGCCGCTTCTTGAACATGGCCTTGAAGGTCACGCCGAAGCCGGCGGCCGGCCCGAGGACGGACGGCTTGTCGGTCCTGTCGTTCTGGTCGGACGACATCGCGGTCAGCTCCCTTCGGAATGGTCGGACCCGTTGAGGGCGTCCTGGAGTTGCTTCGGGGCGCGGCTGGGCCGGCGCGGGACCGGCGGGAGCTGCTGGCCGGGCAGCGGGGGCACCGGGTAGCCGCCGGCCATCGGGTCGAACTCGCCGCCGGGCGGCGCGCCCTCGGCCTCCGGGCCGGCCGGTTCGGGCCCCTTCTTCAGGGTGTCCCGGAGCAGGGCCAGCAGCAGGACGGCGCCGGCCGGCGCACCGACGTACAGCACCACCTCGCCGAAGTCGTAGCCCTCGTTGCGCAGCGCCCGGACGCTGGCCACCATGACCAGCCAGACCAGCGAGACCGGGATCAGGACCTTCCAGCCGAGCTTCATGAACTGGTCGTAGCGAAGCCGGGGCAGCGTGCCGCGCAGCCAGATGAAGAAGAAGAGCAGCAGCTGGATCTTCAGCGTGATCCAGAGCATCGGCCACCAGCCGTGGTTGGCCCCCTCCCAGAAGGTGGAGACCGGCCAGGGCGCCCGCCAGCCGCCCAGGAAGAGCGTGGAGGCGACGGCCGAGACGGTGACCATGTTGACGTACTCGGCCAGCATGAACATCGCGAACTTCAGCGAGGAGTACTCGGTGTTGAAGCCGCCGACCAGCTCGCCCTCGGCCTCCGGGAGGTCGAACGGCGCCCGGTTGGTCTCGCCGACCATGGCGATGATGTAGACGATGAAGGAGACCGGCAGCAGCACCGCGAACCAGGTCGGCTGCTGCGAGGAGACGATCTCCGAGGTGGACATCGACCCCGAGTAGATGAACACCGCCGCGAAGGACAGGCCCATCGCGATCTCGTAGCTGATCATCTGGGCCGAGGAGCGCAGCCCGCCGAGCAGCGGGTAGGTCGAGCCGGAGGACCAGCCGGCCAGCACGATGCCGTAGATCCCCACCGAGGCGGTGGCCAGGATGTACAGCAGCGCCACCGGGAAGTCCGTCAGCTGCAGCGGGGTCCGGGTGCCGAAGACCGACACCTCGTCGCCGGCCGGGCCGAAGGGGATCACCGCGAAGGCCATGAACGCGGGGATGGCGCAGACGATCGGGGCCAGGATGTAGACCACCTTGTCGGCGCCCTTGACCACCAGGTCTTCCTTGAGCGCCAGCTTCACGCCGTCGGCGAGCGACTGCAGCATGCCCCAGGGGCCGTGCCGGTTGGGGCCGATGCGCAGCTGCATCCAGGCCACCACCTTGCGCTCCCAGACGATCGCGATCAGCACCGTGCCGACCAGGAACGCGAAGCAGAAGACGGCCTTGAGCAGGACCAGCCACCAGGGGTCGCGGCCGAAGAAGCCCAGGGTCTCGTACGCGGCGAGGTTCATCGGTGCTCCCCCTCGGCGGTCGGGGCGGTCGGGGCGGTGGTCGGGGTGCCGGCCGTCGCCGCGCCGGTGGTCGCCGGGGGCTCCGCACCGGCGTCGGCACCGGCGTCCGGGGTGGCGTCCGCGGTGGCGACGGCGATCGTGTCGGCCGCGATCGTGACCAGGTGGCCCACGCCGGTGCCCAGGGCGCGGTGGGCGCCGCCCGGGGTGGAGTTGAGCGGGATCCAGACCGTCCGGTCCGGGATGTCCTTGGTGATCTCCAGCGGCAGGGTGAGCGACCCGGCCGGGCCGGTCAGCCGCAGGGCCGGGCGCAGCGCCGCGGCGGGCACCCCGGTAGCGCCGACCTCCTCGGCGGTGGCCGGTGAGATCCGGGCGACCGCCGGGTGCCGGGTGCCGGCCAGGTGCGGGTCGCCCTGCTGGAGCGAGCCGTTGTCCAGCAGCTGGCGCCAGCCGGCGAGCACCGCCTGGCCGGTGGCCGGCCGGGGCAGCAGTCCGGGGTGCGCGGCGGGGGCGGCCGGGTGGTCGCCGGTCCACGGCTCGAAGCGGTCCAGCTCCAACCGGGCGGCCCGGACGTCGGGCAGGCCCAGCCGGTGGCCCAGCGCGTCCGCCAGCATGTTCAGCACCCGCAGGTCCGGGTACAGGTGCCGGCCCATCTGCTGGTCGGGCTTGAGCGCGGCCTCGAACATCCGCACCCGGCCCTCCCAGTCCAGGAAGGTCCCGGCCTTCTCGGCCACCGCGGCGACCGGCAGGACGACGTCGGCCACGGCGGTGACGGCGGACGGGCGCAGCTCCAGCGAGACCACGAACCGCGCGGTGGCCAGCGCCTCCTCGGCGAGCACCGGGTCCGGCAGGTCGTCCGGGTCGACGCCGCCGACCAGCAGCGCGTCCAGGTCGCCGTGGGCTGCGGCCGCGAGGATCTGGTCGGTGTCCCGGCCGAGCCGGGCGGGGAGTTCGGCCACGCCCCAGGCGGCGGCGGCCTCGGCCCGGGCGGCCGGGGCGGCGACCGGGCGGCCGCCGGGCAGCAGCCCGGGCAGCGCGCCGGCCTCGACGGCGCCGCGTTCGCCGGCCCGGCGCGGGATCCAGGCGAGCCGGGCGCCGGTGGCGTGCGCGAGGCGCAGCGCGGCGGTCAGCGCGCCGGGGGCGGCGGCCAGCCGCTCGCCGGCCAGGATGACGGCGCCGGGGGTGCGGAGCAGTTCGGCGGCGCGGCCCGCGTCGTCGTTCAGCGGCTCGTCGGCGGCGAGGGCGCCGAGCCACTCGGCCTCGGTGCCGGGGGCGGCCGGCAGCAGGGCGCCGCGCAGCTTGCCCAGGCCCCGGGAGCCGTAGGCGGCGATCGAGAACACCTTGAGGCCGGTGGCCCGGGTGGCCTTGCGCAGCCGCAGGAAGACGATCGGCGACTCCTCCTCGGGCTCGAAGCCCGCGAGCAGCACCGCCGGGGCGGCCTCCAGTTGCTCGTAGTCGACGCCGCCCGGGCCGAGGTCGGTGCCCCGGCCGGCGACGGCGGCGGCCAGGAAGTCCGCTTCCTCGCCGCTGTGCGGGCGGGCCCGGAAGTCCACGTCGTTGGTGCCGAGCACCACCCGGGCGAACTTGGCGTAGGCGTAGGCGTCCTCGACGGTGACCCGGCCGCCGGTGAGCACTCCGGCGCGGGCGCCGCGCAGCCCCTCGGCGGCCCGGGCCAGCGCCTCCGGCCAGGAGGCGGCGACGAGTTCGCCCGTCGCCGGGTCGCGGACCAGCGGGGTGGCGAGCCGGTCGCGCTGCTGCGCGTAGCGGAAGGCGAACCGGCCCTTGTCGCAGTTCCACTCCTCGTTGACCGCCGGGTCCTCGCCGGCGAGGCGCCGCAGCACCTTGCCGCGCCGGTGGTCGGTGCGCTGCGCGCAGCCGGAGGAGCAGTGCTCGCAGACGCTCGGCGAGGAGACCAGGTCGAACGGGCGCGAGCGGAAACGATAAGCCGCCGAGGTGAGCGCGCCGACCGGGCAGATCTGGATGGTGTTGCCGGAGAAGTACGACTCGAAGTCGTCCCCCGCGCCGGTGCCGACCTGCTGGAGGGCGCCGCGCTCGACCAGGTCGATGAAGGGGTCCCCGGCGATCTGCTGCGAGAAGCGGGTGCAGCGGGCGCAGAGCACGCAGCGTTCGCGGTCCAGCAGCACCTGGGTGCTGATCGGCACCGGCTTCTGGTACGTCCGCTTCATCCCCTCGAAGCGGGAGTCGGTGTCCCCGGTGGACATCGCCTGGTTCTGCAGCGGGCACTCGCCGCCCTTGTCGCAGACCGGGCAGTCCAGCGGGTGGTTGATCAGCAGCAGTTCCATCACGCCGCGCTGGGCCTTCTCGGCGACCGGCGAGCTGACCTGCGTGCGGACCACCATGCCCTCGGCGACCGGGATGGTGCAGGAGGCGACGGGCTTGCGCTGCCCCTCGATCTCGACGATGCACTGCCGGCAGGCGCCGGCCGGGTCGAGCAGCGGGTGGTCGCAGAAGCGCGGGATCTGGGTGCCGATCTGCTCGGCCGCCCGGATCACCAACGTCCCCTTGGGGACCTGCACTTCGATGCCGTCGATGGTGAGCGTGACCAGGTCGACCGCGGCCTTGGAGGTGGCTGGTTCTGTGATCGTCACGCGTGCACCTCCCTTTCGGTGGCGGACTGGTGGCCGGGGCGGGGGCCGTCGGCCCAGACGGTGGAGGCGGCCGGGTCGAACGGGCAGCGGCGCTCGGCCAGGTGCTGCTCGTACTCGGCCCGGAAGTGCTGGAGCGAGGAGACGATCGGGCTGGCCGCGCCGTCCCCCAGCGCGCAGAAGGACTTGCCGTTGATGTTGTCGGCGATGTCGAGCAGCTTCTCCAGGTCGCCGTCGACGCCCCCGCCGGCCTCGATCCGCTTGAGCAGTTGGACGAGCCAGTACGTCCCCTCGCGGCAGGGCGTGCACTTTCCGCAGGACTCGTGGGCGTAGAACTCCGTCCAGCGGGTGACGGCCCGGACCACGCAGGTGGTCTCGTCGAAGACCTGGAGGGCCTTGGTGCCGAGCATCGAGCCGGCCGCGCCGACGCCCTCGTAGTCGAGCGGGACGTCGAGGTGCTCGTCGGTGAACATCGGGGTGGAGGAGCCGCCCGGGGTCCAGAACTTCAGCCGGTGCCCGGTCCGGACGCCGCCGCTGATCTCCAGCAGCTGGCGCAGCGTGACGCCGAGCGGGGCCTCGTACTGGCCGGGGTTGGTGACGTGACCGGAGAGCGAGTAGAGCGTGAAGCCGGGGGACTTCTCGGTGCCCAGGCTCTTGAACCACTCCTTGCCGCGGGCCAGGATCGGCGGCACCGAGGCGATCGACTCGACGTTGTTGACCACCGTCGGGCAGGCGTAGAGGCCGGCGATCGCCGGGAACGGCGGGCGCAGCCGGGGCTGGCCGCGGCGCCCCTCCAGCGAGTCCAGCAGGGCCGTCTCCTCGCCGCAGATGTAGGCGCCGGCGCCGGCGTGCACGGTGATGTCGAGGTCGGTGCCGGAGCCCAGGATGTTCTTGCCGAGCAGCCCGGCCCCGTACGCCTCGGCGACCGCGGCCTGGAGCCGGCGCAGCACCGGGACGACCTCGCCGCGCAGGTAGATGAACGCGTGGTCGCAGCGGATCGCGTAGGAGGCGATGATCATGCCCTCGATCAGCGCGTGCGGGTTGGCGAACAGCAGCGGGATGTCCTTGCAGGTACCCGGCTCGGACTCGTCCGCGTTGACCACCAGGTAGTGCGGCTTGCCGTCGTTCTGCGGGATGAACTGCCACTTCATGCCGGTGGGGAAGCCGGCGCCGCCGCGACCGCGCAGCCCGGAGTCCTTGACCAGCGCGATCACGTCGTCCGGGGGCATCGCGAGGGCGGCCTTCAGCCCCTCGTACCCCGCGTGGCGGCGGTAGGTGGCGAGCGTCCAGGGGCGGCTGTCGTCCCAGGACGCGGAGAGCACGGGGGTGAGCAACTTCTCGGCCGGCTCGGCGGAGGTCATCACGCTTCGGTCCCTTCGTGACGGGGCGAGACGACCCGGGTGCCACCGGTCCCGGGCAGGGCCTCGCCCTTGGCGAGGCGCAGGCCGGCCAGCGAGGGCGCGCCGCCGGCACCGGACTCGTCGACGGCGCCGGGGCGCTCGTCGGGGAAGCCGGCCAGGATGCGGGCGGACTCCTTGAAGCTGCAGAGCCGGGCGCCGCGGGTGGGGTGGACCTCCCGGCCGGCCCGCAGGTCGTCGACCAGCCGACGGGCGCTCTCCGGGGTCTGGTCGTCGAAGAACTCCCAGTTCACCATCACCACGGGGGCGTAGTCGCAGGCGGCGTTGCACTCGATGTGCTCGATCGAGATCTCGCCGTCCTCGGTGGTCTCGTTGTTGCCGACCCCGAGGTGCTGCTGGAGCTCGTCGAAGATCTGGTCGCCGCCGAGCACCGCGCACAGGGTGTTGGTGCAGACCCCGACGTGGTACTTCCCGGCCGGCCGGCGCCGGTACATGGTGTAGAAGGTCGCGACGGCGGTGACCTCGGCGGTGGTGAGGTCCAACTGCTCGGCGCAGAACCGGATGCCGGTCGTGCTGACGAAGCCCTCCTCGGCCTGCACCAGGTGCAGCAGCGGCAGCAGTGCGGACCGGGCCACCGGGTAGCGGCCGATCAGCTCCTCCGCGTCGGCGGCGAGGCGGGCACGCACCTCCTCGGGGTACGGCCTGGCCGGCAGTGCCGGCATCCCCAACTGGACGTCTGTCACCGGTCCACGCCTCCCATCACCGGGTCGATCCCGGCCACCGCGACGATCACGTCGGCGACCTGGCCGCCCTCGCACATCGCCGCCATCGACTGCAGATTGGTGAACGACGGGTCCCGGAAGTGCACCCGGTACGGGCGCGTGCCGCCGTCGCTGACCACGTGCACGCCCAGCTCGCCCTTGGGCGACTCGACCGCCGTGTACGCCTGGCCGGCCGGGACCCGGAAGCCCTCGGTGACCAGCTTGAAGTGGTGGATCAGGGCTTCCATCGAGGTGCCCATGATCTTGCGGATGTGGTCGAGCGAGTTGCCCATGCCGTCCGGGCCGACGGCCAGCTGGGCCGGCCAGGCGATCTTCTTGTCGGCCACCATGACCGGGCCGGGGCGCAGCCGCTCCAGGCACTGCTCGACGATCCGCAGCGACTGGCGCATCTCCTCCAGCCGGATCAGGAACCGGCCGTAGGAGTCGGCGCTGTCGGCGGTCGCGACCTCGAAGTCGTAGTCCTCGTAGCCGCAGTACGGGTCGCTCTTGCGCAGGTCGTTCGGCAGGCCGGTGGCGCGCAGGATCGGGCCGGTGGCGCCGAGGGCCAGGCAGCCGGCCAGGTCGAGGAAGCCGACGTCGACCAGCCGGGCCTTGAACACCGGGTTGCCGGTGGCGAGCTTGTCGTACTCGTGCATCCGCGAGCGGAGGGTCTTCACCGCCTCGTGGATCTGGTCGACGGCGCCGGGCGGGAGGTCCTGGGCGAGGCCGCCGGGGCGGACGTACGCGTGGTTCATCCGCAGGCCGGTGACCAGCTCGAAGACGTCCAGGATGAGTTCGCGGTCCCGGAAGCCGTAGATCATCAGCGTGGTGGAGCCGATCTCCATGCCGCCGGTGGCCAGGCAGACCAGGTGCGAGGAGATCCGGTTGAGCTCCATCATCAGGACGCGGATGACGCTGGCCCGGTCCGGGACGTCGTCGGTGATGCCGAGCAGCTTCTCGACCGCGAGGCAGTACGCGGTCTCGTTGAACAGCGGCGTCAGGTAGTCCATCCGGGTCACGAAGGTGGTGCCCTGGACCCAGCTGCGGAACTCCATGTTCTTCTCGATGCCGGTGTGGAGGTAGCCGATGCCGCAGCGGGCCTCCTTCACCGTCTCGCCGTCGATCTCCAGGATCAGCCGCAGCACCCCGTGGGTGGAGGGGTGTTGGGGGCCCATGTTGACGATGATGCGTTCGTCGTCGGCCCGGCCGACGGCTTCGACCACCTCGCCCCAGTCGCCCCCGGTGACGGTGAAGACCCGGCCCTCGGTGGTCTCGCGGGCGCCGGCGTGGGCGGCCTCGCCGGCCGCCGCCTCTTCGTAGTGCCGAGTACTCATCAGCTGTACGACCTCCGCTGGTCGGGTGCCGGGATCTGGGCGCCCTTGTACTCGACGGGGATGCCGCCGAGCGGGTAGTCCTTGCGCTGCGGGTGGCCCAGCCAGTCGTCCGGCATCATGATCCGGGTGAGCGCGGGGTGGCCCTCGAAGACCAGGCCGAAGAAGTCGTAGGCCTCGCGCTCGTGCCAGTCGTTGGTCGGGTAGACGGTGACCACCGACGGGATCCGCGGATCGGCGTCCGGCGCGCTGACCTCCACCCTGATCAGCCGGCCGTGGGTGATCGACCGCAGGTGGTAGACCGCGTGCAGTTCCCGCCCCCGGTCGCCGGGGTGGTGCACGCCGCTCACGCCGAGGCAGAGCTCGAAGCGGAGCGCGGGGTCGTCGCGCAGGATGCGCACCGTCCGCAGCAGGTGTTCGCGGGCGATGTGGAAGGTGAGCTCGGCGCGGTCGACGACGGTCTTCTCGATCACGTCCGCCGGGTCGAGGCCCTGCTCCTCCAGCGCGCCCTCCAGCTCGTCCGCGACCTCGTCGAACCAGCCGCCGTAGGGGCGTTCGCTCGCGGACGGCAGGACGACCGTGGTGTTGAGCCCGCCGAAGCCGGAGGTGTCGCCGCTGCCCTGGGCGCCGAACATGCCCTGGCGCCGGCCGACCACCTCGACGGGGATCTCCCGGCGCGGCTGCTCCGGGTCGCTGCGGGTTCCGGGTACCTGGTCGCTCATCGCAGCTGCCCCCGCATCTCGCTCACCGGGGTGGCCGTGAGGGCCAGTGCCTCGCCCAGCTCCTCGGCCCGGCGCCGGTTCGCGCCCAGCGGCTCGTGCTGGATCTTGTCGTGGAGCTTCAGGATGGCGTCCAGCAGCATCTCCGGGCGGGGCGGACACCCGGGGAGGTAGATGTCCACCGGGACGATGTGGTCGACGCCCTGCACGATCGCGTAGTTGTTGAACATCCCGCCCGAGGAGGCGCAGACCCCCATCGAGATGACCCACTTCGGGTTGGGCATCTGGTCGTACACCTGGCGCAGCACCGGCGCCATCTTCTGGCTCACCCGGCCTGCCACGATCATCAGGTCGGCCTGCCGGGGGGAGCCCCGGAAGACCTCCATCCCGAACCGGGCCAGGTCGTAGCGGCCGGCCCCGGTGGTCATCATCTCGATCGCGCAGCAGGCGAGTCCGAAGGTGGCCGGGAAGAGCGACGCCTTGCGCACCCAGCCCGCGGCCGTCTCCACACTCGTGAGCAGAAAGCCGCTCGGCAGCTTCTCCTCGATTCCCATCAGATCCCTCTCAATGCCCTCAGTGCCCTCAAGTCCGGTGGTCCGTGCGCTGGTTCGGGCCTCTGCACGCGCCCGGGCTTGTCCGCCCGTTCACAAAGTCAGCGGCCGCCCCGCCCTCAGTCCCACTCCAGACCGCCGCGGCGCCAGACGTAGGCGTAGGCGACGAAGACGGTGGCGATGAACAGGAGCATCTCGACCAGCCCGAAGATCCCCAGGGCGTCGAAGCTCACCGCCCACGGATAAAGGAAGACGATCTCGATGTCGAAGACGATGAAGAGCATCGCCGTCAGGTAGTACTTGATCGGGAACCGACCGCCGCCCACGGGCTGCGGGGTCGGCTCGATGCCGCACTCGTACGCCTCCAACTTGGCCCGGTTGTACCGCTTGGGCCCGGTCAGTGAGGCCATCACGACGGAGCCGACCGCGAACGCCGCCGCGATGGCACCGAGTACGAGGATCGGCGCGTAGGCATTCATAGCCCCCGCTCCCTCCGTCCAGTCGTCCTTGACTGCAGATCGGAACCGCCGGGTCACGCTGTGGTGGCCCGCGTTCCAGTTCCCGAGATCCACCCCATGTGAGGCAGTTCACAAAGCCTGGAACGAGCGCATCCTATGCCCGTCGGCTTGTGATCTGCGACACGCAGTTCAGGGCGATCTTTGTGATCTACGCCACCCCTGGAATGCTGCCGAAAGTGAACATGACCAGAGTTGTCGACGCAAAGCAGTCAAATGGTCACAACACGTCGCATTCATCTGCGAACTGGCAGGTCAGAGCTTCGCTCCTATATCAACTACGCAGCGCCCAGAGCAAATTTCCGGGCGTCATGTTGACGTGTTATAGCGTCTCACCCGCAGGGGTGGCGGGGCTCCGAACGCCCGCTTGACCCTTCGTTCACAAGCGCGCGAGCGTCCGTTTCCACGACCCGGGACCAAGGCTCGACGAACTGCCGCCCAGGGCCGTCACACAGGGCTGTGACGCCGGGCGGTCGCGGGCGGTCGGTCAGACCGACGCCGGGCGGTCGCGGGCGGTCGGTCAGACCGACGCCGGGGCCGGCTCCACCGGCCGGGGTTCGGGCCGCGCGGCGCCGACGGCGGTGCGGCGCCCCCACTCGGTGGCGACCAGGACGATCGCGCCGCCGACCAGCGCCACCGGGCCCAAGTGGTTGCCGGCCAGGGCGATCCCGAAGACGGCGGCCCAGAGCGGCTCGGTGCCGAGCAGCAGGCTGACCCGGGACGGCGAGGTGGCCCGGACCGCCCACATCTGCACCAGGAAGGCGAACAGCGTGCAGAGCAGCGCCAGATGCAGCAGCCAGGCCCACTCGGTCGGCCCGTACGAGGCGGCGACGGTCCACGGCAGCGGCCCGGCGAACGGCGCGGCGAGGGCGAACACCACCGTGGCGGTGGCGAGTTGGACCCAGGTGAGACCCAGGTTGTCGGTGTTCCGGATGGCCCGGACCCGGGACATCGCCAGGACGTGCGCCGTCCGCACCACGGCGGCGCCGAGCACCAGCAGGTCACCGGAGGTGGGCGCCTTCAGCCCGCCGCCGCCGGTGAGCAGGGCGACGCCCAGCACGGCCAGCCCGGCCGCCGCGAGGAAGGCCCGCGGCAGCGGTGTCCGGGTGAGCGCGCTCTCCGCGAGCGGGGTGAAGACCATCGTGAGGCTGATGATCAGCCCGGCGTTGGTCGCGGAGGTGTGCACCGCGCCGTAGGTCTCCAGCAGGAAGACCCCGCCGAGCACCAGGCCCAGCACCGCCCCGCCCAGCCACTCGGCCCGGCCCATCCCCCGCAGCGCCCGCCGGGCGAGGACCCCCAGCAGCGGCAGCACCAGCCCGAAGCGCAGCACCAGCATCGCCACCACCGTCCCCGGCCCGGCCACCTGCTGCACCGCGAGGAAGCTCGACCCCCACACCACCGCCACCAGCAGCACGGGTACATCACGGAGCAGGGCGGGTGACGGGCGCATGGGCGGGACCTCTCCGAAGGCGAACGGGGCGGACGAGGAGACTCCCGTACGACGTCGGACGGATCTCGGAGCACCGCGGGCCCGCTCGGACGGACCCGCGCCAAGGTCCGCCATCCTCGCGCACCGCCCCGCCCGCGATCAACGGCTTTCGGCGCACTCCTCCCATCCGGACGCCCACGGCGACGGGGGCGCCACCCGCCCCTGCCACCCACCGCCCACCACCGGCCCCCGACGTCTACCGGATCCCCGCCCGGCCATGGATGATGTCGCCATGACAATCCAGCCGTCCACCACCCCCCGGAAGGCCCGTCACATGAGGCGCAAGCACTGGGCGCTGCCCGCCGCCGCCACCGTCCTCCTGCTGGCCGCGACCACCGGCACCGCCGCGGCGGACCCCGCGCCGGCCCCGCCCGCGGCCCCCGGCTGCGCGTACACCCCGGCCGTGCCCGCCGACAACTTCAAGGGCATCCCGGTCTTCGACGCCAAGAAGGCCGCCAAGCCCTACCAGGCGACCCTGAAGACCGGCCAGGGCGCGATCACCTTCCGGGCCCTGACCGCCGAGGCGCCCTGCACGACGTTCTCGTTCCGCTTCCTCGCCGAGCACGACTACTTCGACAAGAGCCACTGCCACCGGCTCACCACCCAGCGGATCTTCGTCCTGCAGTGCGGCGACCCGACCGGTACCGGCAGCGGCGGCCCGGGCTACTCGTTCCCCGACGAGAACCTCACCGGTGCCACCTACCCCGCCGGCACCGTGGCCATGGCCAACGCCGGGCCGAACACCAACGGCAGCCAGTTCTTCATCGTCTGGAAGGACACCAAGCTCTCCCCCGCCTACACCCCGTTCGGCCGGGTGACCGCCGGCCTGGACGTCCTGCAGAAGATCGCGGCGGGCGGCGAGGACGACCAGAACGGCCCCGGCGACGGCTTCCCGACCCTCCCGGTGAAGTTCCGGAACGTGCGGATCAGCGCCCGCTGAACCCCGCTCCCGTACGGCGGCCGGCGTCACCGGAACCGTACGGGAGCGCCCCCGGGGCCGCCCGGAGCTCCGGGCGGCGGCGGATCAGGCGTTCGGGGCGACCCGGGCGAGGCCGTTGATGATGCGGTCCATGGCGTCGCCGCCCTGCGGGTCGGTCAGGTTGGCCAGCATCTTGAGCACGAACTTCATCAGCATCGGGTGGGTCAGGCCGCGCTGGGTGGCGAGCTGCATCACCTTGGGGTTGCCGATGAGCTTCACGAAGGCGCGGCCGAGGGTGTAGTAGCCGCCGTAGACGTCCTTGAGGATGCGCGGGTACGCCTGGAGGGCGCGCTCGCGGCCGCCCTCCGTCACCCGGGCGTTGGCCTGGACGATGACGCCGGCCGCGATCTGGCCGGATTCCATCGCGTAGGCGATGCCCTCGCCGTTGAACGGGTTGACCATGCCGCCCGCGTCACCGACCAGCAGCAGGCCGCGGGTGTAGTGCGGCTGCCGGTTGAAGGCCATCGGCAGGGCGGCGCCGCGGATCGGGTCGGTCATGTTCTCGGGGGTGTAGCCCCACTCCGCCGGCATGCTCGCGCACCAGGCCTTGAGCACGTCGCGCCAGTCCAGCTCGCCGAAAGCGGGCGAGGAGTTGAGGATGCCGAGGCCGACGTTGGAGGTGCCGTCGCCCATGCCGAAGATCCAGCCGTAGCCGGGCAGCAGCTTGCGCTCCCCGGCGCGGGTGTCCCACAGCTCCAGCCAGGACTCCAGGTAGTCGTCGTCGTGGCGCGGGGAGTTGAAGTACGTCCGGTAGGCGACGCCCATCGGACGGTCCTCCCGGCGGTGCAGGCCCATGGCCAGCGAGAGCCGGGTGGAATTGCCGTCGGCCGCGACGACCAGCGGGGCGCGGAAGGTCACCGCACGCTTCTCGTCGGCGAGCCGGGCGGTGACGCCGACGATCCGGCCGGTCCGGTCGTCCAGCACCGGGCCGCTGACGTTGCACCGCTCGTACAGCCGGGCGCCGGCCTTCTCCGCCTGACGGGCGAGCAGCTCGTCGAAGTCGGCGCGCTTGCGGACCAGCCCGTAGTCGGGGAACGCGGACAGCTCCGGCCAGTCCAGCTCCAGCCGGACCCCGCCGCCGATGATCCGCAGGCCCTTGTTGTGCAGCCAGCCGTTCCCGGTCGACACGTCGATCCCCATGTCGACCAGCTGCTTGGTGGCACGGGGCGTCAGACCGTCGCCGCAGACCTTCTCGCGGGGGAACGACGTCTTCTCCAGCAGCAGCACGTCCAGCCCGGCCTGGGCGAGGTAGTACGCGGTGGTGGCGCCGGCCGGGCCCGCGCCGACCACGATGACGTCCGCGGTGCTCTCCACGGGGCTGTCCGGCTTCGTCAGGTCGGCTGCGGTCTCGGACACGGTGGGCACTCTCCTGGAGCTACGGCTGGGGACGGAGGCGTTGACCCCGGCAGTCTAGTTGCCGCCCCCGGGCCGGGGTCCGAGGACGGCGTCCGCGGCGTCAGCCGCGCGCGGCTGACGCCGGTGGTGTCCCCGGTGGTGTCCCCGCGGTCCGCGCCGGCGCCGTCCGGCACCACCGTGAGCACCACCGGCGCCGCCTCCCGCCGCCGGCGCGGGGTGAAGGCGATGACCAGCACCCCGAGCGCCGCCGCCCCGGCACCGATCGCGAACCTCGCCCGGAAGCCGCCGAGCGAGGGCACCTGCGCCGGCCCGAAGGGGACCGCCGTGCGCGCGAGCACCGCACCGATGACGGCACTGGCGAGGGAGGTGCCGATCGAGCCGTGCGGAGCCCGGCCACCACCATCGAGCGGCCCAGGCCGTGGCCGGTCCGACCGTTCGCGCCGCACCAGCGCGCGGACCGTCGGACCGGGCCCTAGGAGACCTTGTACGCCCGGTGCAGGGCGACGATCCCGCCGGTCAGGTTGCGCCAGGCGACCTTGGACCAGCCGGCCTCCTGGAGCTTCGCGGCCAGCTCCGGCTGGTCCGGCCACTCCCGGATGGACTCGGCGAGGTAGACGTAGGCGTCCGGGTTGCTGCTGACCGCGGTGGCCACCGGCGGCAGCGCGCGCATCAGGTACTCGGTGTAGACCGTCCGCAGCGGCGTCCAGGTCGGCGTCGAGAACTCGCAGATCACCAGCTTGCCGCCGGGCTTGGTGACCCGGAACATCTCGCTCAGCGCCGCGTCGGTGTCCTGCACGTTGCGCAGCGCGAAGGAGATCGTCACCGAGTCGAAGGTGCCGTCGGCGAACGGCAGCCTGGTCGCGTCCCCCGCGGTGAGCGGCAGTTCGGGGTGGCGGCGCTTGCCCTCCGCGAGCATGCCGACCGAGAAGTCGCACGGGACGACCGTGGCGCCCGCCTCGGCGAAGGGCAACGAGGAGGTGCCGGTACCGGCCCCGAGGTCGAGCACGACGTCGCCCGGACCGGCGGCCACCGCCTCGGCCACCGCCCGGCGCCAGGCACGGGCCTGGCCGAGGGAAAGCACGTCGTTGGTGCGGTCGTACTTGGCCGCGACGTCGTCGAACATGGCGGCGACTTCGTGCGGCTGCTTGTCCAGAGAGGCTCGGGTCACGCCCCCATTGTTCACCCT
Source organism: Kitasatospora sp. NPDC022856 (assembly GCF_055561235.1). NCBI lineage: Bacteria > Bacillati > Actinomycetota > Actinomycetes > Kitasatosporales > Streptomycetaceae > Kitasatospora > Kitasatospora sp. NPDC022856. Next base: position 204,588 of record NZ_JBVHHE010000006.1, on the reverse strand, counting down.
GCCACCGGCGGGTTCGGCAAGGGGGCACGCCGCCCGCCCGTCGCGGGCGCTCCGCGCGGCCCGTCACCGCCCCGGCCCGGGGCGTGCCCCGGAGGGCGCGCGGCCTCAGTGCAGGCCGCGCCGGCCACCCGAACGCCGCCTGCGGCGCGAGCGCTTGCCCTGCGTTATCGCGGGCATCCCCTCGGCCAGCGCGCCGGTCGCCAGCGCCACGGTGGTCGCGAACCGCCCGGTGCCGCTGCGGATGGCGACCGCCCGGCGGTGCCGGCGGATCCTCAGCACGCAGACCAGGAAGAGCACGACGGCCACCGGCACGCTGAACCGGGCCAGTCCGACGCCGACCGGCTGCGGGTAGGTGGCGCCGCAGATCCGGACCGCGCCCGGGTCGTCGGCGGCGTGCTCCAGGCAGACCGCGTCACCGACCTTGGCGCCGTCCGCCAGCGGCAGCGCGGCGGCGGTGTGCTGCTGGCCGGCGGCCCGGTAGCTGACGGTGCTGTAGGAGCCGCCGCCCGAGGGCATCTGGGTGACGACGCCGTCCACTCTCACCGGGTGCGCGCCGATCCGGTCGGCCTGCTCGGTCTGGCGCCAGCCGAGCAGGCACATGCCGACGGCCAGCACGGCACTGAGCACGGCGGTGAGGTACCAGCCACGGCCCAACCGCGGGAAGCGCGGCGGGGGGACGGTCGCGGATCGCATGGTTCCTGTCCTGGCTAGCCTTCGGGGCCTGGGACGGGGCCCCGCCACCCGCGGGGACGGGTGGTGCGTGGTGAGGGTGCGGACTGAGCTGCCGGGATCGTATCCGCTGGCGGGCCCTCAGGTCACGGCGAAGGGTGAATCAGACAATATGGCCGACACCGCAGTTCGGCGGCACACGAAGGAACGACCGTACGTCGCACGGGAGTCCGGCTACCCGCGAGTAGCCGGGGCTCAGCGTCGGCGGTACACCAACCGCCCGGCCAGGACCGTCGCCAGGCAGCCGGCCGGCCGCGGGGCCGGCCCGCGAGCGCCGTCGGAGGCACCGGCACCGGACGCACCGGCACCGGCGGCGCCGGCCGGCGCGAACACCGCGAAGTCGGCCCGCCCGCCCACGGCCAGCCGCCCGTGCACCGCAGCCGCGAGCGGCAGCACGGCGAGCGGGTCCAGCGGCCCCTCCGCACCGGGGGGACCGGCCGGACCGGGCAGCGCGGCCAGCCCGGACCGGGCCACCGCCGTCCGCACCGCAGCCCGCTCGAACGGGCCGGCCACCGCCGTCACCCCGGAGCCGAGCATCCGCTGCAGCCCGCGCCGGGCGCTCGCGCCGCAGCGCGCCTCGTCGGCCTCCCCCAGCAGTCCACCGGGCACCGGCGCGTCCCCGAGCTCCTCGCGCGGGTCCGGGTGGTACGCGCTCTCCAGCAGCCAGTGCCCGTACGGGTTGCGCAGCCCGGGGGTGAGCAGGGCGTCGCCCCAGTCGCGCAGCCGGGCCCGGGGGTGGGCGGCGGCCAGCTCGGCGTGGCGGCCCAGGGCGGCGATCAGTTCGCCGTGCACCAGCACCGCCCCGTCGGCGACGGACGGGGCGGTGGGGTCGGCGGGGTCGGGCAGCACGAGGGCGGCCCGGTGCAGCGTCAGCATGGCGAGGTCACCGTTGCGGGGCCGGCGGGGGCGCCCCTGCGGCGGGCGCCCCGGACGCCGGCGTCAGCCGTTGTCGAGGATCTTCAGCTCGGGGTGCGCGGTGCCGCCCGCGATCGCCGTGGAGGCGATGTGCGAGGCGACCCGCGGGTCGACCGGGTCGTTGGCCGGGTCGTCCAGCACCCGCAGGTGCTCGTAGGTGGTCGAGCGCTGGGCCGGGACGCGGTCGGCGGCCCGGATCAGGTGGATCAGCTCGGTGAGGTTGGACCGGTGCTTGGCGCCGGCCGCCGAGACCACGTTCTCCTCCAGCATGACCGAGCCGAGGTCGTCCGCGCCGTAGTGCAGGGACAGCTGGCCGGCCTCCTTGCCGGTGGTCAGCCAGGAGCCCTGGATGTGCGCGACGTTGTCGAGGAACAGCCGGGCGATCGCGATCATCCGCAGGTACTCGAAGACGGTCGCCTGGGTGGAGCCCTTGAGGTGGTTGTTCTGCGGCTGGTAGGTGTACGGGATGAAGGCGCGGAACCCGCCGGTGCGGTCCTGCACGTCGCGGATCATCCGCAGGTGCTCGATCCGCTCGGCGTTGGTCTCGCCGGTGCCCATCAGCATGGTGGAGGTGGACTCCACGCCCAGGCCGTGCGCGGCCTCCATGATCTCCAGCCAGCGCTCGCCGGACTCCTTGAGCGGTGCGATCGCCTTGCGCGGCCGGGCCGGCAGCAGCTCGGCGCCGGCGCCCGCGAAGGAGTCCAGGCCCGCCTTGTGGATCCGGGTGATGGCCTCCTCGACCGACACCCCGGAGAGCCGGGCCATGTGGTCGACCTCGGAGGCTCCCAGCGAGTGGATCACCAGCTGCGGGAAGTCCGCCTTGATCGCCGCGAAGGCGCGCTCGTAGTACTCCACGCCGTAGTCCGGGTGGTGGCCGCCCTGGAACATGATCTGGGTGCCGCCCAGCTCGACCGTCTCCGCGCAGCGGCGCAGGATCTCGTCGAGGTCGCGGGACCAGCCCTTGTCGCTCTTCGGCGGCACGTAGAAGGCGCAGAACTTGCACGCCGTCACGCAGACGTTGGTGTAGTTGATGTTCCGCTCGATGATGTACGTCGCGATGTGCTCGGTACCGGCGTAGCGGCGGCGGCGCACCGCGTCGGCCGCCGAGCCGAGCGCGTGCAGGGGCGCCGAGCGGTACAGCTCCAGGGCCTCCTCCGGGCTGATCCGGCCACCGCCGGCCGCCCGGTCGAGCACGGCCTGCAGGTCGGTGCTGGGCGCATCGAGGGTGGTCGCTGCGAGCTCGGACACCTGGCGGCCTTCTCTCTCTCGGTACTGCTGTGCGTTTCAGTGCTTCCGGGTACGGCCGAACCAGCCTACGCCAGCGCTTTCGCGCGTCGGCGTCAGGCCGCTTTCCGCATCGTCCCGGTCGGGTTCCCGGCCGCCGGATCGGCGGAGGAGAACCGGATCGTGCCGTCCTTCTGCAGGGTGAGCGTCTCCGCGTTGGAGCCGCCGCTGCACGCCCCCGGCAGCGAGGAGCGGACCAGCCGGGAGGTGAACACCAGCTTCCCCTCGGACGCCGAGTCCAGCGTCCAGGCGCCCTCGCAGCTGACCGAGATCAGCCCGGTGACGGCGTTGCGGCTGGTGGTGTTCTCCTGCCCGACCGCGGCCGGGCCGATCACCAGCGTGGTGGTACCGGCGGGCAGCCCCTTGTCGGTGGTCATCTCCCCGCGCCAGGTGCCGAGGAAGCCGGCCGGCACGACGCTCGGGCCGCCGGTGCCCGGCGGCACCGGGCCGGGCGGCAGCGTGGTGGAGGAGGAGGTCGTGGACGAGGAGGTGGTGGAGGTCGAACTGGCCGACCAGCTGAACGAGGACGTGACCGTCGGCCCGTCGGTGGGCGGGTGCTCCACCGCCGCCTCGCCCCGGAAGCCCCGGTAGGCGCCGTAGCCGCCGGCCGAGAGCAGCAGGAGGACGGCCACCGCGACCAGCGCCGCGTTCCGCACCCGGTGCCCCGGCCGCTCCGGCCCGGTCGGCGCCCGGTCCTGCGGCACGGCGTCGCGGGGCGGATCGTCGTACGACCGGTGGCCGGCCTGCGGGTGACCGGCCTGCGGGTGACCGACCGGCCCGCCGCCGAGCTGCACCCGGTCGGTCGGGGTCCGGCCGCCCGGCAGGTCCGGCGCCGCGGCCGGGCCCCGCGGGGCGGCGGCTCCCCCGGCCTCCACCTCCCCCTCCAGGTCGAGCAGTTCGACCGCGCTGCGGCCGACCCCCGCCGCCAGCGCGGGCGGCAGCCAGCCGCCCCGCCCGAGCCGTACGGTGGCCGCGCCGTCGGCGTCCAGCCGCTCCCGGAGCTGCCACGGGGCCGGGCGGGCGGCCGGGTCCTTGGCCAGGCAGTCCAGCACGATCGGGCGCAGCGGCCCGGCCAGCCCGGAGAGGTCCGGCTCCTCGTGCAGCACCCGGTAGAGCAGCACCGCCACGCTCACCCCCTCACCGAAGGGCTGCACCCCGGTGGCCGCGAAGGCCAGCACCGCGCCCAGCGAGAAGACGTCGCTCGGCGGCCCGGCCGGCTGCCCGTTCGCCTGTTCGGGCGACATGAAGCCGGGCGAGCCGACCACGTAGCCGGACTGCGTGAAGCCGCTGGTCGCGTCCAGCGCGCGGGCGATGCCGAAGTCGATCAGGCGCGGCCCGTCCAGCGTCAGCAGGACGTTGGAGGGCTTGACGTCCCGGTGCACCAGTCCGAGGCCGTGGACATGGCCCAGCGCCTCGGCGAGCCCGACTCCGAGGGTCCGTACGGCCTGTTCGGGCAGCGGGCCGAAGTCCCGGACGGCGGTGCCGAGCGCGGGACCGGCCACGTAGCCGGTGGCCACCCAGGGGTGCTCGCCCTCGGTGTCGGCGTCCAGGACGGGCGCCGTCCAGGCGCCGCCGACCCGGCGGGCGGCGGCGACCTCCTGCCGGAACCGCGCCCGGAACTCGGCGTCCTCCGCGAGCTCGCCGCGGACCAGCTTGACGGCCACCGTGCGGCCGCCGGCCGTCCGGCCGAGGTAGACCCGGCCCATCCCGCCCGCGCCGAGGCGCCGCAGCAGCCGGTACCCGCCGACCTGTCGCGGGTCGTCCGCCCCCAGTGCCTGCATCCCGCACGCTCCCCTCGACCGCCCGGCGCCGCCGGCGCCCTCCAGGCACCGCCGACCGCACGGATCTCGCGTGCAGACGCTACCGGGCCGCGCGGGGCGGGAGGGGTGGCGCGGAAGGACCGGTGCACCCCTTCCCCCGCGGTCGGACCTCCCCGGCGGGGTCAGACCACCGCCGGTGCCGGCTCCAGCAGCCGGACCGAGACGTCCGGGGCGAAGCCGCTGTCCGGGGCGACCCGGCGGGCGAACTCGGCCATGCCGGCCAGCTGCCGCTCGCCGAGCGAGAAGTCCAGCGCCTCGCTGAAGTAGCGCTCCAGCACCCCGGCGTCGAACTCCTCCCAGCGGGCCGCGTGCTCGGCCACCGCGCCGGCCTCGACCAGCGAGAGGTCGCGGGACTCCAGGAAGGCCCGGTGCACGGCCGCCGTCAGCTCGGGGCTGCGGTCGGCGAAGTCGCGGCGGGCGGCCCAGACGGCGAAGACGAAGGGGAGACCGGTCCACTCCTTCCACATCGCGCCGAGGTCGTGCACGGTCAGGCCCTGGTCGGCAGCCTGTCCCAGGTAGGCCCGCAGCGCCGGGTCGCCGATCAGCACGGCGGCGTCGGCCTCGGCGAGCATCGCGTCCAGGTCGGGCGGGCAGCTGAAGTACTCCGGCCGCACCCCCTCGCGCTCCTCCAGCAGCAGCCGGGCCAGCCGCACCGACGTCCGGCTGGTGGAGCCGAGGGCGACCCGGCGGCCGTCCAGGTCGGCCAGCGGGACCTTGCTGACGATCACGCAGGACATCACCGGTCCGTCGCTGCCGACCGCGATGTCGGGCAGGACCAGCAGCTCGTCCGCGTGCCGCAGGTACTCGACGCAGGTGATCGGGCCGATGTCGAGGGAGCCGCCGACCAGCTGGTCGCTGAGCTTCTCCGGAGTGTCCTTGGTGAGGTCGAGATCGAGCAGATTGCCCGTCCTGGCCAGCCCCCAGTAGAGGGGTACGCAGTTCAGGAACTGAATGTGTCCGACCCGCGGCCTGACCGGGGGGTTCTGCCGGGGCTCGTGCGTTTCCGCATCCGGTACCGCCACTGCGCCGCTCCCTTGCTGTTCGTGGGCCTCCAGGCAGGGTATGCCCGCCCTTCCGGAAGCCCCGCACCGGCCTTGCGACACGCCTTGTCCGGCCCGTAAGTCACCCCTGGTCGTCACCGCGACCGCATGCTAGCGTTGCCCTCAGTTGCAGTTTGATTCCCCTTGCAGTACTTGAAGCCTGCGGAGCATGTAACCGCAGGCTTTTTGTAGTTTTTCAGCAATATCGAAAAACTCCGGACCCGTCCGGAGGCAGGGCGATCAGCGCAGCGGACCGGGTGCCACACGGTGTGGCCCCCAATACGTCCCTCGCAAGGAGAACGGCATGGCTCAGGGAACCGTCAAGTGGTTCAACGCTGAGAAGGGCTTCGGCTTCATCGCCCAGGAGGGCGGCGGCCCCGACGTCTTCGTCCACTACTCCGCCATCAACGCGAACGGTTTCCGCTCGCTGGAGGAGAACCAGGCGGTCAGCTTCGACGTCACCCAGGGTCCGAAGGGCCCGCAGGCGGAGAACGTTACCGCTATCTGATCATCCTCTGATGACCTGATCGCTCGGGACCCCTCGGGTCCGCAGACGGCCCCCGCGGCCGTCATCATGAGCACAAGAGCAGTACCCAAGGGGGCCCGGCCAGCTGCCGGGCCCCCTGCCTTTCCCGGCCCGGCGCCGGTCTCGCGGAACCCCGCACAGGTGCCCACTCCCGGCGGCCGCGGCCCCTCCGACCCTCTCCCGGCCCCGCCCGCCCCTGCTCCGCCGCCGGTCGACGGCGTGACCGACGGCGTGACCGACGGCCCGCCCCGGGACGGCGGGCTCCGGCGCCCGACCGGCACCGCTCGTGGCGACACCGCCTGGAACGTAAAGCTGTTGTCGGACTGTCAGACGTGATCCCTATGCTGTGCTGCCGCCTCCCGGCCCGGTCACCGGTGCCCGGGCGCGCGGCACAGCCGTGAGCCCCGGCACCGCCGGGGCCGTTTCCCCAGGGAGAACGTCATCACCACCCATTCCGGCGCCCGCCGCCGAATACTCACCGCCCTCGGCGCGACGGCGGTCCTGTCCGTCGCGGCTCTGGGACCGGCGCAGGCCGCGCCCGGCACCTCGCCGGCCCCCGGCAAGAACGTCTCCTACCTCGGACACACGTTCACGGTGCCGGCCGACTGGCCCGTGATCGACCTGACGGCCGATCCGACGGCCTGCGTGCGCTTCGACCAGCACGCCGTCTACCTCGGCACGCCGGGGGCCCGGCAGGACTGCCCCGCCCACCTGGTGGGCCGGACCGAGGCGCTGCTCCTGGAGCCCGGCGCCGAGGGCGCCCCGTCCGCCACGACCGTGTCGGAGATCGACCGCGAGGTCCGCGCCACCGCCCCGGGCGTCACGGCCACCGGCGTGTACGGCGACGACCAGGCGCTGGTCCGGACGATCCTCGCCTCGGCCGGGTTCCCGGCCGGCCCGGCGCGGAAGCCGGGCCCGGCCGCGGCGGCGCCGGCCGCGGGAGCGCCCGCCACCGGGTCCGCCGCCGCGACCACGGCCGCCGCGCCCGCGCTGCCGGCCGACGCGACCAGGTACACCGGAAAGGGCTTCGACGCCTGCACCGCACCCGACTCCGCCGCGATGAGCGCCTGGCGCGCCGACTCGCCCTACCAGGCCGTCGGCATCTACATCGGCGGAGCGGCCCGGGCCTGCGCCCAGCCCAACCTGACGGCCGCCTGGATGCAGCAGCAGTACACCGCCGGCTGGCGCTTCCTGCCGGTGTACGTCGGTGCCCAGGCATCGCGGATCACCACGCCGGCCGCGCAGGGCACCGCCGCGGCCGACGACGCCGTGGCGCAGGCCGCCGCCCTCGGGCTCGGCCCCGGGAGCGTCCTGTACTACGACATGGAGTCCTACAACGTCGCGGCCTACTCCGGCGTGGTCCAGCCGTTCCTCTCCGCCTGGACGACCGAACTCCACGCGCTGGGCTACAACTCGGGCCTCTACAGCAGTGCCGCCACCGGCATGGCGGACCTGGTCGCCACGGCCGCGAGCGGCAAGGGCTACGCCATGCCCGACGCGCTGTTCACCGCGCGCTGGAACGGTGTCGCGGACACCGCCGACCCCGCGCTCCCGAGCACCGCCTGGGCCGGGCACCAGCGGGCCCACCAGTACGACGGCAACGCCACCGAGACCTGGGGCGGCGTCACGATCGGCATCGACCGGGACTACCTCGACGTCCAGGTCACCACCAGGCCGACCGGCAAGCCCACCCAGACCGGCATCTACCGCCCCGCGAGCCAGACCTTCGCGCTGGCCGACAGCGTCGGCAACCTCACCCACGCCGCGCCGTTCGGCTCGGCGAACGACATCCCGCTCACCGGGCACTGGAGCGGGCCGGGCCGGGACACCATCGGCATCTACCGGCCGGGCGACCGGGCGTTCTACCTGACCAACGACAACGCCAACGTCACCCTCGCCGTCCCGTTCGGCGACACCGGCGACATCCCGCTGGTCGGGGACTGGAACGGCGACGGCAAGGACACCATCGGCATCTACCGGCCGGGCGACCGGGCGTTCTACCTGACCAACGACAACGCCAACGTCACCTTCTCGGTCCCGTTCGGCGACACCGGCGACGTCCCGATGGTGGGCGACTGGAACGGCGACGGCAAGGACACCATCGGCATCTTCCGGCCGAGCACGCACGGGTTCTACCTGAGCGACTCCAACACGTCGATCGGCGTCGACCACACGGTCCTGTTCGGCGACACCGGCGACATCCCGGTCAAGGGCGACTGGAACGGCAGCGGGACCGACAAGGTCGGCATCTACCGGCCGGGCGCGGCGAGCTTCTACGGCGCGTTCCAGGACTCCGGCGCTCCGCTCTACAGCCTCCGCTTCGGCGAGGCCACCGACACCCCGCTCACCGGCCGCTGGTGAACCGGCGGCCGTCGCCCGGGCGGGCCGCCGGGCCGTCCGCCCGCTGAACCGACGGCAACGGGCCCTCTCCCCCGGCGTGGGGAGAGGGCCCGTTGTGCTGCGGGCGCGGCTGTCAGGCCGCGGCGGGGGCCTTCGCGGAGGCCTGCGCCGGGACGGCCGCCGCGGGGGCGTCGTCGTACAGGTCACCGTGCGGGTTGTTGTAGGCGACCAGGTCCAGCGTCTTCTCCCGGGCCGCCACCAGGACCGGCACGACCGCTTGACCGGCGACGTTCGTCGCCGTGCGGACCATATCGAGGATCGGGTCGATGGCGAGGAGGAGGCCGACGCCCTCCAGGGGCAGGCCCAGGGTGGAGAGGGTCAGGGTCAGCATCACGATCGCGCCGGTGAGGCCCGCGGTGGCGGCCGAGCCGATGACCGAGACGAAGGCGATCAGCAGGTAGTCCTTGATGCCGAGGTCGATGCCGTAGACCTGGGCGACGAAGATCGCGGCCAGCGAGGGGTAGATCGCGGCGCAGCCGTCCATCTTGGTGGTCGCGCCGAACGGCACGGCGAACGAGGCGTACTCGCTCGGGACGCCGAGGCGCTCGGTGACGCGGCGGGTGACCGGCAGGGTGCCGACCGAGGAGCGGGAGACGAAGGCCAGCTGGATGGCCGGCCAGGCGCCCTTGAAGAAGTTCAGCGGGTTGAGGCCGCCGACGAACTTCAGCAGCAGGGAGTAGACCACGAACAGCACCAGGGCGCAGCCGACGTAGACGTCGATGGTCAGCGTGGCGAAGGGCTTCAGCAGGTCCCAGCCGTACTTGGCGACGGACTTGCCGATCAGGCCGAGGGTGCCGAGCGGCGAGAGCCGGATGACCCACCAGAGGGCGGTCTGCACGAGCTCCAGGACGGACTCGCTGAGCTTGAGGACGGGCTCGGCCTTCTTGCCCAGCTTGATGATCGCCGCGCCGGTCACGACCGCCAGGAAGACGATCTGCAGGACCTCGACCTCGGTGAAGGCGGTGACGATGTTGGTCGGGAAGATGCCGGTCAGGAAGTCGATCCAGCTACCGGTGGACTTCGGCGCCTTCAGGCCCTCGGTCTTCAGGTCGGTGCCGTGGCCCGGGTTGGTCAGCAGGCCCAGGCCGAGGCCGATCGCGACGGCGATCAGCGAGGTGATCAGGAACCAGAGCAGCGTCCGGGCGGCCAGCCGGGCCGCGTTGGTGACGTTGCGCAGGTTGGCGACCGACACCACGATCGCGGTGAGGACCAGCGGCGGGACGGCCAGCTTCAGCAGCTGGACGAAGATCTTGCCGATCGTCTCCAGGGTGGTGGCCAGCCAGGAGATGTCGGCCGCGCGGGCCAGGTAGCCGAGGCCGACGCCGAGCACGAGGCCGGCGACGATCTGGACCCAGAACGGGGTCTTGCGGATTCTGGCGAGCACGGACGGCGACGAGGTCGCCTCGGGCGCTGTGGACATGACGGTGCGGCTCCGGGGAGGGCGTTGCTGACGGTGGGGTGAGGCGGGGAAGGCGGCACGGCGGGTGGGCCGGACGGGAGGACGCGGCCCCGTCAGGGGCGTGCCGCCTGGATACAGCTCATGGCACGACAACGGCGCGCGCTGTCCACAGCACCCGTCAGGCAGCACGCGCGGGCGGCCGTGGGCACCGGGCCCGAGCCGTACATCCGCGCTGCTCCTGAGGTGGTCATGGCCGATACGTTAGCAGTAAAGGTTTGAGATGTTCAAAGTACTTGTTTGAGATGTGACCCGCGCAAGGGTGAATCCGGACACGAACGAGGCTGACGCACCATCAGATCGCACCAGGGGCCCGATTGACCACTTGGCAGTTATACGTATAACTTGGAGAGAGTCCCCGCCCTCCCCTGCCCCGACCCGGAGAACCGTCCATGGGCTATGTCGCCCTGCTCCGCGCCCCGCACGTCAGCCGTCTGCTCCTCGGCACCCTGCTCGGCCGCCTCCCCGCCGGTATGACCGCCCTGGTGATCGCGCTGGCCCTGCGCGAGGCCGGCACCCCCTACAGCCGGATCGGGCTGGCCACCGCCGCCTACGCGATCTCGGCCGCCGTGGGCGGGCCGGTCCTCGGCCGGATCGTGGACCGCACCGGCCAGCCGCGGGTGCTGCTCGCCTCCGCCGTGGTCGCGGGCGGCGGGTACGCGCTCCTGGCACTCGCGCCGGGCTCGGCACTGGCCGCACCGGTCGGCGCCGCGATCGCCGGACTGGCCATGCCACCGCTCGAACCCTGCCTGCGCTCGCTCTGGCCGGATGTCGTCGCCGAGGAGCAGCTCGACACCGCGTACGCCTTCGACTCCGCCTCGCAGCAGATCCTCTACGTGGCCGGCCCGCTCGCGGTGGCCGGGATCGCCGGGGCCTTCAGCCCGGTCGCGGCGCTCTGGGTGGCGGCCGGGCTGGGGCTGGTCGGGGCCCTGGTGGTGGCCACCGCCGGACCGGCCCGGGCCTGGCAGGCACCGCCGCGCGCGCACTCGGCCGGTCTGCTCGGGCCGCTCCGCTCGCCCGGCCTGGTTCTGCTGCTGATCGGCCTGGCCGGCGCCGGCTGGGCGGTCGGTGCCCAGAACGTGCTGTTCATCGCCTACGCGGAGGCGCACGAGGGCGGCCTGCCGGGCGGCGCGGGGACGCTGCTGGCGCTGGCCGCGCTGGGCGGACTGCTCGGCGCGCTCGGGTACGGGGCGGTGCGCTGGCGCAGCGGAACGGCGACCCGCACCTGGGTGATGGCGCTCGGGATGGCCGTCTCCTACCTCCCGCTGGTGCTGCTGCCCGGGCCGTACGCGATGGCCGCGCTGGCCTTCCTGTCCGGGATCGGGCTGGCCCCGCTGCTGGCTGCCGCGTTCGTCCTGGTCGCCGAGCTGGCCCCGGTGGGCACGGTGACCGAGGCGTTCGCCTGGCTGGTCACGCTGTTCGCGACCGGCAACTCGCTCGGCTACGCCGTCTCCGGCAACCTCGCCGAGGACTCGCTGCGCCCGGTGGCGCTCTGCGCGGCCGGCGGGATCGGCCTGGGCGGGCTGCTGCTGTTCGGCGCCCGCCGCTGGTTCCAGCCGCTGCCGGCGGCCCCGGTGGCGCAGCCGGTACCGGTGGGCTGAACCCACCCCTCATACGTGACCGCGCCCGTCGGACCGGGTGGTCTGGCCGACGGGCGCGGTCACTGACCGTCGACGGGGTCCGGCCGGCGAACTCCATCCCGACCGGCAGGGGTGTCGGTGATCAGACCGTTGATCGGAGCGTCCGCACGCCGGAATCTCATCGTCGGTTCATTCGCCCGCCGCTGCGGCGCGAGACGTCCTGACGGCAGTTCACCTGTCCGAACTAATCCGAACGGCCGGTCCCGGTGGGCGAGGTGCCGGTGGGCGAGGCGCCGGAGGCGGGGCTCCCGGCCGCGGCGGTCCCGGCCGCGGTCGAGGAGCGCAGCACCAGCGAGGTCGCCAGCGGCGGCACCGGCGCGACCGGCTCGCCGCGGAGCAGGTCCGCGAGGGCCGCGACCCCGGCCCGGCCCAACTCCTCGCCGGGCAGGTCGACTGTGGTGAGCGGCGGGGTGAGCAGCTCGGCCACCGGGATGTTGTCGATGCCGACCACCGAGAGGTCCGCGGGCACCCGCAGACCGAGTTCGGCGGCCGCCTGGTAGACCCCGGAGGCCACCACGTCGTCGTCGCAGATCACCGCGTGCGGGCGGTCGGGGCCCGCCAGCATCCGGCGGGCGGCGCCGCGGGCGGCGGGCTGGCCCTCGTTGAGGCTGACGCCCAGCTCGACCACGTCCAGGCCGAGTTCCGCGACGGCCTGCTCGAAGGCGGCCTGGCGGACCCGGAAGGTGTACGCGGCGTGGGTGGAGCGCAGCCGGCCGATCCGCCGGTGGCCCAGCCCGGCCAGGTGTTCGACGGCGGCGCGCATGCCGCCGGCCACGTCCAGCTCGACGGTCGGCCGGGCCCGGTCGGTACCGGGGTCGGCGTCCAGGAAGACCGCGGGGGTGTCGGCGGGCAGCGCACCGAGCTGGCTGTCGTCCGGGGAGCAGATCAGCAGGCCGTCGAACCGGCTGGTGGTGGCCGCGTCGGCGAGGGTGGCGCTCCCCCAGCCGGAGCTGACCACGACGGCCAGGCCGTGCCGGCCGGCCTCCTCGTGGACGCCCTCCAGCACCCGGCCGAAGAACGGGCCGAGGATGTTCGGCACGGCCAGCAGGATCATGCCGCTGCGGCCGAGCCGCAGTTGCCGGCCGGCCGCCTGCGGGCGGTAGCCGAGGCTGCGGGCCGCCTCCCGGACGCGCTCCCGGGTGGCGTCGGAGACCCGGCGGCCCGCCTCGGGGCCGGAGAACACCAGCGAGACGGTGGCCTGCGAGACCCCGGCGAGCCGTGCCACGTCCCGCCCGGTGGGCTTGCGGACCGGAGCCGGCCAGGTGCCGCTGACGCTCCCGCCCTGCGGCGCGGCGGGCCCGGGCAGCGGCTCGCGCAGCGGCTCGGAGAGCGGCCCGGCCGGCGGCTCGCGGTCAGCCGGCGGCTCGGGTTCGGACACCGGTTCGGACACCGGTTCGGCCGGCGGCTCGGGGTCGGGGGCGGGCACGGCGGTGACGCGGATCAGCCCTGCAGGGCGGTCGCGCGCGCGGCGTCGTCGGCCGCGTCCTCCTCGGCGTTCTGGTCGGCGATCCGCGCGGCCGTCCGGCTGCGGAGGCCGTCGACCCTGCCGGAGATCTGGGCCGACATCGCGTCGCGCTGCCGGCTCAGCAGCACGTAGCTGAGCGGCGCCGAGACCACGGCGGCCACCAGGAACAGGAAGATCGCGCCGGTCTGCCCCTTGACCGGGATGACCTGGAAGTGGCCCAGCAGCAGGGCGACCAGCAGGCAGCCGAGGAAGATGCTGACCCGCATGGAGGTGTAACGGAGCGTGGCGTGGGACTTGTCGCTCACCTTGCTGCTCACGGGGGACACATCCTTCTCTGCGCGGGGACCGGACCGGTATCCCAGTGAAGCATGCCGGACGCGCCGCGCGGGGCACGGGTCACCCGGCCCCCGCGCGGCCGTCCGTCAACGCAGGTCCAGCCACATCGTGACGTCGTCGCGGTCGTCCCCGGGGGCCACCCGGATCGCGGCGGGGACCCGGCCGACCTCGGTGTAGCCGCAGCGGGCGTAGAAGGCCTCCAGCCCGAGACCGCCGCGCAGGGTCAGCCGCAGTCCCTCCAGCCCCCAGGCCCGGGCCACCCGCTCGGCCTCGGCCATCAGCTCGGCGCCGTAGCCGCGGCCCTGGAAGTCGGGGTGCACCATGACGCGCTTGAGCAGCCGCCAGTGGTCCATCAGGCCGAACCGCATGGAGTCGAGGAAGAGCAGGGCGGCCAGCCGGCCGCTCTCCCGCTCGCGGGCGATCAGCAGCCGGTCCGGCCCGGCGGGCGCGAGGCCGGCGAAGTGCGGGTCGGCGGTCTTCCAGACCTCGTCCTCCGTCACCGGCGCCACGAAGCCGACCGCGCCGCCGGCGTTGGTGACGTCGGTCCAGAGCCGGACGATGTCGGCGCGCAGGTCCGGACCGGGCTCGGGGTCGAGGGTGAAGGCGAGCGTCATGACGGTGAGCCTAGTGTCCGCTCACGACAGGCTCGGCGCGGGCGCCCCCGTCCCCGGCCGGTCCGCCCGCAGGGCCAGGCAGAGCAGCACGGCGACCGCGCAGAGCCCGCCGGCCGCGTACCAGGCGAGGTCGTAGGTGCCGAGCGCGTCCCGGGCGAGGCCGGCCAGCCCGGCCACCGCGGCCGCGCCGAGCTGGTGGCAGGCCAGCACCCAGCCGAAGACGATCGGCGCGTCGTCGCCGAAGTGCCGTCGGCAGAGCGCGACGGTCGGCGGGACGGTGGCCACCCAGTCCAGGCCGTAGAAGATCACGAAGGCCAGGATCGGCGGCTCCAGCGAACCCGCGAACAGCTGCGGCAGCAGGAACAGCGAGAACCCGCGCAGCGCGTAGTAGACGACCAGCAGCAGCCGGGAGTCGAAGCGGTCGGTGAACCAGCCGCTGGCGATGGTGCCGATCACGTCGAAGATCCCGATCAGGGCCAGCAGGCTCGCCGCCGTGGTGACCGGCAGGCCGTGGTCGTGCGCGGCGGGGATGAAGTGGGTGCCGACCAGCCCCGCCGTCGTCGCGCCGCAGATCGCGAAGGAGCCGGCCAGCAGCCAGAACGCCCGGCTGCGGGAGGCGTCCCGGAGCACCCGCAGCGAGCGGGCCAGCGCCCGGTTGTCCGCCACCGGCGGGGGCGGCTCCTCGGTCGCGCCGTACGGGAGCAGGCCGAGGTCGGCGGGGCGCTCGCGCATCAGCAGCAGCACCGGGACGGCGACCGCGCTGGCCGCCAGCGAGACGACGACGACCGCCGAACGCCAGCCGTGCTCTTCCACCAGCCAGGCGCCGACCGGCAGGAAGACCAGGTTGCCGGCCGCGCCGGCGGCCGTGAGCACACCGGTGACCAGGCCCTGGCGGGCCCGGAACCAGCGGCCGGTGACGGTGGTGGCGAACGCGCCGGCCATCGAGCCGCTGCCGAGGCCCACCAGCACGCCCCAGCAGAGGACCAGTTGCCAGGGCTCGCGCATCAGCATGGTGAGCCCGGCGCCGACCGAGATGGTCAGCAGCGCGCAGACCACCACCAGCCGGACGCCGAAGCGGTCCATCAGCGCGGCGGCGAAGGGGGCGGTGAGGCCGTAGAGCGCGAGGTTGACCGAGGTGGCGCTGGATATCGTCCCCATCGACCAGCCGAACTCGTTGTGCAGCGCGTCCATCATCAGGCTGGGCGTGGAGCGGAAGCCGGCCGATCCGAGCAGCACCAGCAGCGAGACCGCGGCGACCACCCAGGCGTAGTGCGGCCGGGGGCGGCCGGTGCGGCCCGGCCGCGGGAGCCCGGAGGCGGCGAGGTCCGGTGCGGGGGCCGGTGCTTCGGGGCGGGCCGGCGCGGCGGTCGGGCCCGGGGTGGGGGTGTGGCGTTCGTTCACCCGGCCGAGTCTCCCGAACGGCCCGAACGACCACGAGTGGCCTGGCTGCCAGCTTTCGCAAAGATCGGGCCAGCGGTTCGGCGTACGCTGGTCGCCGGCCCGGGCGACGGGCGGCGGGGTGCCCGGCGGCAGGCGGCGGGCGCCGGCGGGGAACGGAAGGGCGGGCGCGATGGCGCACAGGATCGCGGTACTGGCACTCGACAGGGTGATCGCCTTCGAACTGGGCATCCCCGCAAGGATCTTCGAGTCGGCCAAGGACGCCGACGGCGTGCCGCACTACCAGGTGGCCACCTGCACCGTGGACGGCCGGCCGGTCCCCACCAGTACCGACTTCCGGATCGCCGTCGACCACGGGCCCGAACTCCTGGAGTGGGCGGACACCGTGGTGATCCCGGCCTCCGCGGACCAGGGGCCCCGGGAGGTCGACGCCCGGCTCGATCCCGCCCTGGTCGCCGCGCTGGCCAGGATCCGGCCCGGCACCCGGCTGGTGTCGATCTGCACCGGCTCATTCGTCCTGGCGGCCGCCGGACTGCTGGACGGCCGCCCGGCCACCACCCACTGGCGCTACACCGAGCTCTTCGCCGCCCTGTACCCGAAGGTCCGGCTCGATCCGGACGTCCTGTTCACCGACGACGGGGACGTCCTCACCTCGGGCGGGGTGGCGGCCGGCATCGACCTCTGCCTGCACATCGTGCGCCGCGACCACGGCAGCGCGGTGGCCAACGCGGTGGCCCGCACCTGCCTGGTGCCGCCCTGGCGCGAGGGCGGCCAGAAGCAGTACGTCGAACTCCCGCGCCCGGCCGTCGACGCCGGCCCCGGCGCCGCGGCGGTCCGCGCCTGGGCGCTGGAGCACCTGGACCAGCCGCTCCCGCTGCGCCTGCTCGCCGACCGGGCGGGCATGAGCGTGCGGAGCTTCACGCGGCGGTTCCGCGAGGAGACGGGCAGCAGCCCGGGCCAGTGGCTGACGGTCCAGCGCGCCGAGCGCGCCCGCCAGTTGCTGGAGAGCACCGACATGACGATCGACCAGGTGGCCCGGGAGTCCGGCTTCGGGACGGCGGCCTCGCTGCGGCTGCGGCTGCGCGGGCGGCTGGACGTCGCGCCGAGCGCGTACCGGCGCACCTTCCGGTCGGTGGAGCGGTCGCACTGACGGGGCGCCACCCCCGCGGGCCGCTCAGCGGCGGACAAGTGGGCGGCGAATGACCGGAACCGGCCCTGAGGAACGCACGGACCGGACGGCGGCGGGCCGCACGCACCCCGAGCACGGCACGGCCCGCCGCCATCCGATCGTGAAGCACGGGCCCTGAACCCGCGCAAAGCCCACCGCACTCGCCAAGGAGCCACCGCGCGATCGGCGTACCACGGCCCCCCTGCTGACATGATCCCCCTGGACAGCAGCACCGCAGCGGCGTTCGGGTGTTCCCTCGGCGTCCCCTCGCAACGGAGAGCTGCTCCCAGAGTGATCAGTCGGATACGTCACGTCAATGGGTTGTCCGAAATTCGGAATGGTTGCGTCAGGTTTCGGCCCGTTGATCGTCGGGCCTCACTGGGCCAGTGCGGCCCAGTCCACGGCGGTCAGCGGGTCCACCGGCGGCGCGCCGGCGCCGATCTCGCACCAGACGCGCTTGCCCGAACCGTCCGGATACCAGCCCCAGCGGTCGCAGAGCAGTTCGACCAGCTCCAGGCCTCGCCCGTTGGTGGCGTCGGCGTCCGGCCCCGCGTGCCGGGGAGCCGGCGCGGCCTGGCTGGCGTCGGCGACCTCGACCCGGAGCGGGCCGATCGCGGCCGTCTCGCGCGGCGCGCCGCCGCAGCCCGTCCCGTCCACCGGCCCGCCGGCCGGCGGGCAGCCGCCGGCCGCCGAAGTACCGCTCCCGGCCGGGGAGTCGTCGACGGGGAAGCAGAGCCGCAGGACGGCCGGACAGCCGGTGTGCACCACGGCGTTGGTCACCAGTTCGGAGACCACCAGGACGACCGTCTCGGCGATCGGAGCGTCCGGGTCCACCCCGTGGTTGAGCAGCCGCGAGCGCACCCAGCGGCGGGCCCGGCCGACCTCCGCGGGGTCCGCCCGCACCGCAAGCTGTACCTGAAGAACCTGCACCGCTCCACCACCCGCACTCGCAGTTCGGCCATCGTCTCGATCGGGCCGGATCGTCCGGCCGGCTGGTCCCGGCTCCCGCCGGGCCGCCGCAGGCCGGGCCGCCGTACGTTCACATCCGGTACGTCGCGCCCGCGCCATCTCGTCCGTCGCGCTCCGGCTGCGACACGAATACGCCTCAGGATGGTTCGACGGGCGGACCGCAGCAAGCGCTTCGGGCATATTCCAACGATCGGGGGACAGGGCAGTGCATACTGTCCCGTTCACTCTGGCGAGCCTCGTACCGGCGATCGTCCGGCCCGGGCCGACCGGCCGGACACGCAGTGGCGAACCTACCGCCGGACACCCCGGGCGCGCCGCCCGCCACTCGCGAACCACCCGTGCGACATATGTCCAACGGCCTTCGAACAGCGGGACCCGCGGCAGATCCCACGATGTGACGATCCGAAACCGGGTGGCCCCTCCGGTACCGAATCCGCCCGCTCCCGGAAGGCCGCAGGATACCGTTGGGCACGGCAGCGAACCCCACGGTAGGAGGGTGGTTACCGATGGCCACCCCCGGCAGCGCCCCGCGCTGGGACGAACAGCTCCAACGGCGCCTCGCCCGCGGCGAGGAGACGGCGCTGGGCGAACTGTACGACCAGCTCGCGCCGATGGTGCACGGACTGGCCGGGCGGATACTGGCCGACCAGGCCGCCGCCACCCAGCTGACCCGCGAGATATTCGCCCACGTCTGGGAGCACCCCGAGGCCTTCGACCCCACCCGGGGCTCGCTCCGCTCCTGGCTCGGCGCCCTGACGCACAGCCGCGCCGTCGACCGCCTGCGGGTCCGGCGGGCCGCCGAGGCCCCGCTGGGCGTCGAGGGCGCGGACGGCACCGGCGCGCCGGGCGGGCCCGTCGAGGAGGAGATCCGGGCCGTGGCCACCGCCGCCCGCGTCCAGTACGTGGTCGACTCCCTCCCGCAGAGCCTGCGTGAGACCATCGAGGTGTCGTACTACGACGGCCGCACCTACCAGGAGACGGCCCGCCGGCTCGGCATCACCGAGCAGACCGCCAAGCAGCGGATGCGGCTCGGCCTGGAGCTGCTGGCCACCGAACTCGCCGAGGAGCGCGCCCATCAGCGGCAGCCGGGCCCGCCCGACTGCCGGCGGCACGACGGGTGCGACGGCGGGCCGCGGCAGGGCACCGCGCCGCACGGGGGACCGGGTCACCCGGGGCAGCGGCACGACGATCGGCACCACGAAGGACAGCCCCACGAATGCCGGCACGACGACGGACAGCGGCACGACGGGCGCCGGCACGACGGACCGCGCCACGGGAACGAGGGCGGGGGCACGTGACCATCACCGAGGAGCAGCACGAGGCCCTGCGCTCGCTGCTCGGCGCCTGGGCCCTGGGTGCCTGCCCGCGGCGCGAGGCCGCCGAGTTGGAGCAGCACCTGCGCGGCTGCCCGGGCTGCGCCGAGGAGGCCGCCCGGCTCCGGGACGCTGCCGGCTGGCTCTCCGCCGACGAGCCGCTCGACCAGCCCGCCTCGCTGCGCCAGCAGGTCCTCGACTGGTGCCTGACCCGGCGGCCGGCCGAACTGCCCGTCCCCGCCTGGGGCGTTCCCTACACCGCGGAGACCGCCAAGCTCGACGCACTGCTGCGCGACCTCGGCCCGGAGGAGTGGCAGGAGGTCGCCGAACTCCCCTGGCACGGCGGTACCGAGTACCTGCGCCCGGCCGAGGTGCTCTGCCATCTCGCCGCGGTGGACGGCTACGTGGCGCTCGCCCTCGGGCTGCCCGACCCCGTCCCGGGCGGCGGCGCGGCGACGGCCGACCGCCGGGTGCCGCCGCAGGACGCGGCTCCCCCGCTCCCCCGGGTGCCCCGGCAGAGCGGCCCGCCGTGGGCCGGGATCAGCGAGCGCACCGCCCGGCTGACCGCCGAGCAGGCCGGGCAGCCCCCGCAGCGGGTCCGGGCCCGGTGGCGCCGGCACTGCCACGAGCTGGTCCGCACCGCGGCCCTGGCCCCGCAGGGCAACACCCCGGTGGACTTCGGCTTCGTGACCGTCCCGCTGCGCGACGCCTTCGTCGACCGGGCCTTCGAGTGCTACGTGCACGGCGAGGACGTGGCCCGCGCGGTCGCCTACCCGTACGCCCCGCCGGCGCCGCAGCACCTGCGGCAGATGGTCGACCTGGCCGTACGGATGCTCCCGGCCGCGCTGGCGGGCCTGCGGGCCTCCCGGCCCGAGCACGCCGGGACCCCCGCGGGCGGACCGCCCGACGGCACCGCCCGGACCGGCCGGCAGATCCGGCTGGTCATCGACGGACCGGCCGCCGGCGAGTGGCTGATACCGCTGGACGACCCGGAGTGCGGACCGCCCGGCGGTGAGCCGGTGGCCGCGATGGTCCTGGACGGGCTGGAGTTCTGCCAGCTGGCCGCCGCGCACCGCGACCCGGACCGGGTGCCGGTCGGCGAGCACGGCGACCGGGCGGCGATCCGCGAGGTGCTCCGGGCGGCGCCGCTGCTGTCCCGCCCTTAGCCGGGCGGGACGCGGGCGGACGGGACGCGGGCGGACGGGACGCGGGCGGACGGGACGCGGACGGGCAGCGCGGGCAGACCCCGGGCGGACTCTAGGTGAAGACCACCGTGCGGGTGCCGTTGAGCAGCACCCGGTGCTCGCTGTGCCACTTCACCGCGCGCGCCAGCGCCTGGCACTCGACGTCCCGGCCGAGCGCGACCAGCTGGTCCGGGGTGATGTCGTGGGTCACCCGGGCCACCTCCTGCTCGATGATCGGGCCCTCGTCGAGGTCGGCGGTGACGTAGTGCGCGGTGGCGCCGATCAGCTTCACACCCCGGGTGTGGGCCTGGTGGTAGGGCTTGGCGCCCTTGAAGCTCGGCAGGAAGGAGTGGTGGATGTTGATCACCTTGCCGGACAGCGCGGTGCAGAGCTCGTCCGAGAGCACCTGCATGTAGCGGGCCAGCACGACCAGCTCGACGTTCTCCTCGGCCACCAGGTCCAGCAGTTCCTGCTCGGCCGCGGCCTTGTTGTCCCGGGTGACCGGGATGTGGTGGAAGGGGATCCCGTAGCCCTCGGTGAGGTCGCGGAAGTCGGTGTGGTTGGAGACCACCGCGGCGATCTCCACCGGCAGCGCGCCGATCCGGGTGCGGAACAGCAGGTCGTTCAGGCAGTGCCCGAACTTGCTGACCATCAGGACGATCCGCATCCGCTCCTCGGTCGGGTGGATCTGCCACTCCATCCCGAACGACGCGCCGATCGCGGCGAAGCTGGCCCGCAGCTTGTCCACGCTCACCGGCTCGGCCGCGGTGAAGTGCACCCGCATGAAGAACAGTCCGCTGTCCCCGTCCCCGAACTGCTGGCTGTCGATGATGTTGCAGCCGGTCATGAAGAGGTAGCTGGAGACCGCGTGGACGATGCCCTGCTTGTCGGGGCAGGACAGCGTGAGGACGTACTGGGCGCTGGCCGTCTGCTGTTCCACGGTGGGGATATCCCGTCCTGAGGTCGTGCCGGTGGTGAATGGTCCAGCGTGTCACATCCTGGACAGCGACCGTTCCGCTGCCCGCACTGCGGGACGCTCCGGCCCACCGGCGGGCAGGCCGGGACCCGGGCCGCCGGCGCGGGTCCGCGCCGGAGCGCCCGGAACGGGCTCAGGAAGGGCTCAGGACGAGGTCAGGATGCGCAGCACGTCCAGCGAGCGCGGCGGGGCGTCCGGGTCCTCGCCGTCGTTGACCGCCAGCTTGACGTGGGCCTCCCGGGCCGCCCGGACCGCCTCCGGCCAGCCGTGGTGCCCCAGGTAGGCGGAGGCCGGGGCGTCCGCGCCGACCTGGTGCAGGATCCGGACCACCCGCAGCACCGCGACGTCCACCACCGCCGCCTCGGCCGAGTCCCGGAAGATCGTGCCGACGTACTTCTCGGCGGACCAGCGGTCCAGCCAGGTGTCCTCGACCAGCCGGTAGACGGCGTCGGTCACGTCCCCGAAGCCCTCCCGGCCGGAGAGCCAGGTCTCCTGCTGGAACCCGGGGTCGGACAGCATGTGCAGCGCCGAGCGCAGTCGGGCTCGCCAGCGCCACCAGGGCAGGTCGTTGAGCGGCATGCCGCCCATCGTGCTGGA
Source organism: Kitasatospora sp. NPDC022856 (assembly GCF_055561235.1). Lineage (NCBI taxonomy): Bacteria > Bacillati > Actinomycetota > Actinomycetes > Kitasatosporales > Streptomycetaceae > Kitasatospora > Kitasatospora sp. NPDC022856. Next base: position 182,758 of record NZ_JBVHHE010000006.1, on the reverse strand, counting down.
GCGGTGGCCCGGACGAGAAGGGTTTCGGGAAGACCGATACGAAGAATCTGAGCTGGCGGACATGGACAGCGATCGTACGTTCCCCGACGGTTCGTGCTCCACTCCCCATCTACACGCGTCCCCATCCGGAGTTCCGTCGGCGTTTGCCGTTCGTTCGCTTTTCGGCCCTCTCTGCTTGCGACGCCCGGGCTTGGCTGGGCCGGTACGCAGCAGAAGCGCCCCGGGAGGGAAGACCGATGACCGGCCTCAAGGGCTCGTCCCAGGCTCAGAACCCGATCGTGGCACGGCGCAACCGCCGCCCGATCGCCGCAGCCGCCATCACCGTGGCGCTGCTCCCCACCCTCTTCTCGGCCTCCGCGTGCGGCGGACCGGCCGACGCCGCCACCGGCAAGGGCGAACTGACCGTGATGACCTGGGCCCCGTCCGGCACCGGCACCGCGGACCGGCCCGGCATGACGGCCCTCGCCGAGGCCATCGGCCGCGACCTCAACGCCAAGGGCGGTCTGAACGGCCGCCCGCTGCGGGTCCTGACCTGCAACGAGCACAACACCGCCGACGGGGCCGCGGCCTGCGCGCAGCAGGCCGTGGACGCCAAGGCGGTCGCCGTGCTCGGCTCCTACAGCCAGTACGGGGACAGCTTCATGCCCGTCCTGGAGCGCGCCGGCATCCCGCTGATCGGCGGGTACGGGCTCTCCCAGCCCGAGTTCAGCAGCCCGCTGTCCTACCCGGTGGGCGGCGGTCTGCCGGCGCTGATCGGCGGCAGCGGCCGGCAGCTGGTGGAGGCCGGCTGCAAGGCCGTCGCGCTGGTCCGGCCGGACACCCCGGCCGGCGACAACCTGCTCGGCTACCTGGCCAACGCGCTGAAGCCGGCCGGGATCAAGCTGCTGGACGTCAAGGCGCCCGAGCAGTCCAGCGACTACGCGCCGGTCGTCCGCAAGGCGATCGGCAAGGACGAACCGGGGAACTGCATCACCTCCGCGCTCGCCGCCGAGCCGACCGGCAACCTGCTGGACTCCTACCGCCGGCTGGGCCCCAAGAACACCCGGGTCGCCTCGGTGATCGGCAGCGTCCAGCAGTCGGTGGTCGACTCCACCGGCGGCGACAGCGGCCCGCTGGCCGGCGCGTTCGTCACCAGCTGGTACCCGCCGGAGTCGGCCAAGGTCTGGGACGCGCTGCGCTCGGTGGTGTCCGGCGACTCCGCCGGCGGCCGCAGCGTGGACGTCTCCGACCCCGGGGTGCAGACCACCTGGGTCGCCTACGAGGTCTTCCGGCAGGTCGCCGACCGGCTCTCCGCCGCCGGCCGCCCGCTCACCGCCAAGACCGTGACCGCCCTGCTGGACGGCGGCGAGCAGATCGACGTCGGGCTCACCCCGCCGCTGAACTGGGGCACCACCAACATGCTGGCCAGCACCGAGTCGCCCCGGCTGGTCAACACCTGGGTGACCTACCAGGTGGTCAAGGGCGGCAGGCTGGCCCTGCAGCAGCCGGGTTTCGTGGACGTCCGCTGGGTGCTCACCGGGAGCCGGCCGCCGGCCTGACCGGCCTCGACGGGGCCCGCCGCGGGGCCGGACCGGTCACCCGGGCCGGCCCCGCCGCATGCCCGGGCCGGCGCCGCCGGGGCGGGCCCCGTCGCCGTCAGAGGTCGCCGTCGCCGCGGGTCGGCAGGCCGGTCTGGCCGGCGATGGTGTTCCACAGGCCGGAGGCCTGCTTCTTCGCGAGGGTGGCGGTCCCGCTGGCCTGGACCGCGTTCTTGTAGTGCTGGTTGTCGATCTTCTTGGGGTCGCAGGCGCTCTGCGCGTCGGCGGCCCAGGCCGCGTACTCGTCGTCCGCGGTCGCCGAGGCCTGCCAGGCCGCGTTGAGCTGCTCGACCAGCTGCGGGCCGCCGGGCAGCTTGTCCGTCTTGAGCGCGGCGAGCTTGGTCTGCAGCTCCCGGCGCTTCCCCGCGGCCTCGGTCAGGGCCTGCTGGGACTCGGGGAGCTTGTCGCACTTCTGCACCGCGGCGACCGCGCCGATCACCGCCTGGCGGCTGTCGTTGGCGGTGCCCAGCAGGTCGGAGAGGGGCTGGGCCTGGGCCTTGACCTCGGGGCTGACGGCAGCCGCCGAACCGCTCGCGGGCGGCGGGCTGCCGGCCGTGCTGCTGCCGGTGGCCGCCGGGGCGGCCTTCTTCCCCGGGTCCGCCGTGTCGTCGTCCCCGTTCATCAGCACGACGACCAGGAGGCCGGCGGCCACGCAGCCGGCCACCACCCCGCCGATGATCAGCTTGCCGGACGACCGCCCGCCACCGCGGTTGCCGGCCTGGGTCGGGAAGTCCTGCCCGGGGTACCCCTGCTGCGGGGCCGGGTACTCCGGCGGGGCCTGCTGGTAGGCCGGGTAGCCGTGGTCAGGCTGCTGCGGATAGCCCGGGGCGGGCTGCTGGTGCCCGGGCCGCGCCGGGTAGCCGGCCGCCTGCGGGTCCCCCGAGGGGTAGGGCGGCAGGTACTGCGTCTCCGGCGCCTGGGCGGCCTGCGGGGCGCCGTTCCACGGGGCGCCCTGGGCGGGCAGCGGCTGGCCGCCCCACGAGGCGCCCTGGGCCGGCAGCCCGTGCCCACCGCCGCCGAGGTACTCCGGCTGCCCGGAGGGCTGTCCGGGCGGCTGCTGCTGCCCCTGGAGCCCGGCCGGCGGCTGCTGGCCGGGCATCGGGGGCGGCAGTTGGCCCTGGGCGTCCGGCCCCGGGGGCTGACTCGGCTCGGGACGGAAGAGATCGTCCAGGTTGAAGTCACCCGAGTTGGGGTACGAGCGGCGCTGGCTCAACGCGATTCCTCACCTGTGCACGACCGCGCGCTGACGGCGGACCACATCTCGTCGGTTCTTGGGGGCATCACAGTTCCTTGGACGTCGCGCCCACGCTACCGGTTCACCGAACCGGGTGACCACGTGGGCGGTCCATCCCTCACCGGCCCCTCACGCGCCGCTCCTCGCCCCGGTCAGGCGGCCTCCGCCTCGGCCCGGGCCTGGAACTCGCGGACCACCCGCTGCTCCCGGTACGGCTCCAGCCGCCGCCGGAACTCGTCCAGGTACTCGACGCCCCGGTTGGACCGCAGCCCGCTCAGCAGCCGGACCGCCTGCGCGCCCGTCTCGCAGGCGCGCTCCAGGTCCCGCTGCTGCAACTGGGCCGTGGCCAGCAGCACCAGGTCCACCGCGCGGCGCCGCACCCTGGTCGGCGGGTGCAGGTCGAGCGCCCGGCGGGCGTAGTGCTCGGCCTGGCCGGCCTGCTCCAAGTCCCGGTGGCAGTGGGCCAGCTCGTCCGCCAGGTAGGCGTCGTCGAAGTGGACGATCCAGTCCGGGTCGTCCTCCGGACGGCGCCGCTCCATCGCCTCCAGCGCCTTGGCGGCCACCGCCTCGCAGGAGCGGGCGTCGCCGAGCAGGGCGTGGCCGCGGGCCTCGGCCGCGTAGAACATCGCCATCGCCGTCGGAGTGGCCACCGAACGGGCGCCCTCCTGCGCGGCGCGGGCGAGTTGGGCGATCTCCCGCGGGTTGCCGAGCGTCGCCGCCAGGTGGCTCATCGAGGCAGCCAGCACGTACCCGCCGTAGCCGCGGTCGTCGGCCGCCTGGGCGAGGCGCAGCGCCTGGATGTAGTAGCGCTGGGCCAGCCCCGGCTGCCCGGTGTCCACCGCCATGTAGCCGGCCAGCTCCGTCAACCGGGCGACCGCCGCGAAGAGTTGCCGCCCGGTCTCCTCCCGGTAGGCGCCGCCGAGCAGGCCGGAGACCACGCTGTTGAGGTAGTGGACGACCACCGGGCGGACGTGCCCGCTGCCGAACCGGTGGTCCAGGTCGACCAGCATCGCCGTGGTCGCCTTGATGGCGGCGACGTCTGTCGGACCGACCCGCGGGCCGCCGGTACGCGCCACCACCGGGTCGGGCGGGGTGATCAGCCAGTCCCGGCTGGGTTCGACCAGGGCGGAGGCCGCCACCGTCGCCCCGGTCAGGAAGTCCCGCCGGCCGACGTCGCTGCGCCAGAGCTCGCAGACCTGCTCCAGCGCGGCGTTGAGCGTCGGCGCGAACTGCAGCCCGATCCCGGAGCTGAGGTTCTTGCCGTCGGCCATGCCGATCTCCTCGACCGACACGCCCCGGCCGAGCTTGCGCCCGAGCGCTTCGGCGATCACCGCCGGCGCCTGCCCGCGCGGCTGCTGGCCACGGAGCCAGCGCGCGACGGAGGTCTTGTCGTACCGCAGGTCCAGGCCGTGTTCGGCCCCGCAGAGGTTGACCCTCCGCGCCAGGCCGGCGTTCGAGCAGCTGGCCTCCTGGATCAGCTGCTGCAGACGCTCGTTGGGCTGTCGTGCGACAAGTGGTCTCGCGGCCATTGGCTTCGCCTCCCCACACCCTCCGGTCCCGGCCGGCGGGCGACGATTCTGCTGATCTGTTGCCGACTGTCCGACCGTCCAAGGAATCTGACACCAGGTTAGCGATCAGCAACGCCACCGGGATACCCACGGTGACGATCCCCACCCCCCACGCGCCCTGGTAAATGCTCCCGTGCGCCCCCACTGCGCCCACCGTCGCCCGCCCCAACTCGGTTGCCTCACCGGTTCGGGTGACAATCGGTGCCGCCGGGCAGACCCGCTCGCGCCGGGCCGTAACCAGCCTCACGCACGGTAGTTGAGCAGCGCGTGGAAGACATCCCAGACTCCCCCGACCAGGGCGGCAACGCCGGCCTCCCTCCGCTGCTCATCGAAGCCGTCAGCTATGCCGAGAACCGCCACTGGGAGGTCGCCCCGGGCGCCTGGCTGATCGACGGCGACGGGCCGGCCCGCTGCTCCTGCGGCGACGACCGCTGCCCGCTGCCCGGCGCGCACCCGATCGACGCGGACTGGGCCCGCAAGGCGAGCGCCGGTCCGGGTGCGGTGCGGCGCTGGTGGACCGAGCGCCCCGACGCCTCGATCCTGCTGCCCACCGGCCGGTCCTTCGACGTCCTGGACGTGCCGGAGGTGGCCGGCTGTCTCGCGCTGGCCCGGATGGAGCGGATGGACCTCCAGCTCGGCCCGGTGGTGGCCGTCCCGGCCGCGCCCGGCCGGGACGGGCGGCGGCTGCACTTCCTGGTACTGCCCGGGGTGGCGGCCAAGCTGCCGGAGATGCTGCGCCGGCTCGGCTGGCCGCCGGGCCGGCTGGACCTGGTGGCCCGCGGCGAGGGCGACTGGACGGTGGCCCCGCCGTCCCGGGTCGGTCCGAGCGGCTTCGCGCAGTGGGCCCGCTCGCCGTCCGCGCTGAACCGCTGGCTGCCCGACGCCGCGGAGCTGATCAGCCCGCTGGCGTACGCGTGCGGCCGCGAGGCGCCCTCGGTCCGCCCCCGGCCGGCCCAGCCGGCGGCGGTGCGCTGAGGCCCGGCCGACCGTCCGGCCGCCCGGACCCGCGCCCGGGCGGGCGATCAAGCCGGTGATCGGCCGAATGATTCACCACCCCGTGGACAGCCGCCCTACGCCTATCGGGTGAGGGCGTGCGATGCGCGACACCCCGCGCGCGACTGACGGGCCTTGCCCCCCACCGGAGGCGGGGCCCGTCAGACGCATGTGCGGATAAGGCTTCGATGTACCCGCTGGTCAACGGCGAAAGCCCCTCGTACGAGTGACAACGCTCAAGGATTGCCATGATCTGCCGAGGGGAGGAATTCCACCGTGAGGGGACGCCGGAAGGGTCGCTCGGACGGGGAAGCCGGGTGAGGCGGTCGGGAGGGAGCGGAGGGGAACCGGGAGGGGAGCGGGAGGGAACAGGAGGGGAGCGGGAGGGGCCGTGGCACCGGCCGGGTTCGGGGAGGCCGGTGCCGCGGGAGCGGGAGGGACGGGGAGGGCGAGCAGGGCCCGGTGCTTCGGGAGCACCGGGCCCTGCTCATCGCTTCGCGTCGCACGGCCGGCGAGGCCGTCACGGCCGCGCACCGCGCCGTGGTCAGGGCTGCGCGACGAAGACGTGCGCCGCGATCTCCTTGCCCAGCTCGGCCGCGTTGTCGCCGGTGCCCACCAGCACCCCGCCGACCCCGGCGGAGACCCGCACCGTGGAGCCCGGCCGGATCCCGGCCCGGCGCAGCGTGCGCATCAGCTCGCCGTCGGTCTGGATCGGTTCGCCGATCCGGCGGACCACCACGTCGGCGCCGCCGTCACCCGGCCGCACCGAGTCCAGCGGCACGAGCGCGGCGTCGAAGCCCTCGCCCTCGGCCTTGGCGTCCCCCAGCTCGTCCAGCCCGGGGATCGGGTTCCCGTACGGGGACTGGGAGGGGTGGCCGAGCATGGCGAGCACCTTGCGCTCGACCGTCTCGCTCATCACGTGCTCCCAGCGACAGGCCTCCTCGTGCACCTGTTCCCACTCCAGCCCGATCACGTCGACCAGCAGGCACTCGGCGATGCGGTGCTTGCGCATCACCCGCACCGCGAGCCGGCGCCCCTCCTCGGTGAGTTCGAGGTGGCGGTCGCCCGCGACCTGCAGCAGCCCGTCCCGCTCCATTCGCCCGACCGTCTGGCTGACCGTGGGGCCGCTCTGCTCCAGGCGCTCGGCGATCCGGGCGCGCATCGGGGTGATGCCCTCCTCCTCCAGTTCCAGGATGGTGCGAAGGTACATCTCAGTGGTGTCGATCAGCCCAGACATCGCCGCTGGCTCCGTTCCTCGGTGTCCTCATCGCCAATTCTGACGTACCGGGCAGGCAACCGGGCCCGCGCAGGGGCTCCGGGGGCGGGTTTTCGTTCCTGTTGACAGCGGCACCGGTGAGGCAGCAGCGTGCTCGCCGTAGCTTTCTCCATCGGCGGCCCGGTCGGCGGGCCGTCCCACCCGGCCGGCGGCCCCCACCGGCAGAGAGCGAAGGCAACAGATGAGCGACCTGGTCGGCCGGTACTTCGACGCCGCGATCGAGCACCTGCGGCGGGTCCGCGCCGAGGAGGCCGGGACCATCGAGGCGGCCGCCGCGCTGCTCGCCGGGGCGGTCCGCGAGGGGCGCCGGATCTTCACCTTCGGCTCCGGCCACTCCTCGCTGGCCGCCCAGGACGTGGTCTACCGGGCCGGCGGACTCGTCCCGGTCAACCTGCTGGACGTCCCCGGGATGGCCGGGGTGACGGTGATGCCGGCCCCGCTGGCCAGCGCGCTGGAGCGGGTCTCCGGGCTGGCCACCACCACCCTGGACCTCACCCCCGCCACCGCCGGGGACCTGCTGTTCGTCATCTCGCTCTCCGGCCGCCAGGTGATGCCGGTCGAGCTGGCCCAGTACGCCCGGTCCCGCGGCCTGAAGGTGGTGGGGGTGACCTCGCTGGCGTACCCGGAGGAGGTCCCGTCGGCGCACCCGTCGGGCACCTATCTGAAGGACCACTGCGACGTCGTGCTGGACAACAAGATCGCGGTCGGGGACGGCGAGCTGACCCACCCGGCGGCCGAGACCACCTTCGGCCCGGTCTCCACCATCGTCACCAGCGCGCTGATGCAGGCCGTGGTCGCCTCGGCGGTCGGCCGGCTGGCCGACGCGGCGGCCGCCGGCGACGGCGCCGCCCCGCCGCTGTTCCGCTCCGGCAACGTGCCCGGCGGCACCGAGTGGAACGCCAAGCAGATGGCCGACAACGCGGAGCGGATCTTCTACACCTACTGAGCCGCCCGGCCCGGCCGCCCCGGACCCTCACGATATGGGACAACCTCCGGCGGCATCCCGGCCAATGCGGCCGGGCCCGGCCCCGGCCGGGCGTGCCGGGCGGGCGGGCTGGGCAGGAGGACGGTGCGACCGGAGCGACGGGTGGGGGCCGAGGATGGCGTCGGGTGCGGATCCGATGGGGTGGGCGCGCGAGGAGGACCTGCTGCCCGAGCTGTTCCGGGTCGCCGACACCGCCTCACTGCGGGGCCAGCGGCGGTCGGTCCTGCTCTCCGCCTGGGAGCTGGCGCTGCTGGTGGCCGCCGCCGCGGCGGGCTCGGCCGACGGCGAGCCCTGGGCCTGGCCGGCCGCCGTCGCCTACCTCGGCGCGATCGTCCTCGCCCTGGTGATCAGTCGGCAGAACCCGCAGGGCCTCTGGTACGAGGGCCGGGCCGCCGCCGAGTCGGTGAAGACGCTCGCCTGGAAGTTCGCCGTCCGGGCCGACGCGTACCAGCCGCCGCCGCGCAGCCTGCCGGACGCCGAGGGCCTGTACCGGTTCCAGCTCGGCCGGGTGCTGAACGCCTTCCGGGGCAGCGGCGCTCTCGGCCCGGCCGCCGGGGGCGCCGGCCCGGACGGCGGCGACGGCACCGGGGTCACCGAGGCGATGCGCGGCCTGCGCGGCCAGCCGCTGGCGGTGCGCCGCGAGGTGTACCTGCGGCAGCGGATCCAGGTGCAGCACGGCTGGTACCGCGCCAAGGCCCGCTACTGCGCCCGGGCCGGCTTCTGGACCGGCGTGCTGGGCGTGGTGCTGCCGCTGCTCGGCCTGGTGCTGGCCGTCCTGCGGGCGATGGGCTGGTTCCGCTACGACGCGCTCGGCACGGTCTCCGCGGTGGCCGCCTCGGTCACCGCCTGGGCCCAGCTGCGCCAGTACCGGCCGCTGGCCGCCGCCTACCGCCTGGCCGCCGACGAACTGGAGCTGATCCGCCGCCAGCTGGCCGGGCTGGACGTCGCCTCGGCCGACGCGGAGGAGATCTGGGCCCGGCTGGCCCGCGACGCCGAGGACGCGGTGTCCCGGGAGCACACCACCTGGCAGGCCCGCCGCGAGGTGCGCGGGACGACCGACCGGGACCACTGACAGGGGCCCCGAGCGGAGCCCGGACCGGAGCCTGAGGAGGCCGCGCGTGTCATTACGGATGGTCAAGGCGGCCGACGGCCGTGCCCTCGCCGTCGAGACCGTGGGCGACCCGCGCGGCCGGCCGGTGTTCCTGATGCACGGCATGCCCGGCAGCCGGGTCGGCCCGCACCCCCGCAGCACCGTGCTCTACCGGCTGGGGGTCCGGCTGATCTCCTACGACCGGCCCGGGTACGGGGACTCCACCCGGCTGCGCGGCCGCCGGGTGAGCGCGGCCGCCGCCGACGTGCGGACCATCGCGGACTCCCTCGGGCTCAGCCGGTTCGCGGTGCTCGGCCGCTCCGGCGGCGGACCGCACGCGCTGGCCTGCGCGGCGCTGCTGGCCGAGCGGGTCAGCCGGGTGGCCGTCCTGGTCGGCCTCGCCCCCAGGAACGCGACCGGCCTGGACTGGTACGGCGGGATGACCCCCTCCAACGTGCGGGCGTACCGGGAGGCCGAGCGCGGGCACAACCGGATGGCCGACACCATGCGGTTCCGCTCCGAGCAGATCCGGGCCGACCCGGGTCGGCTGCTGCGGGCTCTGCGGCCGGAACTGCCGCCCACCGACCGCGAGGTGGTCGCCGACACCGGGCTGCGCCGGATGCTGCAGAGCAACTACCGCGAGGCCTTCCGGCACGGCGCGGACGGCTGGATCGACGACGTGCTGGCGTTCACCGCCGACTGGGGCTTCAGGGTGGAGGACATCACCGTGCCCACCTGGCTCTGGCACGGCGCCGACGACCAGTTCTCCCCGGTCGACCACTCGCGCTGGCTGGGCGACCACATCCCCGGCGCCTCGCTCTTCCTGGAGCCCGGCGCCGCGCACTTCGGCGCCTTCCGGGTGATGACCGCCGCCCTGGCCTGGGCGGCGGGCCAGACCTCCACCGGCCAGACCTCCACCGGGCTGCCCTCCACCGGGCTGCCCTCGGCCGGCCTGCCGCCGGGCGGCCCGCTCAGGCCCTGACGCGGCCTCCCGGCGCCCCGGGAGCCGGCGGGAGACCGGAGCCGTTCAGACCCCGACCGGGGTGACCGGTTCGCCGCCCGCCAGCACCGCCAGCACGTTGTCCACCGCCAGGCCGCCCATCGCCTGCCTGGTCCGCACGGTCGCGCTGCCCAGGTGCGGGGCCAGCACCGCCCGCTCCTGGGCGAGCAGCGCGGCGGGCACCGCCGGCTCGCGCTCGAAGTTGTCCACCGCCGCGGCGAACAGCGCGCCCGACTCCAGCGCGGCGGCCAGCGCCTCCTCGTCCACCACCCCGGCGGTCATCGAGACCACCACCGCACCGGGCGGCAGCAGCGCCAGCCGCCGGGCGTCCAGCAGGTGCCGGGTGGCGGGGCCGAGCGGGCAGGTGACCACCAGCACGGTGGACCGCGCCAGCAGCTCCTCCAGCGGCAGCCACTCGGCGCCCTCGGCCTGCTCCGGGGGCAGTTCGCGGCGGTTGTGGTAGCCGACCGGCATGTCGAACGCGCGGGCCCGGCGGGCCACCGCCTGCCCGATCCGGCCCATGCCGAGGACACCCAGCGGGGTACCGGCCAGCTCCAGGCCGAGCAGGAAGTTCGGCGCCCAGGCCCACGGCCGGCCGGACCGCAGCAGCCGCTCGCCCTCGCCGAGCCGGCGGGTGGCGGCCAGCAGCAGCGCCCAGGCCATGTCGGCGGTGGCGGCGGTGAGCACCCCGGGGGTGTTGCTGACCGCGACGCCCCGCTCGGCGCAGGCGGCGAGGTCGACGTTGTGGTGGCCGACCGCGTGGTTGGCGACGATCCGCAGACCGGGCCCGGCCGCGTCCAGGAAGGCGCCGTCCACCACGTCGTCCAGCGTGGTGATCACCGCCGACCGGCCGCGGACGGCGGCCAGCAGCTCTTCGCGGGCCATCGGCAGGTCCGAGTCGTGCCGCGTCACGGTGTGCCGTGCGGTGAGCCGCTCGATCACCCCGGGGGCGAGGCGTCGGGTGACCAGGACCGGGGGCGGGGGCTGCTCGCTCATAGGGCCCGAAGCATACGCTCCGGGCCCTATGAGCGAGCAGCGCTCCGGTCACACCGGCTGCGGTTCCAGGTCCCGGTTGATCCGCTTCCAGCCGCGGGCCGCGACGGTGTTGGGGTGTTCCTCGCCGAACTGGCGGATCAGCTCGGCGATCGCCCGGGCGCGCAGGTCGGCGGCCTGGCCGTGCCGGCCGGCGGCCCGCAGGGTGACCGCCAGGTTGGCCTCGCAGGCCACCGCGTCCGGGTGGCGGGGCGTGTAGCGCTCGCACAGTCCGGCGTAGGCGCGGCGGCCCAGCTCCTCGGCGAGTCCGACCTGGCCGGCGTCCCCGTGGGCGTTGGCCAGGTTGATCATCGCGTTGAGGGTGTACGGGTGCTCCGGGCCGACCGAGCGGGTGAGCCCGTCCACGGTGTCCCGGCCGCGCTCGATGGCCCCCGGGACGTCGCCGCTGCCCCGCAGGTAGATGCCGAGGTTGTTGGCGCAGGCCAGGGTGAACGGGTGCTCCTCGCCGAACAGCCGGCGGTGGCCCTCGTACACGGTGGTGCAGAGGTCGCGGGCGGCCTCCTTGTCGCCGGAGGCGCTGTGGTCGGCGGCCAGGTTGAGCGCGCAGGCCAGCGCGTCGGGCGCGTCTGCGCCGTACCGCTCCAGGTAGCGCTCGTAGGTCTCCTTGGTGATCCGCCGGGCCTCGGCCAGCTGACCGGTCCGGCGCAGCGAGACGGCCAGCGACTTGGCGTTGCGCAGGTTCTCCGGAAGGTCCGGGTCCAGCACGTCGCCGAGGTCGTTGGTGACCTCCTGGAGCAGCTCCACCGAGCCCCGGTAGTCGCCGAGTTCGCGCAGGTCCCGGGCGAGGTTGGACTTGGTGGAGAGGGTGTAGGGGTGGCGCGGGCCGAGCACCGCGGTGCGCCGGTCCAGGGTCTCCTGGTCGAGTTCGCGGGCGGCCTCGCTGTCGCCGACCAGCCGGTAGTCGATGGCCAGGTTGTTCGCCATCGAGAGGGTGCGCGGGTTGTCGTCGCCGAACAGCTCCCGGAACTGGTCCAGGATCTCGCGGTCCAGGTCGAGCGCCTCCTGGAACCGGCCGAGGGCCCGGCGGTCGGCGCCGAGCGAGCCCGCGGTCATCAGGGTGTAGGGGTGGTGCTCGCCGAGCAGGGCCCGCTGGCGCTCCAGGGTGGACTCGTCCAGCGCCAGCGCGTCGGCGTAGTTGCCCTGCGAGCGGAGCACGTTGGCGAGCTGGAAGCGCAGCAGCAGGGTCTGCCGGTCGTCCTCGCCGAGCTTGCCGGTCCACTCCGCGTCCAGCGCGTGGCCGAGGTCCCGGGCGCGGTCCAGCTCGCCGCGCTTCCAGAGGTAGCGGACGCGGTCGATGAGCAGCTGCCGGGTGTCCGCCTCGTCGCAGTTGTGCGCCCTGGAGGGCGACAGGTGCGGCCAGATCTCGTCGAAGGCCGGCCAGTTCGCCGGGTCGTCGGTGTCCCCGAGGACGGGCCGGGCGCCGGTGAGGATGCGGTGCACCTCGTGGACGGCGACCTCCTGCTCGTCCTCGGTCATCTCGGCCCGGATCACCGCCTGGACCAGCCGGTGCACCTGGAAGCTGTTGGTGCCGGCGTCGACCTTGGCGAGCGCGTACCGGCCGATCGCCTGGATCACCTTGCCCAGCATGAACTTGTCGCTGAGGTCGGCGTCGTACTGCACCAGCGCGCGGATCATCTGGTCGCTGTAGAACAGGTTCATCGAGATCGGCTCCGGCGCGAAGAACGCGCAGAGCTGGAGCAGCCGGACCGCCGCCGGGGACTGCGTGCGCAGCCGGCCGATCGAGACGTTCCAGGTCGCGCCGACCGGCGTCGGGTAGTCGGCCGGACGGGCACCCGCCAGCGCGCGGGCCGCCTCGGCCTGCAGCTGGGTGACGTAGGTGTCCACCGGCGTGCCGGTGGTGTCCAGCCAGGCGGCGGCGACCTCGACGGCCAGCGGCAGGTCTCCGACCGCCTCGGCCACCCGGTCGGCGTCCGAGCGGGAGAGCCCGCGGGCGCGGCGGCAGAGGTGCTCGACGCTCTCGCCGCGGGTGAAGACGTCGACCTCCAGCGCCTCCGCGTGCCCGGACCAGGCCTGGTTGCGGGAGGTGACCAGGATGTGGCCGGAGCCGCCGGGGAAGAACCGGCGGATCTCGGCGGGTTCGTCGGCGTTGTCGAAGATCAGCAGCCAGCGCGAGGTGGGCACCCCGCGGCGCAGCGCCTCCCGGGCCGCCTCGGCGGCCTCGGTCACCGAGTCGCCGACCCGCAGACCCAGCCGGCGGGCCAGGTCGGCCAGCGCCGGGGCGACCAGCTCGGTCTGTTCCGCGTCGATCCACCAGACCAGGTCGTAGTCGGACATGAAGCGGTGCGCGTACTCCAGCGCCACCTGGGTCTTGCCGACGCCGCCGAGCCCGTACAGCGTCTGCGGGGTGGGCAGCACGGCGGCCATCCCGCCGCGCAGCTGGTTGCGCAGCTGCTCCAGGACGGCGGCCCGCCCGGTGAAGGAGGGGTTGCGCGGCGGCACGTCCCAGACCTGCGGCTTGCTGCCGGGGAAGCGCGGGCCCGTCCCGGTGGTCTCGGCGAGCGGCACGTCGGCCCGGCCGAGGGCGCGCAGCAGCGTCTGCACGGACTGCGTCTCGTCCCGGCCGACCAGGTCGACCGGGTTGCGGTTGCTGAACGGCGCGGTGAGCCGGACGTCGCCGACCCGGACCGGGACGAGCTGGCGCCGGGTGCCGGACGGATCGGAGCTGACCACCGACTCCCAGAGCGCGCGGGCCTGCGGCGAGCGCTGATAGGCGGGCGAGAGCACGGCGACCGTGCGGTAGGCGGCGTCGATGCCGCGCTCGGTCTCCTGGCGCGGGTCGGAGCCGGCGCTGAGGTCCCGGGGCAGCACCCGGAAGCCGGCCCGGGTCAGCACCGACTCGATCCAGTCCGCCCACATCCGGTCCTCGGGGACGTAGGAGAGGTAGAGGTCGGCCGGGACGGACGGGCGGCGCCGGGTGAAGGCGTCGACGTAGCGCAGCCGGACCTCCTCGTCGACCGTCGGCAGCGAGGTGACCCGGCCGTTGGTGATCTCGCCGGTCAGCCGTTCGCAGGCGGCCAGCATCGAGGTCTGGGTACCGCCCTGGTCACCGAAGGTCGCCAGGATCTCCTCGTAGGCGTAGAACGGCCGGTAGGGGATCTCCACCGAGCCCCAGTAGTGGGCCAGTTCCTCGCCGGACAGACCGGCCGGCAGGCCGTCGAAGCGGATCCGGGCCAGCGCCCGGCCGGCGTCCGCCTTCTCCTTCTCGCCCTCGTCGATGCGCATCGGCACCGGCAGGATCCGGATGCCGCGCTCGCGGTAGCGGTCGTGGATGTGCTGGGCGATCCGGGAGGCGCCGTCGATGGACTGGTCGCTCAGGGTGAAGCAGACCACCAGGTCGTCGGGCATCTGGACGGTGCAGATCTCGGCGATGTCGGACAGGCCGGTACGGGAGTCGATCAGTACGTAGTCGTAGCGCTTGCTCATGTCGGCCTTGAGCGCGTCGAAGAACTGCCCGCCGTCGAAGCGGTCGTAGAAGATGTCCCAGTCCAGGTGGGTGACGGCCTCGGAGTAGTCCCGGTTGAACTGGCCGGCGGAGAGGAAGTCCAGGCTCCCGCCGCCGGGGAACAGCGGCCAGGAGAGCGAGAGCGCGTGCGGGTGCACCCGGGCGAAGTCGAGGTGCCAGCCCTCCTCGTGCTCGACCGGCCGCAGCGCCTCCTCCCGGTACTCGGCGATCAGGTCCATCATCCCGGTGGTGCCGGCCAGCACCGCCGGGTCGAGGAACGGGTGGAAGAACTTGGCCAGGCCCGGCGCCTCCAGGTCCCAGTCCACGGTGAGCACCCGGAAGCCGTTGGCCGCCAGGATCCAGGCGGTGTTGGCGAGCGCCATGGTGCGCCCGGTGCCGCCCTTGTAGGAGTAGAAGGTGATGACCCGGCCCTGCCGGTCCTGCTCCGCCTCGCGCTGGGCGGCGAGTTCGGCCGCGGTCAGGCCGCCGATGCGGAGGTTCCTGGTGCGGTTCTCGCTCATGCGCCCACCTCGCTGCCCTCGGCGGTCGCTTCGCGAGACGCGCCGCCCCCGATGATTCGCTCGCTGCGCTCGCTCATACGCCCACCCCGCCGCACTCGACAGCCGCCTCACGAGACGCGCCGCCCCCGATGATTCGCTCGCTGCGCTCGCTCACACGCCCACCCCGCCGCACTCGACAGCCGCCTCACGAGACGCGCCGCCCCCGATGATTCGCTCGCTGCGCTCGCTCATGTGATTCCTCCCCCGGGCGGCGTCCCGTGGTCCGGGCGGTCGCCTAAGTCGCTGGCTGAGTGGTCGTCGTCGCCGAAGGGAGCGGGGCCCGGCCCGTCCCGGCCGCGTCCCTGGCGGAAGGCGTCGCGCAGATTGGGCCGCGGTGGCGCCGGTTCGTCGGGCTCGGTCCTGGTCCGGCCCTCGAACGCGTACTTGGCCTTCATCGCGGCCCGCGGCAGCGCGTCGTCGAACTCCTCCAGACTGCCCAGCCCGGGGGTCCCGCCGACGGCGCCGAGGAAGCTCGGCCGGGCCGACCGGTGGGTGATCCGCAGTATCTGGTCGCTGAGTTCGCCCATCTCCCGGTGCCGCTCCACGCAGTCCGGGTCGTCCTGGTTCCACGGCTCCAGGACGCTCACCCAGGTGGAGTCCGAGCGGTCGAAGCGGCGGACCAGCTCGCGCCGCCGCTCGTCCTGGAGCGCCCAGCGGTCCAGCAGCAGCAGGCCGGGGGCGCTGGGTTCACTGCCCGCGATGATCGCCTCGGCCTCGTCGTCGAACTCGTGCACGGTGGCCTGGAACCCCAGCTGCCGGGCGAGGCGGACGGCGTGCTCGGCGAGCGGGCGGGTGGCGGCGGGCCGGTAGGGGTGCCAGTCGGTCCGCTTGGCGCCGTAGTAGTCGGGGTTGCGGTCGCCCGGCAGCTCGCCCCGGTGGTAGGAGAGCACGGAGATCCGCAGCTGCTTGGTGGGCGCGGTGACGTCGAACGCGCTGGGCAGGGAGTTGAAGTCCAGCCGGCGCCCGACCGGGATCACCGTCTCCTCCGCCACCTCCACGATCCGCCGGGCCAGCCGGTGCACGGCGAGCTCGTAGGCGGAGCGGAAGTAGGTGAGCTTCATCAGCGCGTAGAGGCCCTCGGTGGCGTAGTCCGGCCCGAAACTGGTGTGGTTGAACTGGAGTTCGCTCGCCACCCGGGGCAGCCGGTAGCGGCTCATCGGCGCCCAGAGCACCGGGACGATCCCGCTGGTCCGCTCCGAGTCGAGGTTCGCCGGGTACACGGGGCGGCGGGTGAAGGAGTGCCACTCCTGGCCGCACGGCACGCTGTTGAAGTAGCGCGGCGAGTACAGCGGCACGAAGACCCGGCAGGTGGCCAGTTCCTCGGAGAGCCGCTCGGCCCACAACTCCCCCTGGTGCATGGACTCGTCCATGAAACCGACCGGGACTCCCGCCGGCACCGTGGTGAGCTGGAGCACCGCCTCGCAGAGGTCCCGGTACAGCTGCCGCACCCAGTGGTTGGGATCCCCCGCACCGCGTGCCCCCGATCTCGGGGTGTGGGCGTAACTGAGGAAGAAGTACGGCCGGGCGGCGTCCTCGTCCCAGCCATGGTCGTTCACACGCGCCTCCCCCTGGCCCGCCGGCAACCTCTTTACCGCGAGTCCCCGTACGCGGGGCTTCAGTGTAGGAACGACCACGGGACTAATGGAATAGCACCTCGCCCCGCACGAATTGACATGACCGAAACGAACCGGGTGCGACGGCGGGCCGGCCCCGGGGCGGCGCCGCGGCGCGCCCGGCGGTCGGTGCCCGGCGGTCGGCGCCGCCGCTCAGGCGCGGGTGCGGCGGAGGATCCGCTCGGCGAGGTCGACGGCCTCGCGGACCGGGACGAGCCGGCACGGCGCGCCGCCGATCTCCCCCGCGGTCACGCCCTCGGCCTCGCGGAGGACCTGTGCGCCCAGCGCGCCGAAGTGGAGGTCGTCGAGCTCGGGGGCCTTGAAGGAGATCCAGCCCTCCGCACCACGGCAGCGGTACTCGCGCAGCGGGACGTCGGGCATCCGCAGGTCCGCCAGGTGGAAGGCGGTGAAGCTGGCCATCGGGACGCCCAGCATCAGCACCCGCGCGTCGAGGTCGTAGAGCCGGCCGAGGGGGGAGTCCGGGCCGAGGTGGCAGTCGTTCGGGTGCCGTTCGGTGATCCGCCGGGCGTACCGGCCGATGGCGGCCCAGGAGGTCTGGGGGTGGTGGCTGCGGTGGGCGTCCCGGTGGGTGCGGATCGCCTCCGACAGGGCTCCCATGGTCGGGGAGCAGGGAGTGGTGGCCGGGTCGAAGGGCGGCATCAGGGCGCGGTAGGCGGCGACCTCGGCGGGCGAGAGGCCGGCGGTGGCGGTGGCGTGGATGCGGGAGGTGGCCGAGTTCTCGGGGGTGGCCGTGTACCCGACCAGGGTGCCGCGGTCGCCGACCGCCGCCAGCAGCGCCGCCACCACCGCCGCGGCCCCGCCCGCCACCGGGCCGAGCGACCGCAGCGACGCCTGGACGTGCACGACCGTGCCGGGGCGGACCCCGAGGGCCGTGACGTGCTCGGTCAGCCGGGCCTCGGTGAGGGCACGGAGTTCGGTGAGGATGACGGCTCCCCGGGGGTGAGGGCGGCGGACGGTGGACGCGGGTGGGGGAGGCTCAGCCGCCGGCCATCGCGCGCTCCTCCCGGGCCAGCCTGGCCGCCCGCTCGGCGGCGTCGGGCAGCGCCACCGCGAGCCAGGGGGCGACCGCCACCCGCATGCCGTCCGCGAAGCGCAGGCCGAGCGCGGTCAGCGAGCCGGACCCGGCCAGCCGTTCGACCGCCTCCGCGGTGTACTGCCGCCAGAGCGCGAACTGCAGCCGCGCCCGGTCGGCGGCCTCACCCGGCAGGCCGTCGTACGCGAGCGTGCGGGTGCCCCAGTACTCGGTGACGGCCAGATGGGCGTAGGTGCCCTGGAAGAGGCCTTCGAGCGGTCTCGGGTCGGGCCGCCAGGGGGCGAGGTACAGCGTGTCGTCGTTCCGGTCGTACAGGTCCAGCAGGTCCAGCACCGCGCCGAGCTTCACGTGCTGGAACTCGTGCGCGAGCAGCAGGGCGAGGGTCGGTGCGGTGGCGGGCCGGGCGATGCCGACCACCCCGAACGCCTGCCGGGCGGCCGAACTGACGTCCCGCCCGGCCGGGCCCGGGCGCAGCGGGGTGATCGCCGTCAGCCCCACCCGGATGCCGTCCGCGTACCCCGGCAGGTCGTGCCCGAGCAGCTCCCAGGCCTCGCGCAGCGCACCGGTCCAGTGGAGCAGTTCGCCGTCCGGCAGCCGCTCCGCCACGGCGTGGTCGTGGCTGTCGCGCAGCGGGTCGACGTCCTCCAGTGCGACGGTCCACCCCCCGGCCAGCCGGATCCGCCGCAGCGGCTCGTCCAGGGCCGTGCGCACCGACCCGTCGGCCGCCCGGACGGTGAACCCGTCGGCCCGGCCGGTGACGACCGCCTCCCCGTCGGGGAGGGCGATCCGCCCGAGCGTCGGCAGGTGCAGCCACCCGCCGCGCACCGGTACGGCGACGGCGTCGCCCCGCCCGGCCCGCACCGCCGCGGCGGCGGCCAGGCCCGCCAGCGGGCCCAGCCCGGTCCCCAGGTCGCCGGCCAGCTGCCGGGCGGCCCAGGCGCGGGCGTACGGGTGGGCGAGCACGGTGTCGACGGCGGCCGGAGCGGCGGCGTCCAGCTCGGACAGCAGCGCCCACGCCTCCGGACGCCCCTGGCCCGAGGCGTCCCAGGCGGCGGCCAGCATCGCCCGGGTGAGGGCGAGCTGGGAGCGGCCCAGCGCGCGCACGGTGTCCGCGCCGCCGTATCCGCGGGCGAGTTCGTCGAGCTGCGCCGGGGCGAGCGCCGCCGGCACGACCGGTGCGGCGACCTGGGCCGGCAGGGCGACCGGCCCGCTCCGCGCCGTGATGCCGTTGATGAGCGTCATGAGGTCCCCGCAGTAGACGGAGGGGTTGTCGAAGCCGCCGCCACCATCGTGGCCCCGATAGCGGTGGGCGTACAGGCCGCCTCCGCAGGTGCGCACGACGGGACAGCCGCGGCAGGTGGCGGCGAGCCCGGCCAGGCCGGACTGGCGGGCGACGATGCCGGGGTGCCGGGCGACGTCGTCGAGGCTGTGCGCGAACACGTCGAAGCCGGTCGCGGGGGCGCCGTCGAACGCGGTCTTGAGGCTGTCGACCTGCTCGAAGGTGCCGTCGGTCTCCAGCACGACCAGGTCGGACGGCTCCAGGCCGAGCGACTCGGTGAGGCTGGTGAACCCGCGCAGCGTCCGGTGCACCGACTCGAAGGTGCGGACGGCGAACCGCCGCCCGTCGGCCTCCCAGTGGTCGTGCACGGCGAGCAGCCAGTCCGCGTACGGGTGCTCGCCGCAGCCGGCCGGGCGTTTCGGCGGATCGTCCCAGGTGGCGTGCGGCAGCAGGAAGTCGACCGCGGGGGGCTGGAGTTCGGCCAGCGCGCGGTACACGGCCACCGGGTCGTTCTCGACGTCGATGGTGCAGAGCAGTCCGGCGAAGAGGTGCTGGAACTCCGGTTCGCGCAGCAGTGCCACGGCCCGCAGCACCTGGGGGTGGCTGCTGCGCCCGTCGGCGAACCGGCGGTGCCGGTCGTTGGCGGCCCGGTCGCCGTCCAGCGAGATGCCCACCCCGACGCCCAACTCGGCGAACAGGGAGCAGAATTCGCGGTCCAGCAGGACGCCGTTGGTGTGGATGCGCAGGTCGAGGGCGCACCCGGGCGGGAGCGCCGCCCGGAGCGCCTCGGCCACCCCGCGCAGCCGGTCCGGGCCGGCGAGCAGGGGTTCTCCCCCGTGCAGGACGACCCGGACGCCGGGCAGCCGGTGCGCGGCCGCGTGCGCGCCGATCCGTTCGGCGGCCTTGGCCAGGACCTCGTCGCCGATGACCTTCGGCCGGGTGCGCCAACTGGTGTCCGCGTGCTCGTAGACATAGCAGTGGTCGCAGGCGAGGTCGCAGCGGCTGTGCACCTTGACCACGAATTGCGAGAAAGGCAGCGGAATTCGCTTCATCGTAGATCTGGTGAATTCGGGCCCGGTCGGACGGAAATCCGGTCCGGCATTCCCGGACCGGTCAGATCGAGGAATTGAAGGCGGCGACCGCGACGCGACCGGCTTCCGCACCGGGCAGGGCGCGCTGCAGTCGGGCGGCGAGCTCCTCCGCGCCGAGGGCGGCGAGTGCGGCGAGCGAGGGGCCTCGGTCCAGGTCCTGGGGGTCCGTCAGCTCGGTGCCTGGCCTGGTGCTGATTACCGGTGTCATATTCGTTCCTTAGGCGCGGTTAGGACCTGCCGGGGGTGGGTAAGCCACCCGATTGCGACCAATGTAGTGCCAGCGCGACGTCCGCGCGGCACCTTGCGGTCTCAAGTTGGTCTCCACGCCCGGTCGACGCCCTGTGGCGGCGCCCGGAGCCTCAAGAATTCACCCGTCCGGCGGTCGCGCACTTCGCCGTGGCGCGCGCCGAAGCGTTCCCTCGGCCCTTGCGGCGACTCGGCGGGCCCGGTTCCTGACCGCCCCCGTCCACCGGCGCGCCCGGCGGGTCGCCCGCGGCCCGGGCCCCGGCAAGCCCCGGCGCGGCCCACGCGGGGCACGGTTCCCGGGGAGCCCCGCGACGGGCCGACCGAATGCCTGAGCCTCCGTCAATGACTTTTCTCCCGTTCCTTCTTACGGAAATCATCACTACCGCGCGGCAGGCCGGTGGCCGCCGTGACGCGGGGCGGCCAGCACGCTATCGAGGACCGTCCAATTCGCGTACGGTGCGCACGAGTTCCTCGGTGAACTCGCGGCCGTGCCCGGTGAGCTCCGCGCTGTCCAGCAGGGTGGCGCCCGCGGTCAGGGCGTGGCCGCGCCACCGGGTGAACTCCCCGGCGGCGCGGCGCGTGTCCCCCGCGCCGGCGGCCAGCTCGGCGCACCAGAAGTCCACCACCCCGAGGTGCGCGTAGGTGCCCTGCAGCAGGGCACCGACCGGGCGCGGGTCGGGGCGCCAGGGAGCGTGGTGGACGGCGGCGCCGTTGGGGTGGTGCAGCGGCACGAGGTCGAGCAGCGCGCCGAGTTGGAGGTGCAGGAACTCGTGCGCCAGGGCGAGCGCGAGCAGCACCGGATCCCCCGGTCGCGAGGCCGCCACCGCGCCGAACGCCCGGCGGGCGGCGGCGCTGACCGCCTCGCCGCCCGGGGCCGGGCGCAGCGGGACGATCGTGGTGACGCAGGCCGCGACGGCCTCCGCGTACGGCCGGTGGCGGCGCACCAGGACCTGCCAGGCGAGGTCAAGTTCGGTGCGCCAGTGGGCGAGTTCCCGCTCGTCGAGCGGCCCGGCCGGCGGCCGGCCGTAGTCCACCCGGCGCGGCCCGGCGTGGTCGATCGCCGGTGTCCACCGCAGCCCGTCGCACTCCAGCCGGAGCGGCTCGCCCGGCGCGGCCCGGAGGAACTCCGCCAGCCCGTCCAGGCGGACGGTCTCACCCGCCGCGCGGGCGCGCAGCCGGTCGGCCGCCCAGGCGTCCAGCTCCGGTCGCAACAGCACCTCCTCCCACCGCGCCCGGTCGGCCCGTTGCGACGCCCGGAGCTCGGCGTAGGCCGCCTGGTAGGCGGTGTCCTCGGGCGCCGCCCGCCGCAGGGCCAGGAGCAGCAGCGCGCGTTTGCTCAGCTGCCCGGCGCGCAGCAGCCGGACGGCCTCCGGCCCGCCGCGCGCGGCCGCGATCGCCCGGAAGGTCGCCCGGTCCACCCCGTGCCGGGGCAGTCCGTCCGTCGTCCGCCCACCCGTACCCGCCACCGGTCATCCTCCTCGCGTCGCAGCGGCCGTGTCCGCCCGCAGCCTCCCCGCGATGTGGCGGATCAGCCGGTCCAGGTCCGCGCAGTACACGGACGGGTGAGCGAAGCCGCCCCCGGCGTCCGGCCCGGGGTAGCGGTGCGCGTACAGGCCGCCTCCGCACACGCGGGCCAGCGGGCAGGCCGCGCAGACCGGCCCGAGCCCGTCGAGGCCGCGCTGGCGGCCCCGGAACGCCGGGTGGGCGGCGGCCTCGCCGAAGCCGTGCCGGAAGACGTCCAGCCCCGTCCCGGCGGCGCCGTCGGCCACCACCTTGAGGCTGTCGGCCTGTTCGATCGTGCCGTCCGTCTCGACCACCACGAGGTCCACGGGGGCCAGCCCGACCGCCTCGCTGGCCGCGCGGCCGCCGAGCAGCAGCACCGCCAGCTCCTCGAAGAGCCGTACCCCGGTCTCCCGCCGCGGGGCGCCGTACCAGCGGTCGAAGGCGGCGATCAGCCACTCCCCGTACGGCGCCGCGTCCTCGCCCGAGGGCGGGCGGGTCGGCAGCGACCGCCGCACCCCGGCCGGCTGGGCCGCCCAGGTCCCGTGCGGCAGCAGCAGGTCGACGCGCGGCGGCGCGAACTCCAGCAGCGCCTCGTAGGTGGCGACCGGATCGGCGGCGAGGTCCACCACGCAGAGCAGCCCGGCGAACAGTTCCCGGTGCCGGTCCGAACCCAGCAGCCGCAGCGCCCCGGCCGTCCGCTCCCAGCTGCCGCCGCCGGACGGCAGCCGCCGGTGCCGGTCGTGGTCGGGGGCGGCGCCGTCCAGCGACACCCCGACGGCGACCCGGTGCCGGTGCAGCACCTCCAGCAGCGCCGGCTCGTCCAGCAGCCGCAGTCCGTTGGTCTGCAGGCTGAACCGCACCCTCGGCGCGACACCGGCCAACTCCGCCAGCAGCGCGTCCAGATGGCCGGCCCCGACGAGCAGCGGCTCACCGCCGTGCAGGATCACCCCGACCTCGTCGAGCCCGCACCCCGCCGCGTGCTCGGCGATCCGCCGGGCCACCCGGCGGACCGTCGCCAGCTCCATCCGGCGCGGCCGCCGGCGCCAACTCTGGTCCGCCGCCTCGTACATGTAGCAGTAGTCGCAGGCCAGGTTGCACCGGCTGTGGACCTTGAGCAGGAACTGGCGGAACGGCACCATGCCCGCGAGCCTAGCCCGCCGCGGACCGGCCGCCGCCGTGGAGTTCACACCGACGGCGGCTCGATGTCGGAGTCCAGCCGCAGCCCCGCCTTGACCGCCACCGTGGTCGGATGCTCCTCGCCGAGCGTCTGCCGGGCCCGGCGGATGCAGTCGCCGCGCAGCTGGGCCGCGCGCTCGCCCTCCCCCGCCGCGGCCAGCGACAGCGCCAGGTTGGAGTTGACCCCGATCGAGTCGTAGTGGTCCGGCCCGAGGGTCTCGGCCATCAGCGGCGCCGCCTGCTCCTCGAAGGCCAGCGCGGCCGCCGGCTCCCCGGACAGGACGAGGTCGTTGGCGTGGTTCATCATCGCGATCGGTATGTACAGGTGCTGGTCGCCGAGGACGGCCCGGAACTGCGCCAGGGTGCGCCCGGACAGCTCCCGCGCCTCCGCCGTCCGGCCGGCCAGCCGCAGGTAGACGGAGAGGTTGTTGGCACCGGCCAGCGTGACCGGGTGGTCCTCGCCCAGGTAGTCCCGGTAGCGGGCGAGGGCGCGCTCGGCGAGCTGGATGGCCCGGTCGGTGTCGCCGAGCGCGCTGAGGTCGCTGGCCAGGTTGGTGGCGGCCGCCAGGGTGTCGGGGTGCTCGGCGCCGTTGATGTCCAGGTAGCGCTGGTAGATGTCCTCGTCGATCTCCAGCGCCTCGTTGTACCGGCCGGCCCGGCGCAGCGCCACGGCGAGGTTCTTGCGGGCGCGCAGGGTGTCGGTGTGGCCGTCGCCGATGGTCTGCTGGTAGATCCGGACGGTCTCCTCCAGCAGGTCCAGGGCCTCCCGCAGCCGCCCGGTCTCGCGCAGGTCGCGGGCGTAGTTGGAGGCGGAGGACAGCGCGTAGAGGCTGTGCGCCCCGAGCGCGTCGCGCTGCTGGAGGTAGTTGCTGCGGTGGCGCTCCAGGGCGGCCCGGCGGTCGCCGGCGAGGTAGTCGGAGACCGCCAGGTTGTTGGTGATCATGAGGGTGCGCGGGTGGTCCGGGCCGAGGGTTCGGCGGGCCGCGTCCAGGGTCCTGCGGTCGCGCGCCCTGGCCTCCTCGTACCGGCCGAGGAACCGCAGGTCGGCGCCGAGGCTGTTGGCGACGGCGAGGGTGTGCGAGTGCTCGGGGCCGAGCGTGGCGGTGAAGCGGTCCAGGATGTCCTGGTCCATCGCGTACGCCTCGTGCAGGGCGCCCTGGGAGCGGCGGATGTTGCTGAGCTGGGTGCGCAGCATGAGGGTCTGGGCGTCGTTCTCGGCGTCGAAGCCGGCGCCGCCGTAGTCCTCCTGGCGCCAGATCTCCAGGGTGCGCTCGGCGAGGTCGCGGCCGGACTCGTGCAGGCTGCGCTTCCACTGGTAGCGGACCGAGTCGATGATCCACTGCCGGACGTCCTCGTCACCGCTGCCGGCCGCGCCGGAGGGCCACAGGTGCGGCAGGAGTTCGGCGTACTGCGGCCAGTTCGCGGGGATGTCCGGGTCACCGGGGTTCGCGGTGGCGAGGGCGGCGTGCACCACCGCCCGCAGCCCGGTCCGCTGATCCTCGTCGACCTGGTCGCGCAGGACGGCCTGGACCAGCCGGTGCACGGTGATGGTCTCGCTGCCCTGGTCGGTGCGGGCCAGGCCGAACCGGTTGATGGCGCGCAGGAACTCGCCGATCGCCAGCTTGTCGCGGGGCGCGCGCGGCGGCAGCCGCAGCGCGTGGGTGACGGCCCGGCTGTAGAGCAGCCGCATCGGGATGGCGTCGGGCCCGAAGAACGCGCAGATCTCCAGGATCTGGGCGGCGGGGGCGTTCATCCGGCGCAGCTCCTCGACCGAGATCCGCCAGGTGGCGGCGGCCGAGTGCGGGTACTCGGCGGTGCGCAGCCGGGTGCGCTCCAGCATCTCGGTGAGCTCTTCGTCGAGCAGTTCCAGGTAGGTGGCGATCGGCATCGAGGTCTCCTGCAGCCAGACCGCGGCCTGGCCGACGGCGAGCGGCAGGTCGCCGAGCCGGTGCGCGACCTGGTCGGCGTCGTCCGGGGCGAGGCCGCCGTTGAAGCGGCGCAGCAGCCGGACGCTCTCCTCCCGGGTGAAGACGTCGACCTCGACCAGGCCGGCGTGCTTGGACCAGCCCTGGTTGCGCGAGGTGATCAGCACGTGCCCGCCGGAGGAGCCGGCCGGCAGCCAGGGCGCCAGCTCCTCGGGGGTGCCGGCGTTGTCGTAGACCAGCAGCCAGCGGCGGTACGGCTCGCCGCGGCGCAGCGCGTCCAGCACCGCGACGGCGGTGTGGGCGACGTCGTCGCTGCTCTGCACGCCGATCCGGGGGGCGAGTTCGGCGAGCTTCTGCGGGATGTTGGCGGGCTCCTCGGCGGGCACCCACCAGATCACGTCGTAGGCGGCCTTGAAGCGGTGCGCGTACTCGGCGGCGATCTGCGACTTGCCGGCGCCGCCGAAGCCGTAGAGCACCTGGCTGAGCACCGCGCCGGGGCCTCCGGTGAAGCGGTTGCGGAGCAGCTCCAGCAGCCGGCCGCGCCCGGTGAAGGAGGCGTTGCGCGAGGGCGCCTCCTGGATCTTGGGCGCGGTGCCGGGGAAGCGCGAGGGGGCGGCGTGCTCCCCGCTGTCCCCGTCCGGCCGGCTGCTGCTGCCCGGCGGCGGCCCGAGCTCGCTGTACAGCTGGGACTCGGC
The DNA here is from genome assembly GCF_055561235.1 of Kitasatospora sp. NPDC022856. Lineage (NCBI taxonomy): Bacteria > Bacillati > Actinomycetota > Actinomycetes > Kitasatosporales > Streptomycetaceae > Kitasatospora > Kitasatospora sp. NPDC022856. The sequence continues at coordinate 157,377 of NZ_JBVHHE010000006.1, read as the reverse complement.
GAGCACGGCCGAGGAGCGGACCAGGTCGGGGACGGCCGGGCCGACGAACGGGCGGGGCACCGGCTCGTCCGAGTCCTGCAGCCGCAGCGCCACCAGGGCCGGCGAGCCGGAGCTCAGTTCGCGCCCGCTGAGGAGCTGCCAGGCCTCGGCCGCGCGGGGCAGCGCGGTGTACTCGGGCGAGAGCAGCGCGAGCAGCCGGCCCTGGCCGTCCAGCGGCCCGGCGGCCTCCGGCGGACGGCCGCCGGGGTAGGGCTCGGCGGCGTTGTGCAGGGAGGTCTGGTAGCCGAAGCCGGTGAGGGTGGCGGCGGCCCACTCGGCCCACATCCGGTCCTCGGGGGCGTAGCTGACGAAGACCTGGCGGGGCATGGTGCGGGTGGAGCGCAGGTAGGCGCCGTACAGCCGGCGGCGGGCGTCCCCGGTGAGCGGGCGCAGCGTGCGGACCCGGCCGTCGGTGATCCACCCGGCCAGCCGTTCGAAGGCGTTGAGCAGGCTGCGCGCCTCCTGCGGCCGGTCGGCGACGGTGGCGGGCACCTCCTCGTAGGCGTAGAAGGGCTTGTACGGGACTTCGACGTCGCTCCAGTAGGCGGCCCGCCGCTCGGCCCCCAGCCAGCGGCCGAGGTAGGGCGCGAACGCCTCGCGGGCGTAGTCCCGGCCCGCTTCGAGCCGCTCCTGCTCGGCGTCCTCGACCCGCATCGGCACCGGCAGGACGCGGATGGCCCGCTCCTCGGCCTCGGCGATGGTGCGGGCCGCGTCCACGCCGCCGCGGATGTTCTGCGCGCTGAAGGTGAAGCAGTCGACGACGGAGTCGGGCATCAGGACGGTGCAGATGCCCGAGGTGTCGCTGACCCCGGTGCGGCTGTCGATCAGCACGTAGTCGTAGGCCCGGGCCCAGCGGTCGCGCAGTTCGCGCAGGAACTCGCCGCCCCGGATGTCCCGGCCGTGGTAGAAACTGCGCCAGTTGAAACTGGTGACGGCGGCGGGGTAGGCGGCGTTCTGCCGCCCGGCCGGCAGGAAGTCGAGGCGGCCGCCGGGCGGCAGGTCGAGCGCCAGGCCGCAGATGTAGCCGCCCAGCCGGCCCGGTTCGTCCAGCCAGTCGGCGGGGGCGAGCCCGCCCGGACCGGCGGCGGTGGGCAGCGCCTGCTTGACGTACGCCCGCAGCAGGTCGATCAGGCCGTCGGTGGCGTGCAGTTCGGGGTCGACCAGCAGCGGGTGGTAGTAGCGGTGCAGGCCGGGCGCCTCCAGGTCCCAGTCGACCACCAGGACGCGCAGGCCGCGGCTGGCCAGGATCCAGCCGACGTTGGCCAGGGCCATGGTCCGGCCGGTGCCGCCCTTGAACGAGTAGAAGGTGACGACCGACCCCGGTCCGGTCCGCTCCGGGTCAGTTCCGGGCTCAGTGAACATCGTCCTGTTCCCTCCTCGACGGCACCGCCGCGCCGTCCGGGCTGCGGCGCGGTCCTGGCGGCCCGGCCGGAATGGCCAGCCCGGGCATCGCCGGGGCGGCGTCCTCGCCGTCGGGGCCGAAGCCGAAGGCGGCGCCGTCGACATCGTCCCCCCAATCGAAGTTGTCGTCCATGAGCTTGTTCTGAGCGACCGTCACCATGATGGTGAGGTCCGTGTCAAAGCTCTCCCGGCCCACCGCGACGCGGAACAAGTGCTCCAGGTCGCTCCGGCGCAACCAGTTGCGCCGGAACACGCTGCGCACGCCGGTCCACAGCGCGTCGCGCTCCGGGCCGGCCGGCGGGTCGTCCGTACCGGCCGGCACCATCACGCCGGTGACCGGGTGGTTCTGGTCGTCGTACTCGCGCAGCGCCGGCCGGTAGACCTCGCCGCCGGCCATCCACGGGTCCACCAGCAGCACGCTGACCTGGTTGTCCTCCCGGGCCCGGTCGAGCTTCTCGCCGAGGCCGGGCCCGACCTCCTCCAGGGTGGTGGTGTGCCCGGCGGAGGTGATCACCTGCTGGGCGCGGACCGCCAGCGACGGCTGCGTCGGCGGGTGGTAGGGCGCCCACTGCCACGGCTTGGCCCCGTACCAGCCGCCGCGGGACGAGCCGCCCGCCTCGGCGGCGGCGGCGTCGGAGGAGCGGCCGGCGGCGATGAACAGCCGGACCATCCCGGCGGTGGGCGCGGGCCGCATCGACGGCACCACCGGGAAGTAGCCGCGGACGGCGCCGAGGTCGAACTCGGGCAGCTCGCCCAGCCGCCGGGCGGCCGCGTCCCGGATCCGCTCGGCGACCACCCGGACCACCCGCCGGTAGTCGGGGCCGAGCGGGTCGGTGCGCAGCAGGTCGCGCAGGCCCGAACGGGCGTAGGCGTCGCCCATGCCCTGCTGGACGAACTGGATCTTCCGCACCTCGTCCGGCAGCTCCCCCGGCAGGGTCTCCCAGAGCACCGGGATCAGGGCCGGGACGACCTCGCCGGCCAGCTCCTCGTGCCGGCGGACCCGCCCGCGGAACGCCGTCCACTCCTTGCCGCAGTAGAGGCTGGCGAAGTAGGCCGGGGAGTAGAGCGCGACCATGGCCCGGCAGCGGGCCAGCATCTGGGCGAGCTGCTGCTCCCAGTTGTCGCCCAGGCGCAGCCGCTCGGTGTCGCGGTAGGCGAGCTCCTCGGCGCCGGCGGCGGGCTCGATCCGGCCGAGCTCGTCCCGCAGGTCGTTGAAGAACTGGTCGACGAAGGCGTCCCCGGCCTCGTAGTCCCGCCGGGCGTAACTGAAGAAGAAGTACGGCCGCACTGATCCCCCCGGGCCCGACGGTGCCGCGACTGCGCTGCTGTCCTCCCCAGCATGTCGCGAACTCCGCGGTCGCGCCCGGGAGTCGGCGAAGCTCGTGGCTCCGGGACTACAGGGACGACTGGAAGGCCGCGACCGGCTCCGCGCCGGGGGCCAGGACGTCCGCGACCACCCGGCGCAGCAGGTCGCCGAGGACGGTGTCGGGCAGGGCGTCGATCTCGTCCAGCGGCAGGGCGGTGACGTCGACCAGGTCAGAGCCGAGTCCAACGGCGGTTCCCGCACCGGTGACGCCCATCAGTCCCTCACTCGATCTGCTCGGCCCAGCGGGCTGGTGGCCCCGGGGAGTCGACCCGGTCCGCGACGCGCATCCTACACCCGCGCATGACGGGCCATCAGCTGTGCTGCGCCGCCGCGCCAGGCCCTTTCCCGGCCGGGGCGGGGTCGACGACACCCGGCGCGGCGGCCACGACGGCGGCGTCGGCCGCCCCCCCGGCGGTCAGGGGCAGAGCCGCTCGACCCGCCAGCCGGTCGGCGCCGACGGGTCGGCGAGGAAGCGGAGCCGGTCGTGCAGCCGGTTCTCCCGGCCCTGCCAGAACTCCACGCTCTCCGGGACCACCCGGTACCCGCCCCAGAACGGCGGGACCGGCACCCCCTCGCCCTCCGGGTAGCGGCGCTCCAGCTCCGCGTACCGCTGCTCCAGCACCTCGCGGCTGCCGACCGGGCTGGACTGCTCGCTGGCCCAGGCGCCGAGCTGGGAGCCGTGCGGTCGGGTGCGGAAGTAGGCGGCGGTCTCGTCCCGGCCGACCTTCTCCACCCGGCCCTGCACGATCACCTGGCGGGCCAGCGCCACCCAGGGGAAGAGCAGGGCCGCCTGCGGGTTGACGGCCAGCTCGGTGCCCTTGCGGGAGCCGTAGTTGGTGAAGAACACGAAGCCGCGCCGGTCGAAGCCCTTCAGCAGCACCGTGCGCGAGCTCGGCCGCCCCCCGGCGTCGGCGGTGGAGAGCACCATCGCGTTGGGTTCCACCACGCCGGCGTCGTCCGCCTCGTGGAACCAGCGGGTGAACTGGGTGACCGGGTCGGCCGCGAGCTGCCCCTCGACCAGGCCCTCGTGGGTGTAGTGCTTGCGCATCACGGTGAGGTCCGGCCCGGGCCGGGCCTCCTCGGCCAGGATCCGGGAGGCGGGGCTCGGGGGCGTCGACTGGGCGCGTTCCGGGGTCTGCACGTCAACATCATCCCGTACGACAAGCAACCGGCACCGCTACCTCCGGACAAACCCCCGTGGGAGATAAGGTGTCTCGCCACCGCTCGGCCGTCCGAGCTACAGGCAATTGTCCGGAAACCGATGATTGATTCCGGAGAATCGCCGGGCGCGACCGGCCCTCAGGTGAAGGTCGAGCGGTCCTGCGGGAAACATCACCACCGTGGTGTATGGCGCAATGCACCCCGTGCCTGTCAGGCTGGCACCGAGTGCCAAACACCATTCGGTCACTGGCGTACCGCCCCACCACGGCGGCCCGCCGATCACAGAGCTGAAGGAGCCGTCGCATGTCCGACTTCGTACCCGGGCTTGAGGGAGTCGTCGCTTTCGAGAGCGAGATCGCCGAACCCGACCGTGAAGGCGGCGCCCTGCGGTACCGCGGAGTCGACATCGACGACCTGGTCGGCCACGTCTCCTTCGGCCACGTCTGGGGCCTGCTGGTGGACGGCAAGTTCAACCCCGGCCTGCCGGCCGCCGAGCCCTTCCCGATCCCGGTCCACTCCGGCGACATCCGGGTGGACGTGCAGTCCGCCCTCGCCATGCTCGCCCCGGTCTGGGGCCTCAAGCCGCTGCTCGACATCTCCGCCGAGCAGGCCCGTGACGACCTCGCCCGGGCGGCCGTGATGGCCCTCTCGTACGTGGCGCAGTCCGCCCGCGGCCAGGGCCTGCCGATGGTCCCGCAGAGCGAGATCGACAAGGCCGAGACGGTCGTCGAGCGCTTCATGATCCGCTGGCGCGGCGAGCCGGACCCGAAGCACGTCAAGGCCATCGACGCCTACTGGACGTCCGCCGCCGAGCACGGGATGAACGCCTCCACCTTCACCGCCCGCGTCATCGCCTCCACCGGTGCCGACGTCGCGGCCGCGCTCTCCGGCGCCGTCGGCGCGATGTCCGGCCCGCTGCACGGCGGCGCGCCGTCCCGGGTGCTCGGCATGATCGAGGAGATCGAGCGCACCGGCGACGCCAAGGCCTGGGTGAAGAACGCGCTGGACAAGGGCGAGCGCCTGATGGGCTTCGGCCACCGCGTCTACCGCGCCGAGGACCCGCGCGCCCGCGTGCTGCGCCGCACCGCCAAGGAGCTCGGCGCGCCGCGCTTCGAGGTCGCCGAGGCGCTGGAGAAGGCCGCGCTGGAGGAGCTGCACAACCGCCGCCCCGACCGCGTGCTGGCCACCAACGTCGAGTTCTGGGCCGCCATCATGCTGGACTTCGCCGAGGTCCCGGCGCACATGTTCACCTCGATGTTCACCTGTGCGCGCACCGCCGGCTGGTCGGCGCACATCCTGGAGCAGAAGCGCACGGGCCGGCTCGTCCGCCCCGCCGCGCGCTACATCGGCCCCGCCCCGCGCAGCCCGCGCGACATCGAGGGCTTCGAGGCCATCGCGCACTGAGAAACCGCTGGTGAGCAGCGGGTCCGACGCTCCGTCGGACCCGCTGTTTCCGCAGCTCGCAGCCGTGAAGATCGCATCTCAGCGGGCGGACTGCCGTAACACTTCCGCAATCGCGGCCGGTAGGCTGCCGCCCGTGGCTCAGATCCAGATCCCCGCTGACATCAAGCCCGCAGACGGCCGTTTCGGCTGCGGCCCGTCCAAGGTGCGCCCCGAGGCCCTGAGTGCCCTCGCCGCCACCGAGACCTCCCTGCTCGGCACCTCGCACCGCCAGGCCCCGGTGAAGAACCTGGTCAAGCGCGTGCGCGAGGGCGTGAGCAGCCTCTTCTCCCTCCCCGAGGGGTACGAGGTGGTTCTCGGCAACGGTGGCTCCACCGCCTTCTGGGACATCGCGGCCTTCGGCCTGGTGCGGGAGAAGTCCCAGCACCTCGACTTCGGCGAGTTCTCCTCCAAGTTCGCCTCCTCGGTCAAGGCGGCGCCCTGGCTGGGCGAGCCGACCGTGATCAAGACCGCCCCGGGCACCCACCCGCTGCCGGTCGCCGAGGCGGGCGTGGACGTCTACGCGCTCACCCACAACGAGACCTCCACCGGTGTCGCGATGCCGATCGGGCGCCCGGCCGGGGCGGACGAGGGCTCGCTGGTCCTGGTGGACGCCACCTCGGGCGCCGGCGGCCTGCCGGTCGACATCACCGAGACCGATGTCTACTACTTCGCGCCGCAGAAGTCCTTCGCCGCCGAGGGCGGCCTCTGGCTGGCGACGTTCTCCCCGGCCGCCCTGGAGCGCGCCGCCGAGATCGCCGGCTCCGGCCGCTACATCCCGCCGTTCTTCGACCTGCCGACGGCCATCGACAACTCGTCGAAGGACCAGACGTACAACACCCCGGCGATCTCCACCCTGTTCCTGCTGGCCGACCAGCTGGACTGGCTGAACGGCAACGGCGGCCTGGACTGGGCGGTCGCCCGGACGGCCGACTCCTCCTCCCGGCTGTACGGCTGGGCCGAGAAGTCGTCGTTCGCCACCCCGTTCGTGGCGAACCCGGCGGAGCGCTCCCAGGTGGTCGGCACGATCGACTTCGACGACGCGGTGGACGCCTCCGCCGTCGCCAAGGCACTGCGTGCCAACGGCATCGTCGACACCGAGCCGTACCGCAAGCTCGGCCGCAACCAGCTGCGCGTCGCGATGTTCCCGGCCATCGAGCCGGCGGACGTCGAGGCGCTCACCGCCTGCATCGACTACGTGGTCGAGCAGCTCTGAGCACCGGCACGGTCGCACGGCCCTGAGCGGGCCGGCACACGCGTGAGGGCCACCGCCTGCGGGCGGTGGCCCTTCCGTTTGTTCGCGCTACCTGTTGACGAGCGAGCTGATCAGGACGACCACCAGCAGCAGCACCAGGGCGCCGGTCACGATACGCATGCGAGTCTTGGGATCCACGGTCATCGAGCGTACCCGCGACCCGTCGGCGGTCAGACCCCGAGGTTGGATCCGCCGGTGGCGTCCAGATTCTGCCCGGTGATCCAGCGGGCGTCGTCGGAGGCCAGGAAGGCCACGATGTCCGCCACGTCGGCCGCCTCACCGACCCGGTCGAAGGCCGAGTGGCCGGCCGCCCCGGCCCGGGCCGCCGGGTCGGCCAGCCAGGGGTTGATGTCGGTGTCGACGATGCCCGGCAGCACCGCGTTGACGGTGATCCCGCGCGGCCCGAGCTCCTCGGCGAGCGTCAGTGTGAGGGTGTTCAGCGCCCCCTTGGTCATCGCGTAGGAGACGGCCGACGGGAACGCGACCCGGGTGACCCCGGACGAGACGTTGACGATCCGGCCGCCGTCCCGCAGCCGGCCCAGGCCATGCTGGACGATGAAGAACGGCGCCTTGGCGTTCACCGCGAACACCCGGTCGAAGTCCGCTTCGGCGACCTCGTGGATCCGCCCGTTCTGACCGATCCCGGCGTTGTTCACCAGGATGTCCAGGCCCTCGCCGCCGCCGTGCGCGGCGAGCCCCGCGTCGAAGGCCGCCCAGAGCGCCCGCGCGTCACCGGGCACCCCCAGTTCGGTGCCGATCGCGAAGGCCCGGCCGCCGGCCCGCTCGATCACCCCGACGACCCGCGCCGCCGCCTCGGCGTCACGGCCGTAGTGGACGGCGACCAGCGCCCCGTCGCGTCCCAACCGCTCGGCTATGCCTCGCCCGATCCCCCGGCTGCCGCCCGTCACCAGAGCCGTCCTGCCCGCAAGCGTGCCCATGGCCACGCCCCCTATTTCTGTAGCGGTCGCTAATGAAATGAACCGTACCAGAGCTTCTGTAGTGTTCGATATAGAATGGCAGGCATGGCCCCCGACCCAGCCACCCCAGCCGCCGCAGCCGCCGTCCCGCCCTCCGACGCGGGCACCGGCACAGCTCGGCGCGGACGCCCCCGCTCCTTCGACCGCGAGGCCGCCCTGGAGCAGGCCCTTCGGCTGTTCTGGGAGCGCGGCTGGGAGGCGACCTCGGTCGCCGACCTCACCTCCGCCATGGGCATCCGCCCGCCGAGCCTGTACGCGGCCTTCGGCGACAAGCGCGCGCTCTTCGCGGAGGTCGTCGCCCGCTACCGGGAGAGCCACGGCGCCTACTCGACCCGCGCGCTCGCCGAGGAGCCCACCGCCCGGGCCGGCATCGCCCGGATGCTCCATGAGGCCGCCGCCGAGGCCACCGACCCGGAGCACCCCTGGGGCTGCCTGCTGATCAGCTCGGCCGTGAACTGCACGTCCCCCGAGGTCGAACAGGCGCTCCGGGAGATCCGCAACGCCAACGTCCGCGCGCTGGAGTCACTGATCCGGGCGGACATCGCGGCCGGCCGCGAACCCGCCGGGGCTGACGCGGCGGCGCTGGCGCAGTTCACCGCCACCGTGCTCCAGGGGATGTCCCAGCGGGCCCGCGACGGCGCCGACCGGGCCGAGCTGGAGCGGGTCGCCGCCGACGCGATGCGGGTCTGGCCCTGAACGGGCCACCACGCACGCGCCGGCGGCCCGGCCCCCAGCGGGCCGCCACCCCCGGGCCCGCCTCAGCTCCAGCGGGCCAGCGGCCAGGAGGCGACCGTCTCGTAGTGCGCGAAGCCGCCGTCGAGCTCGCTCTTCACCAGGTGCAGCTCCGCGGCCTCCCACTCCGGCCCGCGGTACCCGCCGAGCGCCGACTCCAGCGCCTCCAGCTCGGCCACCGCCCCCCGCTGCGCCGCCCGCCGGTGCCCCCGGGAGGAGCCGGCCCGGGCGAGGGTGAGATGCGGGTGGAAGGTGAACGCGTCGACCTCACCGGCCACCTCCGCGGTGGCCTCGTGCACGGCCTCGGCGAGCCGCCGCAGCGCCCACGCCTGGCCCTCCACCCCGGCCCAGAGCACCCGGTCGCCGAACCGCCCGGCGCCCGCGAGCCGCAGCCGGTGCACCCCGTGCACCCCGGCCACCGCCGCCAGCCCGGCCTCCAGCTCCGGCAGCCGCTCCGCCGGCACCTCGCCGAGGAAGGCCAGGGTCAGGTGCCAGCCCTCGACGGCCGTCCAGCGCAGCCGGTCCGCCCCCGGCAGGGCCCGCACCGGGGCGACCGCGTCGGCGAGCCCCTGCAACGCCTCGACCGGCGGCAGCACCGCCACGAAGAGCCTCATGGACTCATCTTCCCCCGCCGCCCGGTTTGGGTTAGAACCTTTTCATGAAGATCCGTACCGGCGGCCGCGCCGACACCGCCGACATCCTCGCCCTGCTCGACGGCGCGGTGGCCTGGCTCGCCGAGCGGGGCCGCGCCGACCAGTGGGGCGACCGGCCCTGGAGCAGCGTCCCGGCCCTGATCGACCGCATCGACGGGTACACCGCCGAGCCGTTCCTGATCCGGCTCGCGACGGACGACGAGGGCCGCACCATCGGCTGCTGCGTGCTGTCCGAGCAGGCCAGCGCCTACGCCACCCCCGTGGACGAGCGCGAGCTGTACGTCCGCAACCTGGTCACCGACCGCTCCCTGAAGGGCTCCGGCATCGGCGCCGCGCTGATCGCCGACGCCCTCGACGAGGCCCGCCGGCGCGGTATCGGCCTGCTCCGGGTGGACTGCTTCGCGAGCGAGGACCGCCGTCTGGTCGAGCAGTACCGGGCGCTCGGCTTCACCGAGACCGAGGCCTTCGAGTCCGAGTACAAGGGCAGGCCCTGGCGGGGCCAGATCCTGGAGATCCGGCTCTGACCCCGCGCCCGGGGCGCACCACGCGGTGCGCTCCGGGGAGACGAGCCGTCAGCAGGCCGGTGCCAGCTCGGACTTGGTCGGGGCGACGGTGCGCGGAACGAAGGCGACCACCCGCCCGCCGCGACCCGGATGCAGATCGACCCGGACCTTCAGGTCCGCACTGCGGGCCAGCACCAGACCGACCGTGCCGGCCGCCAGCGCCGAGACCAACCCGCAGGCCAGCAGCCCGAGCCGGGGCCCGTACGAGGCCGTCACCCAGCCGACGACCGGCGCGCCGATCGGCGTGCCGCCGGTGAACACCAGGACCAGCAGGCCCATCACCCGGCCCCGCATGGCGGGGTCGGTGCCCAGCTGGAGCATCGAGTTGACCGAGGTGTTGAAGCTCAGCCCGAAGACCCCGATCAGGGTCAGCAGCAGCGCGAACGACCAGTAGTCGGGCGCGAAGGCGGCCAGCACCTCCAGCGCGCCGAAGGCCAGCGCGGCGGCGACCAGCCGGCGCAGCCGGGGCGCGCCACGCCGGGCCGCGAGCAGCGCGCCGGCCAGCGAACCGACCGCCATCGCGGTGTTCAGCAGGCCGTACTGCCCGGCGCCGACCTTGAAGGTGTCGTGGGCGAAACCGGAGAGCAGCGTCGGGAAGTTGAACCCGAAGGTGCCGATGAAGCCGGCCAGCACCATCGGCCAGAGCAGCTCGGGCCGCTCCTTGACGTACCGCAGCCCCTCCCTCAACTGCCCCTTCTCGCGGGCGATCGGCGCGGTGGGGCGCAGTTCGGACGACCGCATGGCGAGCAGCCCGCCGATCACGGCGGCAAAGGAGAGCGCGTTCACCGCGAAGGCCCAGCCACTGCCGACCGCGGCGATCAGCAGGCCCGCGACGGCGGGGCCGACCAGCCGGGCGGTCTGGAAGTTGGCGGCGTTCAGGCTGACCGCGTTGGCGAGGTCCTTGGGACCGACCATCTCGGAGACGAAGGCCTGCCGGGTCGGGTTGTCGACCACCGTGACGAGGCCGAGCAGCAGCGCGAACGCGTACACGTAGTAGGGCGTCACCACGCCGCCGACGGTCAGCACGGCCAGGCCCGCGGCGAGCAGGCCCATCGCGCCCTGGGTGTAGATCAGCAGCCGGCGCTTGGGCATCCGGTCGGCGAGCACGCCGCCGAAGAGGCCGAGCAGCAGCATCGGCAGGAACTGCATGGCGGTGGTGATGCCGACCGCGAGCGGGCTGCCGGTGAGGCTGAGGACCAGCCAGTCCTGGGCGATCCGCTGCATCCAGGTACCGGTGTTGGAGACCACCTGGCCGGCGAAGTAGTAACGGTAGTTGCGGACGCGCAGTGAGGAGAACATCCCTCCGGGCCGGGTGAAGCGGGCTCCGGTCGGGGATTCCTGAGCGGCGGGGGTGACCGCCGCGGTGCGTTCGTCGGGGTCGTCGTCGCCGTTGCCGGCCGGCCCCGTCGGGGCGGGTGCCTGGGCGTCGGCGGCCGCGGCGGTGGCCGCGGCGGGTTCGGTGGTCGGTTCGTCGGTGCGGATGGCGGCGCTGGCTGCGGCCGGCGGTGTCACGGTGCTCTCCCCTCGCGGCGCGACGACCCGGCAGGGGGTCGTCGCGCTCCTGGTTTCGGTGGTCGGTGCTGCGGTGATGCGGTTCTCCTTCGTCCTCCGGCGGCTGACCGGAACGGCTGGGCCCCGAGCGTGTCTTACAGGTGTGCGAGCTTGTAGAGCACCGGCGCGGCCGCCCGCAGGGCGGCCCACTCCTCCTCGTCGAGACCCTCGGCGAGTTCGGCGAGCCAGGCGTTGCGCCGGCGGCGGCTCTCCGCGAGGATCACCTCCGCCTGTTCGGTACTGCTGACGACCACCTGACGGCGGTCCTCCGGGTGCGGCTCCCGCCGCACCAGGCCCTTCTCCTCCAGCATCGCGACGATCCTGGTCATCGAGGGCGGCTGCACGTGCTCCTTCCGGGCGAGCTCACCCGGCGTGGCCTTCCCGCAGCGTGCGAGGGTGCCCAGCACCCCCATCTCGGTAGGGCTGAGCGACTCCTCGACCCGCTGGTGACGCAGGCGGCGGGAGAGGCGCATGGTGGACGACCGCAGCTGACTGACGGCTGCGAGGTCCTGCTCGGACATCTCGGGCATGTCCTTAGTCTATGTCATTACTCTCGCTAATGAAAATTGCTTCAGGCGCCGGCCCGCAGCCCTACGGCGGGGGCCCCGGCCCCGTGCGGCCGGGGCCGGGTGTCCACCGCGGCGAGGCCGTCCGGCATGCCCAGCACCAGCAGCGTCCCGGCCAGTGCCAGCGACCAGACCTCGGAGCCCGTCCGCACGTCCAGCACCCCGCCGGTGCCGAGGTCGCGCACCCGGACCAGCCCGTCGGACCAGGCCGCGGCCACCACCGGGCCGGCCGCGGTCGCCCCGGCGGCCACCGCCGTCACCGGGCAGCCGCGCCGGTCGGACGGCTCGGGCATCGGCGCCGAGCGCGGGCCCCAGAGCCGGACGGCGCCGTCGAAACCGCCGCTGACCAGCAGCGGGATCTCCGGATCGGACAGCGGTCCGCCCCCGAGCGCGGCGCCGGCCAGCGCGGTGACCGGCCCCTGGTGCAGCCGCTCGCTCACCACCGCGCCGTCCTGGTACCAGTGCACGGCGCCGGCCGCGTCGCCGAAGGCGGGCGCGGAGTCGGCCAGCCCGCCGATCGCGGCCACCGCGCTCAGACCGCCGCCCGGACCGCCGGCCACCGCGCGGACCGCGTCCAGCGCCGCCATCAGCCCGTATCCGTCCAGCCCCGGCCGCGGTTCGGCCGGCACCACCAGCTCCGCCCGGCCCCAGGCGTCGAGCAGCACCACGGAACCGCCGGCCGTCACGGCCAGCCCCCGCAGCGGGCGCGGGGACGGCACCACCACGGCACCGACCCGGCGGCCGGTGGCGACGTCGAAGGTCCGCACCGCGCCGGTCGGATCGGCCACCAGCACCTGCGACAGGTACGGCCCGACCCCGGCGGTGACCGCGACGGCCGGGCCCGGCCAGTCCCGGTCGGTGCCCTCCCAGCGCGCCCAGCGCCCGGACCACGGCGCGGGCAACTGCGCGAGGACGGCCGCGGCGGCCGCGGCGGCGGTGTCCGCGCCCAGCAGCCTGGTCCGCAGCACGGCGGCCCGGACGGCCGGGTCGGGCTCCTCGATCACGGCCGGACCGGCGGCGCGCCAGGCCCGGCCGAGCGCGTCGTCCCGCCGCTCGACGGCCGCCGTCACCGGGACGGGGCGGGCCAGCGCGTAGAGCAGCGGATCGGCGGTCAGCGGGCCGGGGTCGCCACCGGCCGCGGCCGCCGTCCAGAGCGCGGACAGCGCCTCCTCGCCGGCGGACCGCAGATCGGCACCGGCCGGCACCACCGGCGGAGCGGCCGGCGTCCCGAGGACCGGGCCGGGCAGCGGGTAAGCGCCCGCGTCGCCGCCCCGGGCCGCCGCCCACTGCGCGAACCGCTCCCGGTCCGTCCACTGCGGATCGCCGAGCTCCAGCACCGCCGGCGCGGGCACCGCGGTGAACGCCCCGGCCGCCGCGCCCCCGGTCGCCGCCTCGACCACCAGGCGCACCCCGGGCAGCCGGAGCAGCGGGTCGAGCAGCCCGGTCACCAGGCCGGCCGGGTCGTCGGCCCCGTCCAGCTCGGGGACGCAGATCAGGGTCGGGCGGTTGTCCGCCGCGATCGCCTCGATCAGCGGCCCCGGGGCGTGCGCCACCAGGTCGAGCTGGTGGCCCAGCGACCAGACGGCCGTCCGGAGGGTGGCCCCGGCGGCGGGCAGCACGGCGTGGATCCGCCGCTCGCCCGGCGCCTCGTCCGTCGTGCAGCCGCGGACCAGCCAGGCCAGCAGGTGCGACTTGCCGGCCCCGGGCGGCCCCGCCACCCGGCAGAGCCGCGGTGCCCGCATGTCGTCCAGCCAGCCGAGCAGTGCCAGTCCGGCCGCCCTGCGCCCCGCCCCCAGCGGCGGCATCCGTCGCCCGTCCCGCACCATTCCCGCTTCCCTCTCCTGGTTCCACCGCGGCCCGACCGCTCGGGCCTCCCCGCGCGGCCCGACCGCTCAGCCCTGCCGCTCGGCCAGGCTGATCATCAGTGCCTTGATCCCGCTCTCGCGCGACTCGGCCGTCTCCCCGTAGTCGAAGCCGTGGGTGAACTCCGCCTGCGGGAACTCCGCCGCCATCCAGCGCGCGCAGTAGTGCCCGGGCATCATGCACGGCTCCAGCTCGCAGTAGACCCGCACCACCTGCTCGGGCTCCACGCCCTCCGCCCGCAGGCGGTGCCAGAGCACCTCCTCGGGGTGCAGCAGGCCGGGGCCGCCGATGGCCGTCTCGATCCGCGTCCCGCCCTGCTCGTCGGCCACCTCGAAGGCCGCCGAGGAGTCGACGTTCAGCGGGCGCCGCAGGTCGTCCAGCACCCGCGGCCACCAGCCCTCGCGGTCCTCGAAGGCGGCCGGGTCGGCCGCCAGCAGCCCCTGGCGCAGCTCCCGGTAGGCGGCGAAGGCCGCCTCCGGCCGGTCGGACGCGGCGACCGCCGGCAGGTACCGGTCCAGCAGCAGCAGCCCGGCCGCGAACGCCTCCACCGTCGAGGCGACCGGCAGCTCCGCCGGCTCGGACCCCAGCAGCAGCGCGCGGACGGACCGGTCCGGGGCGAAGAACAGCTCGGCCCCGCCGTCGGTGCCGATCCGCAGTTGGGCGGCCGACGCTCCGGCCTCCAGCCCGGCCCCGGCCGCGTACTCACCCAGCGACAGCGGATCGGACTCCTCGGCGGCCCGGAAGTACGGCCCCACCTGGAGCGGCAGTCCGGGGTCGCGCAGCGGCCCGGCGGGCGCGACCGACAGGCTGCGCAGCCCCCGCGGCCCGAAGTGCGCCGTAAGCGCCGCCGTCAGCTCGTCGTCCATGTCCGCACCGGCCCTCTCACGTCGTCTGGTAGAAGTCGAGGAAGGAGTTCCAGAACTCCGCCTCGCTGCCGAACGGCAGATCGTCCCAGCGGCCCATGCCCTCCCGGATGTACTCCTCGGCATCGGCCCAGTCGTACGGCGTCGGCCGTTCCTCGGGCCGCGGCCGCTCGATGGCGATCTTGTACACCAGGTACGCCAGCGAGGAGATGTCACGGTGGATCAGCTGGTACTCCTCGTCGGCGTCCGGGTCGCAGACCCAGATCGTCCCGTCGTCGAGGTTGACGAACACGAACGCGCTGGACAACTCGCCCAACTGGCGCAGCGTGCCGTGCTCGGTCTCCACCAGCGAATCGGTCAGCGGCCGGGCGAACGCCCAGTCCGGGTTCTCGGGCCGCCGGTCCGCGAGCTCCTCCAGCAACCGGAACAGCCCGTTGGAGAACGGCACCCCGATCTCCGTCACGAAGCGGGCGCCGTCCCCGTCCGGCCAGATCCGGGCCGCCTCGTCGGGCTTGAACCTCAACAGGTCGCCGGGCGCGGCCTCGGCGACGACCCGGGGCCAGTCGATCCCTACCAGCACCGGTCATCCGTCCTCTCGGTCCGCCCGCCAACTGCCCTACTGTCCATGCTTCGCCTTCTTCGCCACGTGCTTCGTCTCGTGGGCCGCCTTGTCCTGCTGCCCCTGCGCGTCGAAGTCCTTCGTGCCCATCGTGCCACCATGCTGGCCCGCGGTGTGATCCTGGTGGAGCTGGTCCAGGTACGCCCGGTGGCCCCAGTCCCGGTTCTTCGTGGGGACCTTGCTGTCGTACTCCACGCCGTAGTTCACGTCGAGGTCGGGGTTCTTGGGCTGGAAGTGCCGGCCGAGCCAGCGCTCGCAGTTCTCGTTGGCCTGACAGGGGGCCCGCTCGGTGTACAACTCGGAGACGTGGTCCTCCCGGCCGCCGAGCAGCGGTTTGCCGATGGACCGTTCGGAGTGGCTCCGGTCACCGCTGCGGCCGACCAGGATGATCTCGTCGCCGTCCGGGTGCTTGTACCGGAGCGCCGCGTAGTTCTTGCCGCCGTAGTCGCCCTGGGCCCGGCGGGCCTCCTCGACGGCCCGGGAGAGCGGGGTCGGAGCGTCGATCCGGCTGCTCGGGACCTTCTCGTCCTTCTTGGGGTTCCCGTCCTCGTCCTTGTCGGACTTCTTGTACTTCTTCGCGTGGTACTTGTCCTTGAGGTCGTCCGGGGAGGGGTCCTTGACCTTCTCCGAAGCCCCGTCCAGCAGGGTCTTCAGGGACTTGTCGCTCCCGTCGACGTCGACGAACTTGCCGTCCTTGATCTCCTGGACCCGGCCGTCGTCGTGGACGTAGTACTTCCGGGGCGGCGTCTTCGGCCCGTCGCCGCCGCTGCTGCCCGCCTTCGGCGGCGGCGCGGCCTTGTCCTTGTTCTTCTCGTCGAAGGTGTGGGCGTTGCCGGAGTCGTTGTCCTTGTGGTGCTTGGCAGCCTTCGACAGGTTGTCGCCGGCCTGCTTGTACATCTTCTTGGCGGCCTTGCCCATGTCGTCGGCGAGCGCCTTGCCGAGCTTCTGGGCGCCCTTCTCCAGGGCCTTGACGATCGGGTCCGTCACGCGAAACTCACCCCCGCGACCCGGCTGCTGAAGACCTGCGCGTGCTGGGCCACCTTCTCGGCCTGTTCGTGCAGGGCCTTGGCGTGCGCCTCCACCGCGTCAGGGTTGATCTTGAACTGGGTTCCCCCCGACCCGCCACCGCCGCTCAGCGCGGCCTCGGCGGCCTCGAACACCAACCCGGCCACCGCCCCGGAGACGATCTCCACCAGCGGGGTGATCGCCGCCTCGATCACCTCGGAGACGATGTGGTCCTCCAACTGGTGCGCCAGGTAGGACATCAGCTTGCGCCCGGCCTGCTGGATCGCGATCACCCCGGCCTCCGCCAGGCCGAAGGTCGCCACCGCGGCGGCCTGGGCGGCGACGAAGGAGGCGGCCAGCACGATGAGCTCGCCGAGCGCCTCCAGCTTCATCGCCACGATCACGTCGGCGGCGGTGTCCAGCGCCTTCGCCACCACGTGGGCCGCCTGGACGACCTCGTTGAAGTGCTTGTCGGACATCAGCGCCCACTTGGCGATGAGCGCCTCGTAGGACGCCCCCTCGTACGCCCCGCCGAGCTGATGGACCGTCGCCGTCGAGTCCGCGTGCAGGTCTTCGAGGCCCTTCGCGAACTCCTTGACGTGCTCGCCGAATTCACGGACCTTGTCCTCGTTGACCGAGGGCCAGTGGATGCCGATGAAGTCCAGGAGCGTCGCTACCTCGCTCGGCAGCTCGATCGCCATTGGAGAACCCCCCGGTTAACAACAATCCTTCGATATCGTCGAAAGTTTATACATCCCGCATCCCACCGACAGTGGCGGAAACGTCCTGATTCTGTAGCGATCCACCCGGCTCCACGGCGCACGGCGCCGGACACGAGCCCCCCGCACCACCGGCCGCGCCCTCCGTGACTCCCGGTGCGATGCTGGTTCTGGGGCCCGATCCACGCGGGCCCCGGCACCACCCCTCAGTAGAAGGGCCGACCAGAAATGACCGACGTCGCCGCTGAGCAGGCCGAGCAGAACGACACCGGCTTCGCCCGCCTCGCCATGGTCACCATCGACTGCGCCGACCCGGTCGCGCTGGCCGCCTTCTACGGTGAGCTGCTCGGGTGGGAGACCAGGCACGTGGACGAGCGCTTCGCCATCCTGGACAACCCCGAGGGCGGCAGCCCGCTCGGGTTCGGGCGGGTCGCCGGGTACCGCCAGGAGCCGTGGACCGAACCCGACGGCAGCAAGCACTTCCACCTGGACTTCTACGTCGACGACCTGGAGGAGGCCACCGCCCGGGCACTCGCGCTCGGGGCCACCGAGCCGCAGTTCCAGCACGGCCGCACGCTCAGGGTGCTGATCGACCCGGCCGGCCACCCGTTCGGCCTAGCTCCCCTGGAGTGACCGCGCCCCGGCGGCCGGACGCCGGCGCCGCGGCGGGCCCGGACGGCACATGCGCAGGGCCCGTGTGCGTGCGCAGGCGGCGTCAGGGCTTGGTGGCGAGATCTTGCCGATCGCGTGAAGGACGGCTCTGACCTGCGATTTCACCAAATGATCGAACATTGTGCGACTCACCGGTAGTGGTTACTGTCCCCCGTTGTCAGGGGCACCACACGCCAGGCTTCCCCCGGGCAGGACCACGACGCCGCACGTGCCGCGTCCCGGCACTGCCGCCATCCATGACCGGCCGTTCCCGGCCGACGAGTCCGCCCGATCCTGGCGTCCGTCCTCCCCCAATCCGTCCAGGAGTTCCTCGTGGGTGAGATCCACCATGCCGACCTCGGCTGGGTGACGCCGGCGGTTTCGTACTTCGTCGCCTGTCTGGGCGCCTTCGTCGCCCTGCGCAGCGCCCGCTGGGCCCTGGTCTCGTCGGGCCGCACCCGGACGTACTGGCTGCTGTTCGCGTCGACGTCGCTCGGCGCGGGCATCTGGTCGATGCACTTCATCGCGATGCTCGGCTTCTCCGTCACCGGGGCCGAGATCACCTACCGCCCGGGCCTGACCGTGCTCAGCCTGCTCGTCGCGATCGCGGTGGTCGGGCTCGGCATCTTCACCGTCGGCTACAGCCGCCACCCCCGCACCGCGCTGCTCGCGGGCGGTCTCACCACCGGCCTCGGGGTGGCCGCGATGCACTACCTCGGCATGGCCGCGATGGTCCTGCCCGGCCACCTCGGCTACGACCACACCACGGTGGGGCTCTCGGTCGCCATCGCGATCTTCGCGGCGACGGCCGCGCTCTGGGCCGCGCTGAACATCAAGGGCACCGTCGCCGTCCTGGCCGCCGCCCCGGTGATGGGCGTCGCGGTGTGCGCCATGCACTACACCGGGATGGCGGCGGTCTCCGTCCGGCTCGACGCCGAACAGGGCACCCAGGGCGGTGTGATGGCGCTCCAGTTCATCTTCCCGCTGGTGGTCGGGCTGGGCTGCTACATCTTCTTCGGCTCGCTGGCCTTCGCGGTCTCGCCGAGCCGGGGCACCCTCAACGCGCAGCCGGTGCTGATCGGCCGGGCCGCCCCGCTGGCCGGCCGCGGGCGCTGAGCGCCCGGTCCGGTGGGGGCGCCGGCCCCGGCGCGACGCCCCCACCGGACCGTCCTCGTTCCGGCCGGTCCCACTCCGGCCGGTCGCACCGCGGCCGCCCGCTACTCCGGTCGGCCGAGCAGTCCCGTCAGGTGCTCCGGCGTCGCCACCGGGCAGACCTTGTGCACGAAGTCGCGCCGCAGCCGGTGGTAGGGCTCGCCCTCCCGGTAGAAGTTGCGGTGCATCCGCCGCAGCTCCTCCGTCCGGTGGTCGGCCAGCGGCCGCGCCTCCTCGTCCTCGGCCCGGCGGCGCTTCTTCTCCACCAGCCGGCCGGTCAGCTCCGGCGAGCCGGCCAGCGCGGCCGCCTCCCGCTCGACCCAGCCCCGGAACTCGGCCGCGCCGCCGCCCGCCGTCCGGTCCACCAGGCCGAGCCGCTCGGCCCGGGCCGCGCCCACCGGCAGCGTCTGCGTGGTCAGCTGCTCCGCCTGCTCGGCGCCGACCCGCCGGGGCAGCGTGTACGTCCAGTACTCGGACCCGTAGAGGCCCATCAGCCGGTAGTGCGGGTTGAGCACGGCCGACTCGCGGCACCAGACCTCGTCGGCGGCGATCGCCAGCATCAGGCCGCCGGCGGCCGCGTTCCCGGCCAGCGCCGCGACGGTGAGCTTGTCGGTGGTGGTCAGCACGGCCTCGACCAGGTCGTCCATCGCGTTGATGTTCTCCCAGGACTCCAGCGCCGGGAACGACGCCCCCTCGATCACGTTGAGGTGGATGCCGTTGGAGAAGAAGTCCCGGGCCGCGCCGAGCACCAGCACCGAGGTCGGCCGGTCGGCCGCCTCCCGGTAGGCGGCCAGCAGCCGGCGGCACTGCTCGGTGCTCATCGCCCCGCCGGCGAAGGAGAATTCGAGGAAACCGACGTCCTCCCGCTCGTGGTAGCGGATCTCCGACCAGGTGTCCCGGCCGGCCGCCGAGGCCGGGGTGACCGGCACCTCGCGGACCCGGTGGAGGTGGTCGGCGAGCACCGTCGCGGCCGGCAGCTTGAAGGTGGCCGGCCCGCCGGGCGTCCGCCGCGGGCGCAGCTGCGGGATCCAGACCGCGCCGTCCGTGGTGGCCCGGCAGATCGCGCCGTCCCGTTGGGCGATCACCGCGCCGGGCCGGGCGCCGCGCAGCTCGTCCTCGGGGTGGCCGCCGTGCAGGAAGTACTCGCGCCCGTACAGCTCGTCGAGCACGCCCGGCTGGGAGTCGCCCGCGCGCAGCTTGCGCAGCACGGTGGCGGTGTCGTCGGCCTCCCAGTCGATCCGGCGGGCCTCCTGCTTGAGGAAGGGCCGCAGCCGGCCGCCCACGTCCGGCCGGTCGTAGTCGAGCGGTTCGGGCGTGAACAGCCCGCCCTCGAAGCGGCTCACCGCGAGCAGCACCGCCTCCACGGCGGCGTCCGCGACCTCGCCCCGGTACAGCTCGCTCTTGCCGCAGGCCCGCACCGGGAAGTCCACGGACGCCCAGATGTCCCCGGCGTCCATCTCCTCCACCGCCTGGAGGACGGTCACCCCCCAGCGTTCGGCGCCTTCGGTGATCGCCCAGTCGAGCGAGGAGGGACCCCGGTCGCCCTTCGGGCCGGGGTGCACGATCAGGACGGTCCGGGTCGACCAGACGTCCTCCGGGATCGCCTTGGTGAGCATCGGGCAGATGATCAGCTCGGGGTCGGTCCGGGCCACGGCGGCCCGGACCGGCTCGTCGCCGAGCGCGAGCTGTACGGCCACCTCGTGACCGCGCTCGCGGAGTTCGGTGTGGACGCGCTGGGTCAGGCTGTTGAACGCGGTGGCGATCAGAAGAACGCGCAAAGGGGGCCTCCGGGCAGTGACTGACGTCGTGCGCGGAGGCGATGAAACCAGGGCATGGACACGTAACGATTACGGACGGCGCTTCTCCGGCCGACCCTCACCCACCTCGCACACCTGTGCCGACAGCACCCCGTACATTTCGCCCGATCTCCTCACGACCTCCCGATTCCACACCGGGTCGGCCGCTCACCGGGGGAAGGCGCGCCGGGCCCGCCACGTGGTGTGCTCGCGCGAGACGGCGTCCTCCGCCTCGGCGGCCAGCCGGGCCCAGCGGGCCTCGGCGTCCGGGGCCTTCAGATCGAGGTCGGAGAGCTGGTTCCCGACGTTCTCCAGCTCGCGCGCGGCCAGCTGGTACGCGGCGGCCAGCGGGCGCAGCTGCTTCAGCTGGGTCCAGGCGATCACCGCGGCGGCCGCTGCCGAGCTGGCCCCGAAGACGTGCACCGGCAGCGCGCCGACCGCCTGCGCGATCGCCGCCGCCGCCCCGATGATGATGAGGGCGGCGATCCCCAGCCCCCAGGAGACCGCCTGCGTCTCGCACGCCTCGGCCCGCGAGCGGTACCAGGTGCGCTGCCCCTCGACCCGGGTGCGCAGGTAGAACGTCCGCCGCGCGACCAGGCTCTCGGCGCGCACCCGGCGCATCTCCGGGGTGATCTCCACGGTGGTGTCCGGCGGCACGATCTCCGGGTCCTCGAAGGCGTGCAGCACGTCCTCCATCTGGAGCAGGTAGCCGCGGTCCACCTCCGCCGACTCCGCCTCGCCGTCGAACGGCCGGGCCCGCATCGAGTACTTCCAGGCGAGCGTCTTGACCGACTCGGCCGCCGCCCGGGCCTCGTACCACCGCCCCTGCGGGTTGCTGCGGCGCAGCCGTGACCAGAAGTAGCCGGCCACCAGGAACGCCACCACCGAGAAGAGCGGCGTGATGTCGCTGTCCCCCCGGTGCTCGGGCCCCGGCAGCGAGCCGACCACCGCGGCGATCACGAGCATCCCGATCAGCCCCCGGTACCAGCGCAGTGTCTCGCGCTGACCGTCCAGCGAGGCCTGGTCCGCCGTCCGGAACAGCTCCGGCAGCAGCCTCGCCTCGTCTCCCCCGGGCGGATCCTGTTGCACCATCGGTAGAGCCCCCTCCCCGTCTCCCGTCCAGGCAGTATGCCCACCGCCAACTGCCCTACACAGTGCCATTTTTGGCAGGTCCGTCAGGTCGGTCATTGATCGCACGTCAGGTAACCGATATAACGGGTTACATGCCTCTGCACTGGAAGCTCGTCATCGACTGCGCCGACCCCCACCGCCAGGCCGCCTTCTGGGCCGCCGCCCTCGACTACACCGTCGAGGACCACAGCGCCCTGATCGCCCGCCTGCTCGCGGCCGGCGCCGTGACCCCCGACCTCGTCACGGAGACCGACGGCCGCGCCGCCTGGCGCACCCTGGCCGGCGTCCGCCACCCCGACGAGCCCTTCGACCCGGTCAGCGGCACCGGCCTCGGCCGCCGCCTGCTCTTCCAGCAGGTCCCCGAGGCGAAGACCGCCAAGAACCGCCTCCACCTCGACCTCCACCCCGGCCCCGACGCCCGCGACGCCACCGTGGAACGGCTGGAGGCCCTCGGCGCCACCGTCCTGCGCGCGGTCGACGAGCCCGGCGGCTCCTGGACGGTCATGCAGGACCCGGAGGGCAACGAGTTCTGCGTCCACTAGGGAGTGCCCCGGCCCCCGCGAACGCACCGGGCCCCTCCCCGCACGAAGCGGGGAGGGGCCCGGCGGGGCACCACGGCTCAGAGCAGGCCGAGGGCCGGCATCAGGTAGTAGAAGGCGAAGACGGCCGAGACCGCGTACATCGCGATCGGCACCTCGCGGCCGCGCCCGGCGGCGAGCCGCAGGACGCAGAAGGCGATGAAACCGAAGCCGATGCCGTTGGTGATGGAAGCCACCATCGTCTTGGGTAGTAGGTCGGCATGGCTGCATTCTCACCGCGTCGCTTCGGTGGACGCACAGAGCTGGACATCGACCCTGACCAGCTGGTTTGGATCCTGTACGCCCGCGAGTCGGAGGACTCCGAGGGCACCGGCGAGCAGGTCGAGAACCAGATGGAGGACCTTCGCGCCGAGGTAGCCGGCATCGGCGGGCGCGTGAAGCGCGAGGAACTGGAGAACGACACTTCAGCCTTCAAGAAGAAGCGCATCCGCCTGCCCGACGGCACCTTCGTCTACCGGGTGATCCGCCCCAAGTGGGATTCGATCATCGCCGAGCTACGGCGGAGCGAGGCGAACGCGCTCGCCCTGTCCAACATCGACCGGGGCATGCGCGACCCCCGAGACCTCGAAGACTTGATCGACTTGGTCGAGCGGCACGGGGTGTTCGTCGTGTCTGTGACCGGCTTCCTCGACCTCACCACGGACGCGGGCATCGCCATGGCCCGCAACGAGGTCAACCAGCGCAACCTTGAGTCCCGCAACACCTCCCGGCGGATCTCCAACGGCAAGCGCAAGGCGGCCTTGAAGGGACGCAACTCCGGCGGTGCGAACCGCCCGTACGGCTGGGAGGAGGACAAGAAGACCCTGCGGCCGGCCGAGCTGAAGAACATCCTCGAAGCCGTCGAGAAGGTCCGGCGAAAGAAGAAGCCCTCCACCATCGTCGGGGAGTGGAACGAACGCGGTGAGCTGACCGTGACCGGCAAGCCGTGGATGACCCGCACCCTTGAGCAGATCCTCACGAACCCCCGGCTGTACGGGGCACGGACCTACAAGGGCGAGGTGCTCCTCGACGCCAACGGCGAGTACGTGCGCGGCGACTGGGAGGCCGCCACCACCAAGGAGGTGTTCGACAGCATCCAACCGCTTCTCCGCTCCTACGGGCCACGCGTCAATCCCCGCGACGGCCGAGGGCACACCACCAAGTACCTCCTGTCCCCGTTCGTCCGTTGCGGAAAGTGCACCGGCCACATGCGCGGGGGCGTCCGCGGCAGCGGCCACGTCTACTGGTGCCGCGCGAAGACCGAAGGAGGATGCGGCGGATGCACGCGCCAGGGTGGCGAGGTCGACCGCTACATCACGGAGTTGGTCATCCAGGACCACGAACGCGCCTCACTCCGAGCGGTGGAGCAGCTGCCGCCGTGGGACAGGGAAGGCGAACTCAAGATCGTCCGTCAGAAGATCACCGAGCTGGGCCAGCAGTACCGCGCCAACACCATCAGCGGCTCGACCTACTTCCCGCTCCTGGGCGATCTGGAGTCGGACGAGCGGAAGTTGAAGAACGAGCAGCAGCGCCACGAGGCCGTCCGCACTCAGCGCGTGGAGGCGATCCCCAACCTGCGCCAGCAGTGGGCGAGCCCCGACTTCAGCCTTGAACAGCGCCAGGCCGCCGTAGGACAGAGCCTGATTGCCGTGGTGATCCACCCGACCCGACCGGGCAGCCGGATCTTCGACCCCAGCAAGATCGAGCCCATTTGGAGGGAGCACCCTCCGGCCCTGGTAGGTGCTTGACCACACGCCGAGGTGGCGGGCCGCAGATGTCGCGGTCCGCCACTTTCGACTTGCAGGGTTCAGGACGAGGCCAGCCCGTAGATCTCGGCGATCTGCCGTCGCCACTCCGCAGTTCGCTCCGGGGCTCGCTTCATGTGCTCACGGGCCCACTCTTCGGGGGTCGGAACCACAGCCTTCGGCCTCCCTCCAGCACCGCGCTGCGCGTCAGTCGGACCCGCGTCCCTGGTCATGGTCCACCGCCTCTCGCGCGAGTTCGCGGTTGGTCGCGAGATCGGCGGCGATTCCCGCTGCGATGAGCGCTTCGCCTGACGTGTGACCGGAGCCGACAAAGCGCCAAGCAGACTCGGTCGTGCTCTCGTCGTCCCAGTCCCCGACCAGGCCACGGACGCCGGTCAAGTCGCGAGCATGCTCGGAACGGTCGGCGCGAAGTCGGCCGTAGGTGGTGGAGTAGGCGCGGGTCTTGGTGAGGCAGTGGCCCCGGTAGCCGAGCATGTGGGCCCAGGGCCGTAAGCGGAGGTCCGCCAGTTCGGGCAGGCCGCCGAGGCGCCACGCCGTGCCGATGAGTGCCCGGACGTGTGCGGTGACCGACAGTGCCCGGATCTCAGCCTCGGACTCGATGCGGCGGTCGACGGCGCCAGCGGCTTCGACGCTCTTGCTCGTGTACTTGGCGACGTACGCGGCTACTGCGTCGTCGGTGATCCGGCGCCCGTCACCGCGATCGAGGGGGTGCACGTCGAGCTGTCTGCCGTAGACGAGCTGTCCGTCTCCGTAGGCCGCGGAGCGTGGGCGCGGCAGGGCGACTGCAGCAGCGGCCGAGCGGACGGTCTCCACGAGAAGGTCCGTCGTTGCCCACGGCGGAGGCGGGGAGGCCGGCCCGTCGGACCCGTCGAGCCGTATGACGGCATGGAAGTGGACGGCACCACGTTTCTGGTACTCGGCGACCTTCGTGGCGGAGACCCGGACCAGGGTGCGCACCGCGGTGCGGCCGACTGCT
Source organism: Kitasatospora sp. NPDC022856 (assembly GCF_055561235.1). Taxonomy (NCBI): domain Bacteria; kingdom Bacillati; phylum Actinomycetota; class Actinomycetes; order Kitasatosporales; family Streptomycetaceae; genus Kitasatospora; species Kitasatospora sp. NPDC022856. Next base: position 132,554 of record NZ_JBVHHE010000006.1, on the reverse strand, counting down.
GCCCGGGCGGCGAGGTGGTGGTAGAGGTTGTCCCGGAAGGCCTTCCACAGGGCGGGAGCGGAGGCGTTCCAGAGCACGTGGCCGACGTAGTCGTAGCAGTCGGCGCAGAGCGGCTGGCCGACGAAGGGGTCCGCGTCCGGGTGGACCCGACCACAGCCGCGGCGCCGCCCGTGGTCACAGTGCCCGCGTCTCTTCGAGTGGCAGTCGCCGGCACGGTGGACCGGGCCGAAGGAGGGCGCGGTCAGGGTGACGAACAGCCGCGGGTGCGTCCGCACCGTGTCGGGCACGCCTTTGCCGCCGACGAGCCCGGCGCGAACCAGATGGAAGGTGTCGCCGCTGTGCTCGCGGGAGCAGGGTGCGCAGCGGGTGGCGCGGCGGTTGCGGCAGCGAACAGCCAGGCGGCCGCCCGGTTCGGCGGCGGTGGCGTAGTGCCGGAGGAGTTCACCGGTGACGGCGTTCACCGTGGTGGTGTGGCCGGCAAGGTAGACCGGTTCGGCGCACCCACCGGTGGCCCGTATCTGGTCGAGCCACCGGCCGAGGTCGGGCAACTCGCCCAGGCGGACAAGGTCTCGGTCGACGTCAGGCAGTTGGCGCAGCCGCGCCTCCCGGTCGAGGAAGGCGCGGCGTGCGGCGGGGTCGGCGCACGGGTTGGTACTGGGGCGGGTCATGGCGGGTGTCTCCAAGGCCAGGGTTGGCCGGGCCCCGGCCGGGCGAGGCAGACCTCGACGCGGCCGGGGGTGGCGTGCGGGCGGGTGGAGGGGGTCCGGCGGATCAAGGTCGGACCGCCGGAGGTGGCTGGGTTGGCTGGCACGGTGATCTCCTTGCTCAGGTGGTGTGCGTGAGTCCCTGGACGATCCAGGTCACGGCGTAGACGATCGGGTCGGCCCAGTGGATCCGGTCGAGGTAGACGCCGAGCACGCCGACCAGGACGACGTGCCAGGCCCGCAGTTCGCCGGAGCGGACCAGGAGGAAGGTGACGACGGCGAGGAAGGCGATCAGAATCCCGGTGGGCATCAGAGGTACACCCCTTCGTTCGACTCGTCCGACGTCCGGAGACCGGGCCACGACGGCGCCAGGTGGGCGAACTTCCTGGCCGCACGCCGCGCCTGGTCGGGAGTGACGTGGACGGACCGGGCCCTGATCCACTGGCCGTCGGTGTCGGCGGTGATGGCGACGCCCTGTTCGGCGAGGGTGATGCGCTGGGCTGCGGCCAAGGCATCCTTGTTGAGATCGCCGAGCGCCATCTCGGCCGTCCCCGCATCGCTCACCCGGTGGCAGATCCGGCCGGCCAGCTGCGCCCTCAGGGCGGTGACACCGGGGCCCAGATCGGAGCCGACACGTTGCCCCGCGATGATCACGTGGATCCCGAGGGCCGCGCCGAGCTGCACCAATCGCAGCAGGTTGGTGGAGATCTCCCCGACCTCCGCTTTGTCGTCCTTGGTCGCCACGAGGTACAGCTCGGCGACCTCGTCGACGATCAGGACGATGGGCGTCTTGCGGAGCTTGTCCGGCAGGTCCCAGACCGACCGGGCCCCGACCGACCGGCACAACTGCATCCGGGCTTCGGTCTCGGCGACCAGGTCGGCCAGCAACCGGGCGGCCTCGGCCCGCGAGGACGCCAGCGCCGAGAGACGGTCCTCGAAGAGGGACAGCTCCATGCCGCCCTTGAGATCGATGCCGAAGAGGGCCACCCGCTGTGGGGCCAGTTCCTTCACCAGTGCGGCGATCAAGGTGGACTTACCGGAACGGGTCGCGCCGACGATCAACCAGTGCGGGGCACGCCGCAGGTCGATCGTCCAGGCCCGGCCGTCCTCCAGCAGTCCGACCACCGCCCGCAGCGCCCTCTCCCGCAGCCGGTACGGGAGCACCGGATCAGCCAGCGGGTCCCAGGCGAGCGCGGACAGGGTGACGAACCCGCGCTCCTCGGAGATCAGCCGCACCGAGTGCACACGCCAGACGTGCGCGAGGGCTTCGACCGCGGCGAGGAATTGGTCCGGCACCTGACCGGGGTGAAGGCGCACCCTCACGTCGAGGCCACCGCGCCGGAACTTCGAGACGCCCAGCCGGGGCGGCGTCGGTCGCAGAGGATCGCCACGAACCACCAGGTCCCCGAGCTTCGCCCTCCCGGGGCGCTTGGCCACCGCAAGGCCGAGGTTCGTGGTCAGCCGCCGCCACGTCACCCGTACGCGGATCACCGTGGCCGGGTAGCCGAGCAGGTACCACCACACGTAGGGATTGGTGCGCCGCAGCCCCGGACCGACGCTCAGCACGATGAGCACCGAGGCCAGCAACGCCAACCACAGCATCTGGAGCACGATCACTGCTGATCCCCGTTCTCGATCGCCGTGTTGTGCGCCTCGGTCTCCAGGTCCCGCGCCTGCCGGCGGGCCTTGTCGGCGAGCGTGGCGATCTGGTCGAAGAGCTGGGCACCGCTGTCGTCACGGCCGAACGGGTCGACCTCTTCGGCCAGGTCACCGAGGTTCCCGAGCAGGCGGCGGAGCTGAGCCCGCGTCGCGCTGCTCATCAGGAGTCGGCACCCTTGCGGGAGGCCACCGCCGGTGCGGTGACGGGGGTGATCGATTCGGCGCGGAACGACAGGCCGTGCCGCTCGCCCATCGCCCACGAGAAGGCCGTGAGGCCCGTGACGTTCACCCGCACGCCCTCGACCACGCCCGCCGGCTCGCCGGAAACGCTGATCTCGATGACCGAGGCCCGCCGTCCCTCCTGTCGCACCGCAACACCGACCGTGTAGACGCTGCGCCCGTCCCGGTCCTTCCTCACCTCGCCGGTCTCGCGGTTCGCCATCCGCACTTCGGGGGCAACGATGCAGGTCATCGTGCCGAGCCTGGTTCCGTCCACGGGAATGGACTGCATGGGAGCACGCTCCTAGGTCACCAAGGCCGCATGACGTGAGTCGTCAAACGTACTTACCTTTGGCTCCTCGATGATGCGCCGCCTTGACGCTCCAGCGCAAGCGATTCATGCTTACGTTTAACGGCTAGTGACTGACGACAGACTCACCACATGCGGCCCAAGCAGGGCAAACGATCACAAATAAACTCTCGACAACCACGCGAAGCGGGCCTCCCCTGTGCCCGCACCAAGGGGCAAGACACCGATGGCGATCATCCGGAACGAGGCACTGCACAAGCAGGTGGCGGCGGCCATGAGGCAGTCGATCGCCTCGGGCGAATGGCCCCCCGGCACCCAACTGCCCACCGAGACCGACCTCGCCGAGACCTACGGTGTCTCCCGCCCCACCGTCCGGCTCGCCGTCGCCGCACTCCGCAGCGAGGGACAGCTCGACGTGAAGCAGGGCCGGGGCACCTTCGTCCGCGCCGCAGTGCACGGCCCTGCCAACGCCGTTGAGCGCACGGTCACCCGTCGCGGGAGCGAGTTCGCGACGCCGACCGACGCTTGGTTCGCGAGGGCCGAGGAGCCGACCACCTACCGCACCCGCACCGATGCCATCACGGCGCCGCTACTGGAGATGGACCAGGACGAGCTGATGATCGGCTGCGACCGCCTTCTCAGCGACCCAGCCGGCGACGGCCGCGCCCTCCACCGCCTCTTGCTCCCCATGGAGCGGATCGAGGCCACCCCACTCGCCCAACAGCCCACCGTCACACCGGCCGAGGCCTACGCAACGCTTGCCGCGGCCGGCCACGAACTCGCGTGGCGCGAACGGGTCAGCGCCCGCATCCCGCAGCCCGACGAGCGTGAAGCCCTCCGCCTCTCCGAGGCCGCCGTCCTGCTGGTCGCCCACCGCGTCACCTGCGACCAGGCGACCGGACTCCCCCTGATCCTCGAAGAGACCCGGCTCGGCGCCGAGACCACGGCCCTCAACTACGACATCGAGGCGAGGAAGCCCAACGCCACCCGCGCCAAGGCGGCCCGCTGACGGTCGCGGGCGCAGATCAGCCCCCACGTCCAAGTCGGGCGCGGGGGCTGTCGCATACCTTCTTCACTTACTCAAGGCGCCTCGCTCCGCTCGGCGGGGCAGGTGGGCGAAGCCCAAGGAAGGCACATCATCGGGCGGATCGAGATCCGGCGAGGATTCCCGGGTCTCCTGGAACTACTCAAGAGCAGCCTCACAGTACGTTCGGGGTGCCGCGCACGGCGCGGGCGGCGCCGGCCTTCCTCCGGCGCGCGCCCCGCCTCCTGTCTTCGCCCCGGCTGGGGCTTCGCCGTCGTCGGCCGCGCCCGCAAAGGGGCGAAAAGCTAAGACCGGGGCAGAAACGGACAGGTCCAACTTCCACCCCGCACAGCGGAGGGAAGGTGCACCGGGGAGTACCTCAGAACCAACCCCACCGGGGCCGGGGCGGGCGGCTCCACGGTTCTACCCACCTGCCCGGACCGGGACCCGCACCGAGCAAGACCGGGGGGCCACTCGGCCAAATTGCGGTCAGGCCCAACAGCCCTGACCGAGTCGCAGCAGCTTACGGCCCCCCGATCATGCTCGGACCCAGACCAGACAGGACACCGGCCAAAACCGCTCCACCACCCGCATGAGTGCTCCGCGAGTCGTCATTCTGCGCCGATGTTTCCAGCCTGGTGCTCAGACTGTGAATTCCGCCCCGCAGATCACACAGTGGATCTCACCCACGTGATCTTCGGAGACTTTGAATGGCTCGAAAGGATGGCACGGCGGCTCTACCATCACCATGTCGTCAGGATCGGCGGGTGGTGCGCTCGGCCCCAGATCCTCTGGAGTGAACTTGAATGCCGAGCCGGAAAGCTCCCGTCCCATCTCTGCGATCACCGCCTCCTTGGCTATCGACTCCGCGTAATCGAGCTGGGGGCGGGTCCACCATGTGTCTTTGCTCGACGGGATCCCGCAGTACGGGCAAAAATAGCTGTCCGGATCTATGAAGTCATCCGGCCTTTCGGCGGTTTCGCCATGAAACCACTTAAGCTCGACCTCGCAGGATGGGCACTCTCTGCGGAGGAATCCTGAATCGTCGAGCAGTACCTGAAATGAAATCTCCACCGCTACCCCCAGAGGCTGATTTTTGAGAAGAAGCTCACCGATTCGCCACTGTCCGTGGAACCGGTGATCTCGATGTCAAAGATCCCCTTTCCATCGGCCATCACTACCGATGCAGGGATTCCAACGGTTTCGCCAGGGCGCAGAATATCAATCGGAAGATCTCCGTCAAAAAGGTGAAAGCTGCGCGCCTCGGGCGGCGTAGTGACGGCCACGTTGAGAACGTCGACATTTCCCACATTGGAGATGATTAGCCGGCGGCTCTTACCTGCGTTCTGGAGTCTGGCGGTAAGCCTTGCCGCGATCTTTCGCTCTGGCGGTCGCTGGAGAATTCTCCCCCTCGCTGGAGGATCCTGATGGTGGTCCACCAGGTTTTGCTCATTGAGTAGATTAACCAGCGGATCGTAGACTCTGAAGAATTCGTCCCGAAGGTTGTGAAGTCGTAGCTCATCCTCTCCGCGTCGATGATCGGCAGGATTAAGCGTCCACGAGTCCATCGGGTGGTCTGATTCTTCATCCGCATGAGATGGCCTGTGGTCCGCGAAGAGGACGTCGAGCATTGCCTGCTCAAGTGCTTGGCCGGCTCCGAGGCATTGGGACTCGGCGCTGCGTAGGCGTGCATCGACGTAGTGCATCGGATTGGTGGCCATCGTGGTGAGCCCTTCGTCGAGCAGTCGGCTGACCTTTCCGCTGACCGAGAAGAAATCCTGAGTTCGCAACTGCCTGAGCCAGGCCGACAGCGGGGGAAATACGTTAAGGAACTGCTGTGCCCGTGCGCGGTCCCCGGCATGTGCAGAATTGATGTTCCGTGGGACCGTCTGGACCCCTGCCTGTCGTGCCTCAAGAATTCTTGCGCGCAGGGCCTTGTATACCGAGTCGCCGGAACTTTTTGCGTCGATCACACTGTTGTGATCTCCCGGCAGCATGGACACGTTGAGGAATGTGCTCTGCGCGGAAGCCCGCTTGACGACATTGTCTTCAGTTGCGCCATATACCCAGAACGGAATTGGACATGACGACGGACCGATCTGATTTGCCTGAACTACCTGATTCTGAACGATTCTATGCGTGTCGCTGACCAAGTCATTGAAGGGTCGAAGCGCTTGCTCCTGCGGGTGTTTTTGCCACCACTTTCGCCGGAGGCTGAGAGCAAACTCCGAGCCGGTGTTCGGGCAAGCAAAGAGGACGACGCCCTTGATCCTCGCCAGCTCTCCACCTCTACCTTCAGCCAGCATCCTTGCAAGATACCGCTGAGCGATTAGTCCGCCTTGGCTGTGGGCGACCAAAATGATGGGGCGGTCTTTTTCTACATCGTGTTCGAGGAATGATTTCAGATGGTCGGCATTGTCGTCTAGGGCGGGGATTCGCCGGTCTGGCCGGAACTTAAGGGCGGGCGACGCGTAGCCAAATAGATGGATCTCGGCAAATGTCAATTCCGGATCATCTTTAATTAGGGATCCGAGCGCGTTCCACGTTTCCGGGCTAGAGAAAAGCCCGTGAATGAAAACCACACCGAGGTCATCCTGCACTGTCTCAACCCACCGAGTCCGGACTAGTCTTCTATGAAGCGTAGGCGCTGCCCTCGATTCTGTCCTACCCAGATGCCTTTCGACAGGTGCTTGCACGGTCCGGCTGCAGCGCGGGGCCATGGCTGGTGGCAAGCATCTGGTGACCACCAGCTGCCAGGTCCAGAGCGTCAGAGTCGCGGCCTAGGGCGGCCGGAAGGAGAGCCTCGACCTGGGCCGGGTGCAGGCCATGTCGGCAGAGGGTTTCCAAGTGTCGGTGGACCTCATGATCCGGACCAATGGCGGACCATGGCGAAGGCCAAGCCGAGGCGAGGGCCCTAGAGTGCACGTCAAAGTGGGGCGTAGGGCTGGACGCGAAGCGGACTGTAAAGCCGCTCCTCGCTCCAGGAGCTCGCCGTCGGTGCTGCGATGAGGCAGACGACCCTGTCCGCACCCCGGGTCCCGTCCTTTACCGGCCGGGCGACCTCAACGCGCGTCGATCCTAGGGCGCGTGCCAGAGCCATGCCAGATCGGTCGGTACGTGACGGTGACTCGCGGTCGAACCCGGGTAGACAGGTGTCGGATGTCCAGGTAGGGCCATTCGCAGCTCAGGCCGCGTACCGCACGTCAATCCTTGTAAAGCGGGGGTCGTCGGCTCGAACCTGACAGGGGGCGAGACCGTTTCGTAGCGATCACGGAGTCAGGGGCAGAGCAGGATGGACCGCAAGCGCAGGGTCGATGACTGGACAGCGGGCACATACCTACACGCTTGGGCGACGGTCGAGATCCGAACCATGGCACGACGGCGCAAGCCGCTGAGCACGTGGCCCGACGACGACTTCGTTGCGTGCATCGCGTGGTTGGCTGACTTGTGCCATAACATGCCGGTTGATCCTTTCCGGGTACGTCGGTGGTGGCACTGGCGCGGCCGGCAGAACCGACAGCCCATGGATTGGACATGGAGGGTTGCCGGGCCAGCCGGCCGAGAGTGGATCCTGACCTCGTTGGAGAAGGCCGGGATGGACTGGACCCCGCCAGCAGACGAGCAGCCGCCAGGCCGTCTCCGAGCTGTACGGGACTGAGTCTCTAGCTGCGCTACAACGACCTCGTACCCCGCGTATAACCACGGACACTCACGGACCGCCTGTGCAGGTCATCGGCGTCTCTTACCCACGTTGGCCGGTGCCAGAGTTGCTTCGGGACGTAGAGGCCAGTCGGCCGGGGCCAGTACACGCTTCCGCAAGTGCTGGCCCCGGCCGTCAGGCTGACTCGCGGCGGACGTGTGCGGCCAGACAGAGCAGTTCTTCCAGACTCAACCAGCTCTCGGCCACCCCCTCCAAGCGGACCACCGGGCCGCCGCGCGCGTCGGTGTCGGGGATCGCCCGCAGCTCTGAGCGCTTCACCCCGCACGCTGCCAGCAGTTCGTTCAGGCCGTCCGCCGTCTGCCGGGCGGCGCGCCAGCCGGCCGCGTAGTCCACTCCCGGCAGCCACACCCACGAGTCCGGATCGAGGCCCGCCGCCAACTCCGCGCCGAAGTCGTCGTCCCCGTCCAACAGTCACTCAACTCCCATATTCCGCAACCGAACCGGCCGACCGTGCGCACACATGCCGAGGAGCCCGATACCATCGGCACCGGGTTCCGACCCACCGGACCACCCCTTCCCCGCCAAGGTCACGGGGTGGTCCGGTTCGTCTTCAGTTGTCCCTGCCCAGGGCCCGGAGCCCTACCTCGCGGCCTCACCCTCCTCGAAGTCGCGGCCGAAGATCCGCCGGAACAGCTCCGCCTCATTCAGCCCGGCCAGCGGATCATCCACTCCGTAGCGCTCGCGCCAGATCAGCTCCATGGGCCGCGCCGCAGAGCGGTCGAAGCTCTCCACCTCGGCGAACCACGCCGCCACGTCACGGTGGGCCGCACGCCGCCTCGGGGAGACGGCCCGCACCGGCCAGGAGAACTGACCGCGCAGCGCCCACCACCACACCAAGCTGCCCCACCAGGTCCGGGGGTCCCGCCGCCTCACGGCCGCACCCCGGGATCCGCCGGACAGAGCTTGACCACGTAGGGCGTGACCCCGACGAACGCGAGGGCCCGCACCTGCCCGTACGTCGCGAGTCGGTGCCCGATCGAAGGCGTCGCCGCCGGCCCGAACAAGTCGTCGAAGTACTTGCGCTGCTCGGCGTCCAGTGGCAGTGCCCGCAGCGAGCCGAGAAGCGCCGTCAACGCGTCCGACAGTCTCGCGAACTGCGCGGGCGCCGTGACCCCCCGGACCTCGACCGCCACCGGGAACGGGTAGGGCGCCTTCAACGGGGCGGTGCGCTCGCTTGCGTTCATGACCGCCCCTTTCTCCGCGCGCGGGCCCTGGCCGGCGGCCCGCCCGCCCTGTGCTCCAGGACTTTCAGCTCCACCCGCACCTGCACCGGCGGCTGCTTGACCCGCCGAACCTCTCCGAGGTACGCCGCCGCGCCGCCCTTGAGCGGCCTGTCCGTGTCCAGCGCCCACCTCAGGTAGTCCTGGATCGGCTCGACCGCCTCATCAAGCGTCGCCGGCGGGTCGACGGGGATCGCGACCTCCACCGCTTCCAACAGCTGGATCAAGGAGTCCACGTGCGCCAGGGCCCCCTTGGCGGTGGCCAGCAGTTCGGCGTGATCCATCTCCGCCAGCGGCACTCCGGACCGGATTCGCTCGACGGCCCAGTACGCCTCATCCACCCGCCACTGCCCCAGGCTGATCGCGATGTGCGGGAACCGATCAGCCGGACGCGACCGGGCGCCCGCACCAGGCTCCGAAGGAAGGGCCGTCACGCCGACACCTCCCCCGCACGGCGCGGGTGCCACGCGTGCACGCCGACCATCTGACCGTTGACGACGATGGTCCTGGCCAACGCCTTCCGTAGCCCCGCTCCGCAGTAGAAGCACCGCGCCCCCGCCACCGAGGACAGCCGCCTGAGCCTCATCGCGCACCACCTTCCGGGCCCACCAGAGCCCAAACGATCTTCCCGACACCTTCCGGCCGGAGGCAGCAGCCCCACTCCACGGACAAGGCCTCCACCAGACACAGCCCCCGGCCCGACACGTCGTCGACACCGGTGGACCGCCTGATCACCGGCCTCTCACCGCTCGCGTCGTGCACCTCCACCCGCAGGTGGTCACAGACCAACTCGAACCGGACGGCGATACGCCGCCCCTTGGGCACCCGGCCGTGCACCACCGCGTTCGTCACCAACTCGGAGAGGACGAGCAGAGCCCCGGGCAAGAGCGCGGGCCCTCCCTCGACGCCCATCAGGAATTCGCGGAGGAGGGAGCGGGCTGCGGGGACCGACAGTCGATGCCGCGGAACCCAGAAGAACGCCCACGGAGTGAGCGGAGACGCCGCAGCCTCTCCCGATGTACCAACCCTGTCCATCACGTCCGCCCCAACCCTCGCCAGACTCACTCGGTTCACAAAGCAGCCGCACCGGCCGTCCGCTTCAGACAACACCGCCGGGCCAGGTCGGAGTAATGTCGTAAGGGGTGTTGAACCGTTGTGAATGGTCGTCAGGCCGCCGACAGGGGAACGATCTTGAAGACACCGAACGCTAAACTCGCCGACTGGTTCGGCCGGACCGGCTGGTCTCTCGGCGAGCTCGCCCGACGCGTCAGGGCGAAGGCATCCGAGTGGGGACACACCCACATCTCATCGGATCCGTCCAGCATCAAGCGCTGGCTTGACGGCCAGTCGCCCCGCTGGCCGGTGCCGGACATCCTGGCGGACGTCTTCTCGACCCACTTCGGCTACCGGGTCACCGCCTACGACCTAGGACTTGAGGCTTCCGCCGTCGCGGACCGAGCCCTTGTCTACAACCAGTCGTACCCCGCTACGGTGGAGGCCGTTGCAGACCTTGGGAGGGCCGACGTGGATCGACGGAAGTTCCTGACCGGATCAACATTCGCTGTCGCAGCAGCAGTCGGACCATCTCGCGACTGGCTGCTCCAGACACTCGACCAGGCCCCGAAGCCTGGCCGGCGCGTCCTGCTGGAGGACGTGACCGCCGTCAAGAACATGTTCGGCGCGTTCCAGCAGATGGACATCTTCCAGGGTGGTGGGTCAGGCCGCCTCGCGCTCGCCGCGTACATGAACGAGCACGTGTTCCCGCTGCTCCGGCAGACCTACACGGAGGAGGTCCACCGGGCACTGTGCGAGGCAGCCGCAGAGCAGACGTACCTGCTCGGATGGATGGCCTACGACAACGGGGAGCATGGACCGGCCCAGCGCTACCTCATCCAGTCACTCCGCCTGGCCGAGGAGTCCAAGAACGCCGCTCTCGGCGCCCACGTGCTCGCTGGCATGGCCGATCAGGCCACGCTGCTCGGGCACCCGGACGAAGGTCGCCGCCTTGCCCAGGCCGGGCGCGCGGGACTGTCCAGGACACCGGAATCCGATGCTTGCCTGGCCGACCTGTGGGCACTCGAAGGACGCGCGCTAGCCAAGCTGGGCGAGAAGCGCGCGGCAGCTCAAGCGGTCGTCTCGTCGGAGCAGGCGTACGAGAAGGTCCAGCTCGACAACGAGGCCGAGTGGGCCCGGTTCATCGATCCCGCCTACTTGAACGGCGAGCACGCCAACACGTTCCAGGACATCGGCGCCGCCACCGAGTCCGAGCGGTACGCCCGCCTGTCGATCGAACACGCCCGGGTCCAGAAGCGCGCCCGTCGCGGCGCAATGTCGCATGCGGCCCTCGCGGTGTCCCACCTCCAGCGCCGGGACCTCGAAGCCGCGCACGCGGCTGGCCTGCGGACGCTCACCTTGACCAGTCAGGTCAAGTCGTCCCGCGCCGTCGAGGCCGTCCAGAGCCTCAAGCAGCAGATGGTTCCGTTCGGCCGTCATGCACTTGTGGCCGACTTCAACGATCGCGCCCGGGAACTGCTCGCGGCGTAACCACGCGCAGAGCCAATCGAGCCCTCTCCCAGTCATGGAAGAGGGCTCGATTGTTGCCACAGGAATTACAGCCGGCGACAGCAACGCCGGAGGCCCGATCAGAGCAGACCGAGGGCGGGCATCAGGTAGTAGAAGACGAAGACGGCGGCCACGGCGTACATGGCCGGCTGCACCTCACGTCCCCGGCCGGCGGCAAGGCGGAGGATGCAGAAGGTGATGAAACCAATACCCAAGCCGTTAGTGATTGAGTACGTGAACGGCATCATCACGATGGTCAGGAAGGCCGGGATCGCGATCGTGTAGTCGGCCCAGTCGATCTCCTTGATCGAGTTGGCCAGGATCAGGAAGCCGACGGTGACCAGGGCCGGGGTGGCGGCCTGGGCGGGGACCATGGTGGCGAGCGGGGTGAGGAAGAGCGCGACCACGAAGAAGGCGCCGGTCACGATCGAGGCGAAGCCGGTGCGGGCGCCCTCGCCGACGCCGGCCGTGGACTCCACGAAGCAGGTGTTGGCGGAGGAGGAGGTCGCGCCGCCGGCGGCGGTGGCGATGCCGTCCACCATCAGGATCCGGTTGATGCCGGGCAGGTCGCCCTTGGCGTCCAGCAGGTGGGCCTCGTCGGCGACGCCGAGGATGGTGCCCATCGCGTCGAAGAAGCAGGACATCAGGACGGTGAAGACGAAGAGGACGCCGGTGAGGACGCCGACCTTCTCGAAGCCGCCGAACAGGCTGACCTTGCCGACCAGGCCGAAGTCGGGCGCCGCCACCGGGTTGCCGGGCCAGCTGGGGACGGTGAGACCCCAGCTCGTGGCCGGGATGTCGGCGACCTTGTCGATCACCACGGCGAGGCCGGTCATCACGACGATGGAGACCAGGATCGCGCCGGGCACCTTGCGGACCACCAGCACCAGGGTGAGCAGCAGGCCGAGCACGAAGACCAGCACCGGCCAGCCGAGCAGGTGGCCGTTGCCGCCGAGCTGGAGCGGGACGGTGGTGTGGGCGGCGTCCGGGATGCGGCTGACGAAGCCGGAGTCGACCAGGCCGACCAGGCTGATGAAGAGGCCGATGCCGATCGCGATCGCCTTGCGCAGGCCGAGCGGGACGGCGTTCATGACGCGCTCGCGCAGACCGGTGGCGACCAGGATCATGATCGCGAAACCGGCCAGCACCACCATGCCCATGGCGTCCGGCCAGGTCATCTTGGGCGCGAGCTGCAGCGCGACGATGGTGTTGACGCCCAGGCCGGCGGCGAGGCCGATCGGGACGTTGCCGATCACGCCCATCAGCAGGGTGGTGAGACCCGCGGTGAGCGCGGTCGCGGTGACCAGCTGGGCGCTGTCCAGGTGGGCGCCGGTCATGTCCGTGGCACTGGCCAGGATGATCGGGTTGAGCACCAGGATGTACGCCATGGTGAAGAAGGTGGCGATGCCACCGCGGATCTCGCGCGGCAGGGTGGAGCCGCGCTCGGAGATCCGGAAGTAGCGGTCCAGCGCGCCGGCGGGGGGCTTCGGCGCGTTGGAGGCGGGCTCGGGCGACTCGGTGGTCGGCTGGGCCACAGGCATGCGTGCGTCCTCTGGTGGGGGCTGAGGAGGGGGACACCCGGAGCGACGGTGGTGGCCGGGCGGGCCCGGTGGGACGGGCACGAACACAGGCGTCCTGGGCATGGCGCGGCCAACCGGAATCACAAGTATGAGTTCCCAAATCGCACACGCGCTATCTTCGCGCGTAGAACGATCACACCCGGAGGAACGGCGGGGTGGCCGCCGGCCCGGGCGCGCCCCGACCGCCGCGGCGATGCCGGGGCCACCCGCCGAAGGTGTCCGGGACCGGCCCGCGTGATGGCGGACAACCGCACCCCGCCCCGTACGCTAGGCCTCATGCCGAAGAGCCCGCTGCACCCCTCGCCCCCGCCGCTGGAGGCCAACGACGTCGCCATCGTCGGCGGTGGCACGGTGCTGTGGTTCGTCGCCTTCCTGGTCCTGCTCCCCTTCCAGGGCACCCTCTCCGACCACGGCCACGGCAGCTGGCCGTGGATCTGCCTGTCCGGAGCCGGCCTCGGCCTGATCGGCCTCTGGTACTGCCGCGCCCGCCGGGACGCCATCGCCCGCGACCGGGCCGCCGCGGCCGCGTCGCAGACCGCCGCCGGTGACGGCGGCGACCCGGCCACCCAGTCGGACTGAATAGTCCTTTAGTAGCACGCATCGGACATAAGGCGCCCGTAGAGTCGGTGCCATGACGCACCCTGCGCAGCCTGCCGAAGAGACGCCCGGGGACCGGCACGACGGCGCCCACCCGCTCGGCCTGCTGCCCGGCCGGCGCGGCGGACTGAGCACCGCGGAGGTCGCCGAACGGGTCGCCCGAGGCGACGTCAACGACGTGCCGGTGCGGTCCAGCCGCTCCACCCGGGAGATCGTCCGGGCCAACGTCTTCACCCGGTTCAACGCGATCATCGGCGTGATGTTCGGCATCATCCTGGTCGTCGGACCGATCCAGGACGGACTGTTCGGCCTGGTCATCGTGGCCAACACGGCGATCGGCATCATCCAGGAGATGCGCGCCAAGAAGACCCTGGACAGCCTCGCGCTGATCGGCGAGGCCAGACCGCAGGTCCGCCGGGACGGCGCCGTCCAGCAGATCGCCACCGGCGAGATCGTGCTGGACGACACCGTGCTGCTCGGCATCGGCGACAAGGTGATCGTCGACGGCGAGGTCACCGAGGCGGACGGTCTGGAGATCGACGAATCGCTGCTCACCGGCGAGCCCGACTCGGTCCTGAAGCAGCCGGGCGACCAGGTGATGTCCGGCAGCTTCGTGGTGGCCGGCGCGGGCGCGTTCACCGCCACCAAGGTCGGCCGGGAGGCCTACGCGGCGCAGCTGGCCGAGGAGGCCAGCCGGTTCTCCCTGGTCAAGTCGGAGCTGCGCAGCGGCATCGACAGCATCCTGCGGTTCATCACCTGGCTGCTGATCCCCACCGCGATCGGTCTGATCATCAGCCAGCTCGCGGTGGAGGGACGGGACTGGAGGGAGGCCGTCCGGCGGATGATCGCCGGCATCGTGCCGATGGTCCCCGAGGGCCTGGTGCTGCTGACCTCGGTCGCCTTCGCGATCGGGGTGGTCCGGCTGGGCCGCAAGCAGTGCCTGGTGCAGGAGCTGCCCGCGATCGAGGGCCTGGCCCGGGTGGACACCGTCTGCCTGGACAAGACCGGCACCCTCACCGAGGGCGGCATGGACGTCGTCGAGCTGCGCACCCTGCCGCCGGGGCCGGAGGCCGACGGCCGGCCGAGGGCGGACGCGCCGCCGGGCCGGCCGGTCCTCTCCGACCCGGAGGTCGTCAAGCAGGCGCTCGGGGTGATGGCCGGCGCCGACACCCGCCCCAACCCCTCCATGCAGGCCGTCATCGACGCGTACGGCAGGGGCGACACGGAGCACGGCAACGGCGGCGGCTGGCGGGTGATCGAGGCGATGCCCTTCTCCTCCGCCCGCAAGTGGAGCGGTGTGCAGCTGCTGGAACCGCAGGGCGGCGAGGCCAGCTGGCTGCTGGGCGCCCCGGACGTGCTGCTGCCCACCGGCCACCCGGCCCTCACCGAGGTGGACGAACTGGGCACCAAGGGGCTGCGGGTGCTGCTGCTCGGCCGCACGCCCGTCCCGCTGGACTCCCCGGACCCGGCCGCCGACCTCCAGCCGCTCGCCCTGGTGGTGCTCCAGCAGCGGCTGCGCGAGGACGCCGCCGACACCCTGCGCTACTTCGAGGGGCAGCGCGTCCGGGCCAAGGTGATCTCCGGCGACGCCGCCGTCTCGGTCGGCGCGGTCGCCTCGCACCTGGGCCTGCCCGGCGCCGACCACCCGCTGGACGCCCGCACCCTGCCGACCGATCCGCAGGAGCTCGCCGACACCGCCGACCGGACCAGCGTCTTCGGCCGGGTGACCCCGCAGCAGAAGCGCGACCTGGTCGGCGCGCTGCAGTCGCGCGGGCACACCGTGGCGATGACCGGCGACGGCGTCAACGACGTGCTGGCGCTCAAGGACGCCGACATCGGCGTGGCGATGGGCACCGGCAGCGACGCCACCCGGGCGGTCGCGCAGATCGTGCTGCTGAACGACTCCTTCGCCACCCTGCCGTCGGTGGTCGCCGAGGGCCGCCGGGTGATCGGCAACATCGAGCGGGTGGCCGGGCTCTTCCTGGTGAAGACGGTCTACTCGGTCCTGCTCGCCCTCCTGGTGATCTTCACCCACTCGCCGTACCCGTTCCTGCCCCGGCACTCGACGGTGCTCTCCACCCTCACCATCGGGATCCCGGCCTTCTTCCTGGCGCTGGCGCCCAACAACGAACGGGCCAGGACCGGCTTCGTCCGCCGGGTGCTGCGGATGGCCGTGCCGGGCGGGATCATCGCCGGCACGGCCACCTTCACCGCGTACGCGCTGGCCCGGGCCGACCACGCCACGGACCTGAAGTCCGACACCAGCGTGGCGACGCTGACGCTGTTCCTGGTGGCGTTGTGGGTGCTGGCGATCGTGGCCCGGCCGTACAACTGGTGGCGGCTGCTGCTGATCGCGACGATGGGCGGGGCGTTCACGCTGGTGCTGACGGTGCCGTGGCTGTCCGACTTCTTCCAGCTCTCGCTCTCCGGCACCCGGGACCCGTGGATCGGTGTCGGCATCGCCCTGGTGGCCGGACTCCTGCTGGAGGTCTCCTGGCGGATCATGCGGCGGAAGGCGGATGATTGACCCCGAAGGGGGTCCTGAATGGCGCGCAGGGGTGGGGACTTGGAGGCGTTCACCGCCTTCCTGGGGGGAATGCTGGCGGCCGGGGCGGCCGGGCTCGCCCTGGTCGGCGCCGATGCGCTGATCGAACCGGGGCCGTGGCTGCGCAAGGCCGCGCCGGTGGTGGTCGCGGTGCTCTGGCTGACCGTCACGGTCGGCCTCTACCGGTGGCTGGGCGCGGCCGCCCCGACCGGCTGGACCGGGGCACGGGCGCCCGGGCCCGGCTCCCGCCCCGCCGGCCGGGACGGGCACCGGGCGGGCCACCCGCGCCCGGCCGGAGCCGACCGGGCGCCGGCCCGCCGCCCCGGCCGCGGGCCCGCCAGCCCGGTCAGCCCTCGAAGTCCCGGGCGGCCGAGAGCTCGTAGGCGCGGTCCGGCTCGGTGAGCGCGGCCAGCACCTCGAACCGGCGGTGCCACTGCCCGGCCGACCAGGCGAGACCGGCCGCCAGACCCTCCGGGGTCGCGGCGTGCAGCAGCCCCGGCACCGGCGGCAGCTCGAACTCGTCGTCCTCGTCCGCGGCTTCGACGGCGTCCGGGTCGTAGGGCGCCTCCGGGGCGTCCGCCGCGGTGTCCCACCGCCAGTGCACGGCGGCCTCCTCGCCGTCCGGGCCGACCACCAGCAGCTCCTCGTGCTCCTCGTAGGCCACCGGGCAGCCGGGCAGCAGCTCGCGGACCACGGCGGGCACCCGGTGCAGCTGCCCCTCGGAGAGCACCCGGCCGCCGGCCACCTCGCTGGCCAGCGAGACGTGCAGGCGCTCGGCGAGGTCGGCGGCCAGAGCCGGGGCGACCGGCAGCAGCGGGTACGGGTGGAGCAGCTGGACGAGGTCCGGGGCGTCGGCGACGACCGCCTCGGTGGCGTCCACCAGCACCGTGTGCGCGGGCCGGCGGCCGGTCTCCCGGTCCAGCGGCGGCAGCGCCCGGACGACCTCCAGCGGCTCGATCCGGTCCGCCGCCACCCGGGCCAACGCGCTGTGGATGCCGTGCAGTTGACGGTGCCCGACGACGGAGGCCGGGTCGGTGAGCCGGTCCAGCAGCTCGTCCGGCCCGTGCGGTTCGGCCAGCAGCGCGGTCAGCGTGGTGCGCACCCCGAGCGCGTGCAGGAACTGCTCGTCCAGCGTCGTCCGGGCCTCCTCGAAGAGGCCGCGCAGCAGCGGGTCGGCACCTGCCGCCCGCAGCCCGGCCGGCTCGCGGCCGTCCAGCACCGGGTGGTCGCGCAGCCACCACGCGGTGTACGGCGGCAGGTCCGCGTACGAGCCGTCGGGCAGCAGGGTGCGGACGGGGTTGACCACGGCCTCCCGGTACGGCGGGCGGGCGAGGGCGGCGAGCGCCTGCGGCCACGCGTCGTCGTCCACCAGGTCGAGGTCGCGGACGACCAGCAGTTCGGCCGCGACCGGCGGGACGCCGACCGGGTCGGCGTCGTCGGCGTGCAGTGCCTCCAGGGCGTCCTCGGCCCACTCGGCGAGGCCGTCGGGCGCCTCGTCCAGCAGCCCGGTGGGGTGACCGCCGGCCGCGCGGTCGGCGGGGGCGGTCGGGTCGAGCCGCTCCAGGTCGTCCGGGTCGAGCACCACGTCCTCGGCGCGGACCAGCACGAAGTCGGCCAACACCCCGACGGCGGTGAGGACTTCGGGGCCCCAGCGGTCCAGCAGCTCGTCGTCGATCCAGCCGGCGTCCTCCTCCCGGGCCAGTGCGGCGAACGGGCTGTCCGGCAGGATCAGCTCACCCGCGCGGGCCGGCTCGCCCTCGTCGTCCAGCAGCGCCAGCCGGGCCAGCCACGGGTGCTCGCCGACCGCCGGAGCGGCCGCCTTGACCAGGGCGAGCACGGACTCGGCGACGTCGGTGGCGGCGTCCAGGTCGTCCTCGGCCAGCTCGTAGGAGCGGGCCACGGCGGCCCGCACCTCGGGAGTGTCCAGCACCCCGGCCGGGGTGGCGGTGCCGGCGCCGAGCTTGGCCAGCAGCGGGTGCGCCGCCTCCGGGTGGGCCAGCCGCAGGTCGAGCAGGGCCAGCGCGCCGGCCAGCGCCTCGGGGTAGCCGGGGAAGGCCGCCCAGTCGGCGTCCTCCGAGGGCAGCAGGACCCGGCGCGGACCGGTGACCGTCCGGCCGTCGGCGAGCGGCACCGGCAGCGCGCCGAGCGCCTCCGGGTCGGCCGCGCCGAGCGCCGCGTAGAGGTTGCGCCACCAGGCGGGCTCGCGGTCCAGGCCGCCGAGCTGGTCGACCACGTCGGCCAGCGGCACCCGGCGCACGTTCAGCACCCGCAGCTCGGTGCGGCGCTCCAGGCCGGCCGGCAGCAGGCCGGGGAAGATCGGGGCCAGCGCCTCGACGACCGAGTGGTCCGCGCCCTCCAGCACCGTGGCGTCCCGGGGCCGCAGCGCCGGCGTGCCCTCCTCGACCGGTGCGGTGTGCGGCAGGAACGGCGTGCCGGGCAGCCGGGCGAGGATGCCGGCGCGCAGCGCGTTGTCCAGCGCGCCCTGGCCGAGCGGGCCGGGGACGAGCCCGAGCGAGCCGAGGTCGCCGCCGCGGGCGCGCAGCAGGTCGGCGTAGCTGTCGGCGGCGCGCTCGGTGACGAAGTCGGCGAGCGGGCCGGGGGCGACGTGCCGGCGGGTGGAGTCCAGCGGGTAGGAGGCGATCAGCAGCGCGGGCAGGCCGAGCGGTTCGTCGCTGGGGGTGGGCGCGTGCAGCACGGGGGCGATCCCGGTCGGCTGCGGGCTGCCGTCGGCGGCGACCGGGACGGCCCAGGTCACCGTCCAGTACGGACGGGCGCGCTCCTCGGTGGGTCGGTCGGCGAGCAGCGCGGCGTCCAGGGTGCCGGAGGCGCCGGCGGTCTGCCAGACGGTCTGCCGCAGCCGGCCGCCGGCGTCGTCGGTGACGGTCACCTCGGCGACGCCGTCGGGGCGCGCCTCGGCGGCGCCGCGGGTGAGGGTGCGGGTGCCCTCCTCGGTCTCCACCACGATCTCGGCGAGCCCGGGCAGGGTGAGCAGCAGGGCGTCGTCGATCCCGGCCAGCAGCCGGCGGGTGAGGTCCTCGGCGGCGGCGTCGCGCAGCGGCAGCACGACCACCGTGTCGTACCCGGCCGGGGCCGGGCCCTCGGCCGAGAACGGCAGCCGCAGCAGCGGCACGTGGCCGTCGCGGCGGCGCAGCTCCTCGCCGAGCGCCGGCTGCGCCTCGGCCAGCGCGCGGGCCTCGCCGAGCGACCAGCGCACGCCGCCGGCGGCACCCAGCACGGCGGGCTCGTCGGTGACGGCGAGGACGGCGGCGAAGCCGACGCCGAACCGGCCGACGGTGGGCTGCTCGTCGGCGCGCTTGGAGGAGGCGCGCAGGGTGGACAGCGACTCGACGGCGGCCGCGTCCAGCGGCGCACCGGTGTTGGCGGCGGCCAGCACACCGTCCGCCAGGGTCAGCCGCAGCCGGCCCGGGGCACCGCCCGCGCGGGCCGCCGCGTCGGCCGCGTTCTGCGCCAACTCGACGACCAGCCGGTCACGGTAGCCGCCGAGGGCGAGCTCCTCCTCGGCGTTGGCGTCCTCCCGGAACCGGGCCGGGGAGGCGGCCCAGGCGTCCAGCACCCGGCGGCGCAGGACGGCGCTGCCGAAGGGGTCCGCGTGGTGCTCGTCCGTGCCGCTGCCGATGATCCGAGGTTCCACTGGAACTGCCACCCTCCGCCGCCCTGTACTTCGTACGGGGGGCATTGTCCCCCGCCCGGGCACCCCCTGCGGACCGGGCCCGGGCCGCGGCGCCGTTCCGCCCGGTGGGGGCGGTTCCGGGCCGCTCCCGGGCCCGGCCCGGGAACAGGCGGACTCGGGAGCGCGACCCGGCTCAGGAGCCACCGGACTCAGGAGTGGCCGGACTCAGGAGCCACCGTGCTCAGGAGTGGCCGAGCTCCTCGGCCGGGGCGTCGGGCTCCACCGAACCGGAGGTGCGGTCGGGGTGCAGCTGGAGCGGCTCGACCACCAGCTCGTCCAGGATCAGCTCGGACGGCGCCGGCGGGGCCGGGATGACGGCCGCCTCGGAGTGCCCGCCGCAGCCGTACGCGAAGGAGACGATCTGACCGTCGGCCGGGCCGAACTCGTTGCCGCAGACACCGAAGGCCTGACCGAGCGAGCCGCCGATCGGGACGAGGAAGCCGCAGCTCGCGCAGGAGGCCGGCGCGGCCTGTGCCATCGGGGTCTGCGGGCCGTGCGCCTTCTCCCAGCGGTCGGCGGCCAGGTGCAGCCCGAGCCGGGAGAGCACCCGGCTGCGGCCCAGGCCGAGCTCCTCGGCGAGGGCGCCGATCTGGGCGCGGGCCGGGGCCGGCTGGACCGACGGGTCGGAGACGACCACGTCCTCCTCGGCCAGCGCCACCACGGAGTTCGGGGCCGGCTCGTCCTCGCCGGTCCAGCCCGGCTCCAGGCGCAGGTCGTCGGCGTCGGTGGGCAGCAGGTCCCCGGGGCCCATGTCGCCGGGGCGCAGCCGCTCGCTCCACGGCACCCACTGCGGGGCCAGCACGGCGTCGTCGCCCGGCAGCAGCACGACCTCGTCCAGGGTCACGTTCTTGGCACGGGGGGCGCGGGCCACGGTGACCGCCCAGTGCCAGCCCCGGTATGCCGCGTCCAGGCACTCGAAGGTGTGGGTGACGACGCGGTCGGCATCCGCCTGGACGCCGAGGTGCGCCCCTACGGTCTCTGCTCCGACGGCCTCGTCCGCTGCCTGCCGGGCGAGTTCGACGGCCTCGGCACAGAGCCGATCGGGGGTACGGCTTCGCATCGCAGCACTCACGGCGTCGATTCTCTCCCAGTTCTTCTGTTGCCCACGGCGTGTTGCCTGTTCCGTCGCGGCTCGGTTTCCCTCGACCATTCTGCGCGACCACGGGCCGCCACGGATACCGGCCGCGCCGCCCGTCCGGTCCTCCGGAGTCCGGCGCGCGTTCGGGCGGACCCTGGGCAGGCTACCCGCCGGTCGGCCACCCGGCACAGTCCGGGGCGCCCGCCGGCTCCGGAAGGGCCGCGCCGAGCGGAGCGGAATCCCGCGTCGCAGTACCGATTCTGGGGCAGGATGGGCTTGTGGCGGACGAAAAACCGTCGCAGCACGCACTGCGCGCCTCGCAGGCCGGCAGCCCCGACGAGGCGAACGCCGTGCCGCGACAGCAGGCTCCGGCCCCCGGTGCGGGCGAACCGCACCAGGTGGGCGCCTCGACGGTGCCCGGACGGGACGGCGACGGGCCGCCGGTGGATCTCGTGAAGCGCCCGGACCGGCCGGCCGACGAAGCGTCCGACGCCGCCGGAGAACTCGACGGCGCGCCCGAGGCCCGCCGACACTTCCTGGTCCGCACCGCCTCCGCCGCCGGCGCCCGAACCGGAAAGGTCGTACACGGCACCGGCCGGCGGATCCGCCGGGCGACCTCCGCCGAGGGCGCCGGGGAGTCCGGCCTGGCCAAGCTGATCGAGCTGCACGCGCTGAACTCCTTCGGCGACATGCTGATCACCGTGGCGCTGGCCTCCACCATCTTCTTCTCCGTCCCCACCGGCGAGGCGCGCGGCCGGGTCGCCCTCTACCTGCTGATCACCATGGCGCCGTTCGCGCTGCTGGCGCCGGTGATCGGCCCGCTGCTGGACCGCCTGCCGCACGGCCGGCGGGCCGCGATGGCGATGTCGATGCTGGCCCGCGCGGTGCTGGCGTGGACGATGGCCGGCACGGTGTCCGGCGGCGGGCTGGCGCTCTACCCGGAGGCGCTGGGCGTCCTGGTGGCGTCCAAGGCGTACGGGGTGGTGCGCAGCGTGGTCGTGCCACGACTGCTGCCGAGCCGGCTGTCACTCGTGAAGGCGAACTCCCGGGTCACCCTGGCCGGGCTGCTGGCCACCATGGTGGCGGCCGGGGTCGGCGGGGTGCTGCACCTGATCGGGCCGGGCTGGCCGCTGCGCGGCGCCTTCCTGGTCTTCGTGGTCGGCACCCTGATGGCCTTCCACCTGCCGCACGAGGTGGACTCCGCCAAGGGCGAGCAGCGGGCCGTCCTGCACGCCGAGGCGCACGGCGAGCCCGCCGCCGTGCCGGGCGCCGAGGAGGCCAGGAGCGCCGGCACCCCGAAGGCGTCCCTGCGCACCGTCGGCCCGTCGGTGATCCTGGCCCTGCGGGCGATGTCGGCCCTGCGCTGGCTGGTCGGCTTCCTGGTGATGTTCCTGGCGTTCCTGCTGCGCGAGGAGCCGGTCGGCGGGCTGCAGCCGACCCTGGCGCTCGGCCTGGTGGCGCTGGCCGCCGGCACCGGCAACGCGCTCGGCTCGGTGCTCGGCTCCTGGCTGCGGACCCGCGGCTCGGAGGCGACGGTCACCGCGATGCTGCTGCTGGCCACCTGCGCGACGGCCGCCGCCGCGCTCTGGTACGGCGTGGTGACGGTGGTGGTGGTCGCCGCCGCGTCCGGGGTGGCGGCCTCGCTGGGCAAGCTGGCGCTGGACGCGCTGATCCAGCGGGACGTCCCGGAGTCGGTGCGGACGTCGGCCTTCGCCCGCTCGGAGACGCTGCTGCAGCTGTCCTGGGTGGCCGGCGGCGCGGTCGGCATCCTGCTGCCGCTGGACGGCGCGCTGGGGCTCTCGGTGGCGGCCGGCGTGGTCGGCGTGGTGCTGCTCTGGACGGTTCGCGCGCTGGTCAAGGTGGGCACCCGGCGCCGCGCGACCGCCCCGCGGGTGGCCTAGCCCCGCGCCGCCCCCCGCACCGCCCCCGGGCCGCAACACGCGGTTGCCGACCCCCGCGTAGCGTGATCGGCAAAGCCCGGTAGCCTCTGACGCATGAGCCTCAGCACCCGTGTCATCGCCGCCGTCGGCGCCGTCGTCGTGATCGGCGCCGGCACGGTCGGCGGGTCCATCGCCTACGCGACGGGCCAGGAAGAACCCTCCAGCCACCGTGTCACCCTCACGGTCGGCCGGTCCTCCATGGAGGTCGGGCCGTTCTGCTTCAACGACGGCAAGCCGCTGACCGACGAGCAGCAGGAGGAGTGCCAGAACCGGGCGAGCAAGGCGCTGGACGAGGGCAAGCTGCCCTCCTCCGACGTGGTCGCCAGCGACCAGCTCGGCCTCGGCGTGACCCCGGACGTGGCCGACCGCGGCTGGTGGGCCAACACCAACGGCGGCCAGCAGGCCCAGGGCGGCCGCTTCATCCTCGCCTCGGCCGCCAAGGGCTCGACCTACTCCGGCTCGGTGTCGGCCTCCAAGGCCCTCAACGCCTCCGGCAAGACCCTGGTCACCGTGGTCGAGTCGGACCCGAAGCAGCCGGACGCGATCTACGGCGTCTGGTACTTCCAGCTGAACACCCAGGACGCCTGACCGGCCGTCCGATGACCGTGCGACTCCACGACGACGAGCAGTCGGCCCCCCGGCGGGGCCGACTGCTCGTCGTCGTCGCGGTGCCGGCCGAGGCCGCCGCCGTGCTGCGGGGCCTGGGCCACCGCGAGGACGGCGCGGAGGCCGCCCCGGTGCCGGTGCCCGGCGGCGGGCTGCACCGCGCCGAGCACCCCTCGGGGGTCACGGTGGACGTGCTGGCGGGCGGGGTCGGCCCGGCCGCCGCCGCCTCGGCCGCGTCCGCCGCGCTCGCCGTCGGCCAGTACGACCTGGTGCTCTCGGCGGGCATCGGCGGCGGGTTCGCCCCGGTCGCGCCGGTCGGCGCGACCGTGCTCGCCGAGGCGATCGTCGCCGCCGACCTGGGCGCGGAGACCCCGGAGGGCTTCGCCGACGTCACCGAACTGGGCTTCGGGACGGTCCGGCACACCCCCGCCCGGGCCGCCGTGGCCCGCGCCGCCGAGGCGCTGGGCGCCGCGGCCGGCGACTCCCCGGTGGTCACCGGCACCGTGCTCACCGTCTCGACGGTGACCGGCAGCGCCGCCCGCGCCGCCGCCCTGACCGCCCGCCACCCGGACGCGGTGGCCGAGGCGATGGAGGGCTTCGGGGTGGCCGAGGCCGCCGCCCGGCACGGGGTGCCGGTCTTCGAGCTGCGCACCGTCTCCAACCCGGTGGGCCCCCGCGACCGGGCCGCCTGGCGGATCGGCGAGGCCCTCGCCGCGCTGGAGCGGGCCTTCACCGCGCTCCCCTACCCGGAGCTCCTGACCACGTCCGAGGAGGCCCGCCGTGGCTGAACGGCTGACCATCGCCCACTCGCCCTGCCCGAACGACACCTTCGTGTTCCACGCCTGGACGCACGGCCTGGTGCCCGGCGCGGACGCCCCCGAGGTCACCTTCGCGGACATCGACGTCACCAACGGCCTGGCCGAGCACGGCGAACTGGACCTCCTGAAGGTCAGCTACGCCGCGCTGCCCTGGGTGCTGGACGAGTACGCGCTGCTGCCCTGCGGCGGCGCGCTCGGCCGCGGCTGCGGCCCGCTGGTGCTCACCCGCCCGGAGACCGGCGACGACCTGAGCGGCCGGACGGTCGCCGTCCCCTCCGAGCGGTCCACCGCCTACCTGCTGTTCCGGCTCTGGGCGGCCAAGGCGGTGCCCGGCGGCCTGGGGAAGATCGTCGTCCTGCCGTTCCACGAGATCATGCCCGCCGTCCGGGACGGCCGGGTGGACGCCGGCCTGGTGATCCACGAGGCCCGCTTCACCTACCGGCAGTACGGCCTGCGCAGCCTGGCCGACATGGGCGAGGCCTGGGAGCGAGAGACCGGCCTGCCGATCCCGCTCGGCGCGATCATCGCCAGGCGCTCGCTCGGCGCCGAACGGCTGCGCGCGGTCACCGAGGCGATCCGCGCCTCCGTCCGCCAGGCCTGGGCCGACCCGTCGGCCAGCCGGGAGTACGTGCTCGCGCACGCCCAGGAGATGGACCCGGCCGTCGCCGACCAGCACATCGGCCTGTACGTCAACGAGTTCACCGCCGACCTCGGCGAGGACGGCTACGCCGCGGTGCGGGCGCTGCTCACCCGGGCCGCCGCCGAGGGGCTGGTACCCCCGCTCGACCCGGGTGCGCTGGACGCCTGAGGACGGCCGGACCGGCCTACACGTCGAACTGGTCGGCCACCGCGCGCAGCACCCCGGCCAGCTTCTGGCCGGTCGGCTTGGCCGGGTAGCGGCCGTGCTGGAGCCCGGGCAGCACCGCGTCCATCATGGTGATCAGGTCCTGCACCAGCGCCGCCATGTCGTCCGCGCTCTTGCGCGTGGCGGCGGCGACCGACGGCAGCGCGTCCAGCAGCTGCACGGCCATCGCCTGGTCGCCGCGATGGCCCGCGACCACGCCGAACTCCACCCGCTGGCCGGGCTTCAGCACGGTGACACCGGCGGGCAGCGCCTTGGTGTGGACGAAGACGTCGCCGCCGTCGTCGCGCGAAAGGAAGCCGAAGCCCTTCGTCTCGTTGAACCACTTCACCTGGCCGGTGGGCATCTCGAACAGTCCTCGATGTGGGTGTGAGGGATCCCGGCCCTGGCCGGGGATCACTGGGTGGTGGAGGGCGGGCCGACCTCGGCTCCGCGCCCGTGGGGCGCTCATGGTCAGCACGCTGTGGAGAGCAGACTAACGGTCAGTCACTGCCTCATCCGCGATCCGCGGAGGATCCGTACCGGGCTCTGGTGGCCACCGGCGACCAGGTACTGGCACGGCCGGGACGCGGCTTCGCGCTTTCCACTGGCTCACACCCCCGGTCTGAGGAGACGGGGCGCACCTGTCGCACCCCTCGGCACAGCGTGCATACCCCCGCCCAGCAGGGATCAAAACTCCCAGCTTCCGGGAAACTGCGCAACGTGACCGGACGGGTCGCCCCCGAAACGGTCCGCCGCCGGCGCGGCCGGCGTCCTCTGCCAGACTGGGACGGCCGACCGACCACAGAGGAGCACCCCAGTGAGCAGCCAGAGCGCCGACCGCGGCGACGCCTACGTCAAGGCCGGAGCGATCGTCTTCGGGTTCGGCGCGCTCGCCACCCTGGTCACCTTCGTCCCGCTGTTCCTGCACCTGACGCCGCTGCCGACGGCCGCGTACTGGCTGAGCATGCTGATGCCGCTGGGCTTCCTGCTCGCCCTGACCGGCCTGCTGCTCTCCGCCCGCGCCCAGCGCCGCCGGGTGCACGCCGGGGCCTGACCGGCCCGTGCCCTAGCCGACCGGCCGCGCGGCCAGGTGGTCGGCCAGCCACTCGGGGAAGCCGGTGAGGTCGGCCAGCACCACGTCCGCGCCCGCCGCCAGCAGGTCCTCGGCGCCGTACGGCCCGGTCGCCACGCCGACCGCCACGGCGTCCGCGTGCTTGGCCCCCCGAATGTCGCCGAGGTGGTCGCCGACGTACACCGAGGCGCCGTGCTCGCGCAGCGCGACGCCCTTGGTCTCCGCCCAGAGGTCCCCCACCAGCGCGTCCGCGTGCAGCCCGGCGTGCTCCAGGTGCAGCCGGGCGTTCGGCTCGTACTTGCCGGTGATCACCACGACCCGGCCGCCGTGCGCGCGCACCGCGTCGATCGCGGCGTGCGCGCCGGGCAGGGCGACGGTCGGGGCGAAGGCGAGGTCCCGGTACAGCACGCGGTAGCGGTCGGCGACCGCCTGCACCCGCTCGGCCGGGAACCAGTTGCGCAGTTCGTCCAGCAGCGGCGGGCCGAGCCGGGTGACCACGAGGTCGGCGTCGATGTGCGCGCCGGTCTCCGCCGCGAGCGCCAGATAGGTGGCCCGGATACCGGGCCGGGTGTCCAGCAGGGTCATGTCGAGGTCGAAGCCGACGGTGAGCGGGACGTCCGGGGTCGCAGGCATGCCGCCAGGCTATCCAACCCCGCCGCCGGAACGGCCGGCTCCGTCCCGGTCCGGCTCCCGGCCGGGGGCCGGAGCGATTTGCCCCGGCTTCTCCGTGGAACTTAGGTTTGCCTGAGCTATCTGCGAGAGAGAGCCATGACCGACACCACCGCGCCGACGGCCGCACCCCGGTCCGCACCCGCGCCCGGCACGCGCCCGCTGCCGCGCCGCCGAATACTGTGGCTCGCCGCCGCACTGGCCCTGCTGGCCGCCGCCGTCCTGCTCAGCCTGGCCGTCGGCAGCCGCACCATCCCGCTCGGGGAGACCCTCGACGCCCTGTGGCACGGCGGGGACACCACCAACGCCGTGGTGGTCCGCGAGCTGCGGGTGCCGCGCACGGTGGTCGGTCTCGCGGTGGGCGCGGCGCTCGGCCTCGCCGGCGCCGTCATGCAGGGCATCACCCGCAACCCGATCGCCGACCCGGGCATCCTCGGCGTCAGCCAGGGCGCGGCGGCCGGCGTGGTGCTGGCGATCTCCGCGTTCGGCGTCTCCACCCTCACCGGGTACGTCTGGTTCGGCTTCGCCGGGGCGGTGATCGCCACCGTGCTGGTGTACGGCCTGGCCGGCCGGGGCCGGGGCGGGGCGACCCCGATCAAGCTGGCGCTGGCCGGCTCGGCGATGTCGGCGTTCATCGCCTCGCTCAACACCATGGTGCTCACCACCGACGCCGCCGCGATGGACCAGTTCCGGTTCTGGCACGTCGGGTCGCTCTCCGGACGCACCGCCGACGTGGCCTGGCAGCTGCTGCCCTTCCTGCTCGTCGGCACCGTCCTGGTGTTCGCGGTGGCGCGGGGGCTGGACGCGCTGGCGCTCGGCGACGACACCGCCAAGGGGCTCGGTGCCAGGACCGGCCTGGTGCGGGCGGTCGGCGCGCTCGGGGCCACCGTGCTGACCGGCTCGGCGGTCGCCGCCGCCGGTCCGATCGCCTTCGTCGGACTCGCCGTGCCGCACGCCGCCCGGGCGGTTGCCGGGGCGGACCACCGCTGGGTGCTCGCCTTCTCCGCCGTGCTCGGCCCGGCGCTGCTGCTGCTCGCCGACGCCTTCGGCCGGGTGCTCTTCCCGCCGTCCGAGGTGCCCGCCGGGGTGATGACCGCCCTGGTCGGTGTGCCGGTGCTGGTCGCGCTGGTCCGGCGCCGCAAGGTGGTGGCCGCGTGAGCGCCTCCGTCGTCCCGCTGCGGGGCTACACCGTGCTGCGCGCCGGGCGCGCCTCCTTCCTGCTGCACCGCCGCTCCGCCGTCGCGGTGCTCGGCCTGCTGCTGGCGCTGGCCGCCACCGTCGTCGCCTCGCTCTGCCTGGGCGAGTCCACCGTCTCCCCGGCCGAGGTGGTGAAGGTGGTGCTGGGGCGGCCCAGCCCGCACGAGCTGGTGGTCGGCGAGTTCCGGCTGCCCCGGGTGGTGGTCGGGCTACTGGTCGGCACCGCGCTCGGCCTGGCCGGCGCGCTGGTGCAGACCGTCGCCCGCAACCCGCTGGCCAGCCCCGACGTGGTCGGCGTCTCCTGGGGCGCCACCGCCACCGTGGTCGGGCTGATGGCGTACGGCGTGGTCGGCTCCGCCAGCCAGGTGCCGTGGGCGGCGGTCGCCGGCGGCCTGGTGGCCGGGGTGCTGGTGTACGCGCTGGCCTGGCGGCGCGGTCTGCTCGCCCAGCGGTTCGTGCTGATCGGCATCGGCATCAGCGTCGCGCTCTCCTCGCTCACCTCGGTCTTCCTGACCAAGGGCGACGGCTTCCAGGCGCAGGCCGCGAAGGTCTGGATGACCGGCAGCCTGAACGGCTCCGGGTACGACCAGGCCGGCTGGCTCGCCTGGGTGCTGCTGGCCGCCGTACCGGTGGCGCTCTGGGCGGCGCGGGCGCAGCGTTCGATCTCCTTCGACGACGCCACCGCCGTCGGGCTCGGCCTGCGGCTGGACCGGATCCGGCTCGGCATGGGGCTGCTCGGCGTCGTGCTGGCCTCCTGTGCGGCGGGCGCGGCCGGGCCGGTGGACTTCGTCGCGCTGATGGCCCCGCAGATCGCGCTGCGGCTGGCCCGCTCGGCACAGATCCCGCTGTTCTGCTCGGCCCTGACCGGTGCGCTGGTGGTCGTCCTGGCCGACCTGCTGGCCCGGCGGCTGCTCTCGCCCACCGAGCTGCCGGTCGGCGTGGTGACCGGCCTGGTCGGCGCGCCGTACCTGATGTGGCTGCTCGTCCGATCCCGCCGTGGAGGTTCCTGATGTCCGCCCGTCCGACGCCGGCCCACCGTCTCGAAGCCCGGGGCCTGACCCTCGCCTACGAGGCGCGCACGGTCGTGGAGGGGCTGGACCTGACCGTCCCGGACGGCCGGGTGACGGTGATCGTCGGCCCGAACGCCTGCGGCAAGTCGACGCTGCTGCGCGCGCTCGGCCGGCTGCTGAAGCCGGTGCGGGGCGCGGTGCTGCTGGACGGCGCCGAGCTGGCTCGCGTCCCGACCAAGCGGATCGCCCAGCGGATCGGGCTGCTCCCGCAGTCCCCGACCGCGCCCGAGGGCATCTCGGTGGCCGACCTGGTCTCCCGCGGCCGCCAGCCGCACCAGAGCTGGTGGCAGCAGTGGTCGGCCGAGGACGAGCGGGCGGTCGCCGAGGCGCTGGAGCGCACCTCCACCGCCGAACTGGCCGAGCGCAGCGTGGACGAGCTGTCCGGCGGCCAGCGCCAGCGGGCCTGGATCGCGATGGCGCTCGCCCAGGGCACCGACATCCTGCTGCTGGACGAGCCGACGACGTTCCTGGACATCGCGCACCAGGTCGAGGTGCTGGACCTGGTCCGGCGGCTCAACGTCGAGCGCGGGCGGACGGTGGTGGCCGTGCTGCACGACCTCAACCAGGCCGCCCGCTACGCCGACCACCTGGTGGCGATGCGCGCCGGCCGGATCGTCGCACAGGGTCCGCCGGCCGAGGTGGTGACGGCGGAGCTGGTGCGCGAGGTGTTCGGCCTGGACTCGGTGGTCGTGCCGGACCCGGTGACCGGTACCCCGCTGGTGGTCCCGGGCGCGCCGTGGGCGGTGAAGGCCGACGCCTAGCGGGCAATTCGGACATAATCGACGCGCCCGCGGCCACTGCGGGCACGCCCGTTCCCCGTCCGCCCGCCCGAGGACCGCCGATGCCCCCGCTCACCCGCCGCACCCTGCTCGCGGGGCTCGGCGCCGCCGCCCTCGCCGGGTGCAGCACCCGGCACACCGCCCCGCCCGCCGACGGCGCCGCCGCCGCCGCCGCAGCGAGCGTCACCCCGACCCCGACCCCGGTGCCCGACGCCACCGTCGGCGCCGCGACGGGCCCGGTCTCGGTGCCGGGCGCGCCGATGCGCGTGGTCACCCTGGACACCGCCGAGCTGGACTCCGCGCTGACACTGGGCATCACCCCCGTCGGCGCGGCCCTGGCACCGCTGGACACCGGCTTCCCCGACTACTGGCCCGCCTCGCGGGTCGCCGGGCTCACCCGGGTCGGCGACGCCGGTGCCCCGGACCTCGCCGCGATCCGCGCCCTGCGGCCCGATCTGATCCTGTCCAACCAGGCCCGTGACGGCGGCCGCTACGACCAGCTGCGCGAGATCGCCCCCACCGTGCTGACCCAGACCACCGGCTACCCGTGGAAGGCGAACGTCCAGCTGCACGCGCAGGCGCTGGGCCGCCAGGACGCCGCCGAGGCCTTCGTCGGCTCCTACCAGCGGCATGTCTCCCAGGTCGTCCAGGCGCTGTCGAACGCCAGGGCCTCCGGGCGCCGGGTCGGCCTGGTGCGGTTCGTCGAGGGCGCGGGCATCAGACTGTACGGTCGGCAGAACTTCCCCGGCACGGTGCTGGCGGACGTCCAGCTCGGCCGGCCGGACGCGCAGAACGTCGACCAGTTCGACGTCGAGATCCCGGCGGACCAGATCGCCCGGGCCGACGGCGACCTGCTGCTGTACGCCACCTACGGCGACCCGGAACGGGCCGGCACCAGGGCCGTACTGGCCTCCCCGGCCTGGCAGGGCCTCGGCGCCGTACGCGCCCACCGGGCCTTCGAGGTGGACGACCGGCTCTGGTTCCAGGGCATCGGGTACACCGGGGCGAACTACGTGCTCGCCCAGCTCCAGCGCTTCCTGGGGGCCTGAGCCGGGACCGGGCCGGGGCCCGGACCGCGCCGGGGCCTGACGGTGCGTGACCGGTGCGACCGGGGCCCCGACCGGTCACCACGCCGCACCGGAACCGGACCGCACGGCCCCGCGTCACTGTTCCCGGGCGCCCGCAGGACGCCTGCTCGGCACAGACGGGAGGGCTCATGGCAGACGGATTCAGGGTCGATCTGGGTGCCTTGGACGACGCGGCTTCGGGGATCACCAACACCCTGGCGAAGATGCAGTTCAAGAAGGTCAGCGACCTCGACCCGAAGAAGGAGGACTTCGGGCACGGCCACCTGGCCGACGTCGTCGAGAAGTTCTGCACCCGCTGGCAGCTGGGCGTGGAGAACCTGGCCAAGGACGCGCAGGCCGTCACGGCCCGGCTGAACGCGAGCGTGAAGGCCTACCGCGAGGTCGACGGACACGTCGTCGGCCATCTGAACGGCACCCTGAGCCGCGACAGCGGCGAGGACCCGGGAGCGAAGTGATGGCGAAGGAACTGGGCGGCACGTCCGACCCGAAGGAGCTCGTCCCGGGCGACCCGGAGGCGATCGCCTCCACCTGTGCCTGGCTCAAGAGCTACGGGGACACCCTGCACTCGACCGGCGAGGGCCTCAAGCGGATCGACACCGTCGAGGGGTGGTCGGGCAAGGCCGGCGACGCCTTCCGGAAGGCCTTCGAGGGCGAGCCGGGCAAGTGGCTGGAGGCCGGCGACTGCTTCCACAACGCCGCCACCGCGCTCACCGCCTACCAGTCGACCCTGACCTGGGCGCAGGGGCAGGCGGCCGAGGCGATCCGGCAGTGGGACGCGGGCCAGAGCGCCAGCAGCCGGGCGAAGGGCGACCACCAGGAGGCGGAGCGCAACGCCGGCCACGAACTGCCCTTCACCGACCCCGGCGAGAGCACCCGGGACGGCGCGCGGCAGACCCTGGCCAACGCCCGCGGCCAGCTCAAGTCGGCCGGCGACACCGCGGCGAAGACCGTCGCCACCGCGCGCGACAAGGCCCCCGAGGAGCCCGGCTTCTGGGACGACGTGGGTGACTTCTTCTCCGACGCGGGGGACTTCCTGGGGGACGTCGGCCAGGTCGTCGTGGAGGACCTCGCCTCGGTCGGCAACGCCATGCTGCAGAACCCGGGCGCCGCGCTGGAGGTCGCGGGCGGGCTCGCCCTCGCCACGGTCGGCGCGGGCGGCGAGGTCCTCGGCGTCGGCCTGGACCTCACCGGCGTCGGCGCGGTGGTGGGCGTACCGGTCAACGTGCTCTCGGCCGGCGTCATCGCCACCGGTCTCGGGATGGCCGGCATCGGCGCGGGCGAGATCGCCCAGGACGCCATGGGCTCCAGCCGGGTCCACATGGAGGGCGAGGGCGGTGGCGGCGGCGGGTCCGGCGAGCTGCACACCCAGCCGTCGAAGGGGGCCGACCCGGCCGCCACCCCGGAGGGGCACACCACCAACATCCCGAGGAACGCCGACGCGACGACCCGCCGGGCGTTCGAGCGGGAGAACGAGTCCGCCGAGATCATGGCGCGCAACGGCTACAAGGTCGAGCAGAACCCGAACGTCACAGGGACGACCAAGAACCCCGACTACCGCATCGAGGGCGAGGTGTTCGACTGCTACGCGCCGACCGCCTCGAACCCGCGCTCCATCTCCACCGGCATCCAGAAGAAGGTGGACTCGGGCCAGGCCGACCGCATCGTGCTGAACCTCTCCGACAGCGGTGTCGACGCGGCCGCCATGCGCAAGCAGCTGCAGGACTGGCCGATCGAGGGTCTCAAGGAGATCAAGGTCATCGACTCGTCCGGCAACGTGGTCCACTTCTACCCCTAGACGAACCGAGAGAGACGCCCAGCATGGCTATTGCCTACAGCCTCGACCTGGTGACCCCGCTCACCGCGGCCGAGGTCGCAGAGAAGCTCGACGAAATCGCCCGTCCGCAGGCGCTGTTCGGCGCCGGGGAGGACGCCGGCACCCTGGTCGCCGACGGCGCCGTCACCGCCCGCGGCACCTGGATCCGGGTGGTGGCGACCAAGGCGATCCCGTGGGGGGACCCGCTGATCGGCGGCCGCCCCTTCGGCGCGACCGTCTCGGTGGCCTTCCGCCTCGACAAGGCGGCCGACGTCTCCGACCAGCAGGACGACACCGTCCGGCTGACGCTCGGCCTGCTCGGCCGGGTCCCCGGCGACGCCGCGCTGCACCTCGACTACGAGGACGTCTGGCTGGTCCGCCAGGGCGGCGAACTGACCCTGAGCGAGCGCTCCGACCTCTGGCCGGCGCACCGCCTGGCCGCCGTGCCGGCGCCCTACCGGCGGCAGACCCAGGACTTCTTCTTCCCCGAGGACGACTGACCTCCGGGTCGGCGCCGGGAGCGGGACGTCGGACCCGCCGACTTCCCGCTCCCGCACCGGCGGCGAATCCGCGCTGCCGGCCGGCACCGCGGCGCCTCAGTGGTCGACGGAGACCACGATCTTGCCGAGCTGGTTGCCGGCCTCCAGGTAGCGGTGGGCCTCGGCGACCTCGTCCAGGCCGAAGACCCGGTCCACCACCGGGGCGAGGGAGCCGGTGCGCAGGCCGGAGGTGACGAAGGCCTCCGCGCGGCGCAGCCGCTCCGGGTCGCGGGTCGTCTCGTGGATCACGTAGCTGCGGATGTTCACCGCGGGCATGCCGAGGTCGAGGTTCGGGTAGGGCGTCGGCTCGCCGCTCAGCCAGCCGTAGAGCAGCACGGTGCCGCCGGCGGCGGTCGCCCGGACGAGGTCCGTCACACCGGGGCCGGCGACGGCGTCGAAGACGAGTTCGGCGCCCCGGCCCGAGGTCAGGGCCAGCACCCGCGCGCTGATCTCCTCCTCCTCGGTGACGATCACCTCGGCCGCCCCGGCCTTGAGCAGGGCCTCCCGCTTGGCCCCGGTCCGGGTGGTGGCGATCGGGACCGCCCCCGCCCGGCGGGCGATCTGGATCGCGGCCAGGCCCACACTGCTGGAGGCGGCGGTCAGCACGACGGTGTCCCCCGCCCGCAGGCCGCCGACCTCCACCAGCGCGCCGTAGGCGGTCACATAGGGCATCCAGACCGCCGCGCCCTCGACCGCG
Source organism: Kitasatospora sp. NPDC022856 (assembly GCF_055561235.1). NCBI lineage: Bacteria > Bacillati > Actinomycetota > Actinomycetes > Kitasatosporales > Streptomycetaceae > Kitasatospora > Kitasatospora sp. NPDC022856. The sequence goes on along the minus strand of NZ_JBVHHE010000006.1, from coordinate 98,512 downwards.
CCGAGCCCGGCGGGCCGGTGCAGCACGGCCGCCGCGGGGACGATCGCGCGCTCGGCGTAGACGGGGTAGTCGTTCATCGAGAACGCGGGCACCACGCTGACCGGCTGCCCCGGTTCGAACCCGGCCACCCCGGCCCCGACGGTCTCGACCACGCCCGCCGCCTCGGCGCCGAGCCCGGCGGGGAAGCTCCGGGGCACCTCCAGGTAGGTGCCGCGGCGGAACAGCGCCTCGGCCCGGTTGATCCCGATCGCGTCCACCCGGATCAGCAGCTCGCCGGGGCCCGGCGAGCCGACCTCGACGTCCTCCAGCCGCAGTACCTCCGGCCCGCCGTGCTCGTGGAACCGCACTGTCCTGGCCATCGCGCATCGCCCCCTTCCGGTCGGTGACGGCGGTGCGGACCACGCGCCGCCGCGTCTCACTAGATCCGAAAGGGCGTCAGCTGTCAAACTTCGACCATCGTCGTACTTTGACGTCTGCCGTACCATGGGCGCCGGAGGTGGCCGAACCATGGCAGCAGCACAGCGCGGCGGGCAGCAGCACCGCATCCCGCCGCACCCGGACGTCCGGGAGATCGGTCTTCAGCAGGTCCTGGAGGCCCTGGTCGACCCGGTCCGGCGCCGGATCGTCGCCGAGCTGGACGCCGCCGTCGAGGACCTCGCCTGCGGGACGATCGACCTGCCGGTCAGCAAGTCCACCGCCACCCACCACTTCCACGTGCTGCGCGAGGCCGGGCTGATCCGCCAGTACTACGTCGGCACCTCGCGGCTGAACGCGCTGCGCCGCGAGGAGTTCGAGGAGGCCTTCCCGGGGCTGCTCGGCGCCCTGCGGGTGGAGCGCGAGCGCGGCTGAGCGCACCGGGACGGCCAGGAGCGGACCGGGCCGGGCCGGCGCGCCACCCGGCCGGGGGCGGCTCAACCCTCCGGCTGGGCCCGCTTCTTCAGCGCCATGCCGAGCAGGAACAGCGCCGACAGCACGGCCGCGAGGCGGATCACGCCCGGGGCCGCCGACCAGGCGATCTCGCCGGCCGGCTGCCCGGGCTGGAGCCCCCCGCCCCAGCGCCCCTGGGCCCGGCCCCAGTACCAGAGACTGGTCCCGCTGATCGTGGCCAGCGGGATCCCGAGAATGGCGAACTTCCTGGTGAGATCGCTCAGTTGACGGGACATGTAGCCGAGCGCCCAGCCCACCAGCATCACCACGATCTGGCCGCTGACGGCTCCGCCGACCAGCGTCACCGAGGCGAGCAGCAGGAGCGGCGACGGGCGGCGGCCGGCCATCGCCGACGGCTTCGGGGGCGCGGCGGCGGCCTCGGGCGGCGGCGTCTTCCCCCGGCCCCGCGCCCGGCCCCCGGCTCCCGGCCTGCTCGCGCCCTTGTCCTTGTTCTTGCCCTTGTCCTTGCCCTCGGCCGGGTCGGGCGCGGCGGGCGGCCCGGCCGCCGCGGCCGCCTCCCCGTCCTCCGCCCGCTGCTCCGGGATCGGCGTGATCGCCGCCCCCGGACCGTCCGAGAAGTTGAGCATCACCAGATCCCACCCCCCGGCGTCGGAGGACGCGTACAGCTGCGGGGACGGCAGGGCGTCCGGGTCGGCCGGGGCGTCCCGGAACGACTCCGCCACCCACGGCGAGCCCTGGTCCTCCGGACCGGCCGACCGCGGGGGCGCGGGCGGGGCGGAGGGGCGCGGGGGCACCACCGGCGCGCCGGTGGCGTACACGCTGTCCTCGTTCGCCGGGCCGGCGGAACCACCGGCCGCACCGGCACCGCCCGCGCCGTCACCCGTCCCACCGCCCGCGCCGTCACCGCCGCCGGACGGCTCGCTCCACGGCCCGCGCCTGCGCCACCACTCGCCGTCCGCCATCACCCAGCACCCCGCCTCGCCCGAGCCCGTCCCCGAAGACCTCGCGGGACCGCGCGGGACCGCGCCGGGCCCCGCGGATCCCCGCTGCTCGTGACGCTACCCACCCGGCCCCCGCCCACGCGAGCCCGGTCCGCCCACCGGCCGGTCCACCGCCTCGCGCTCCCGGGCGACCACGGCCGGATCACCCTCCGACGACGGATCCCCACCACCACCCGACCCGACTAACCTAGGTCGAATGACCACACAGCAGGGCCCCCAACGCACCGGCAAAGCGCCCGCCGGCCCCCGCACCCTCGCCGAGGAGCTCCGCAGCCGCGCGGACGACGACCTCGCCGCCCTGCTCCGGTCCCGCCCCGACCTGCTCAACCCCGTCCCCGGCGACCTCACCCAGCTCGCCGCCCGGCTCTCCTCCCGGGCCTCCGCACTGCGCGCCCTGGAACGGCTGGACCGCTTCACCCTCCAGGTCGCCGAGGCCTTGGCCGCCGCCCCCGACGGCGCGCCCCCGGCGACCGTCCGGACCCTGCTGACCGGCCCCGCCAAGGTCAAGCCGCACCCGGGCGCCACCCCGCTGAGCACCGCCGACCGGGCCGCCGTCACCGCCGCGCTCCCCCGCGCCCTCGCCACCCTGCGCGACCGGGCGCTGCTCTGGGGCCCCGACAACGGGCTGCGACTGGTCATCGCCGCCCGCGAGGCACTCGCGCCGACCGCCGCGAACCCCGGCCGCACCGGCCTCGGCCCGACGCTCGCCGACGCGACCGCCGGGATGTCCCCGGCCCGGATCCAGCAGTTGCTGGTCTCCGCCGGGCAGCCGCCGACGCCCGACCCGGTGACCGCCGTCGCCGCGCTCACCGCCCTGCTGACCGATCGCGCCCGGTGCGACGCGCTGCTCGCCACCGCCCCCGAGCCGGCCCTGCGCCTGCTGGACCGCCTGGTCTGGGGCCCGCCCACCGGCACCGTCCCGGACGCCACCCGCCCGGTCACCGCCGAGGACGCGCAGAGCCCGGTCGAGTGGCTGCTGGCCCGCGGCCTGCTGCTGCCGAGCAGCCCCGGCAGCGTGGTGCTGCCCCGTGAGCTCGCCCTGCACCTGCGCGGCGGCCGCACCCACCGCCTGGTCGAGCCGGTCCAGCCCGAACCGGCCCCGGCCGCCGCCGCGCGCGATCCCCAGGCTGTGGACGGCGCCGCCGCCGGGCAGGCGTACACCGCCGTCCGGACCGTCGAGGAGCTGCTCGACCTCTGGGGCCTCAACCCGCCGCCGACCCTGCGCGCCGGCGGCCTCGGCGTCCGCGACCTCAAGCGCACCGCCCAGACCCTGGAGAGCACCGAGCAGCAGACCGCGTTCTGGCTCGAACTCGCCTACACGGCGGGCCTGCTGGCCCCGGACGGCGAGGCCGACGAGCGCTGGTCCCCCACCCCGGCGTACGACGGCTGGCTCCAGCAGGACACCGCCGACCGCTGGGCCGCCCTGGCCGCCGGCTGGCTCACCGCCACCCGCGTCCCGGCCCTCACCGGCACCCCGGACGGCAAGGGCAAGCCGCGCGCCGCCCTCGGCCCCGAACTCGACCGCACCCTGGCCCCGTCGGTGCGCCGGGCCGCCCTCGCCCTGCTCGCCGAGCTGCCGCCCGGCACCCCCGCCACCGCCGACGAACTGCTGCCCACCCTGCGGTGGCAGCGCCCGCTGCGCGGCGGACCGGTCACCGCCCGGCCCGCCGCCGACGGGCCGCACGGCGGCGCCGGGGCGCAGCCAGCCGCCGGTCCGGGGCGCGACCTCCGGGACGACCTCGTCGGCTGGACCCTCGCCGAGGCCGAACTGCTCGGCATCACCGGCCGCGGCGCACTGGCCTCCCCCGGCCGCGCGCTGCTCACCGCCGAGGCCGACCCGGCCGAGGTGCTCGCCCCGCTGCTGCCGCAGCCGCTGGACCACGTGATCCTCCAGCCGGACCTCACCGCGATCGCGCCCGGCCCGCTGCTCACCCCGCTCGCCCAGGCGCTCGCGCTCTGCGCCGACATCGAGTCCAAGGGCGGCGCGACCGTCTACCGGTTCACCCCCGAGTCGGTCCGCCGCGCCCTCGACGCCGGCCGCAGCGCCGCCGACCTCCAGGCCTTCCTGGAGCAGCACTCCCGCACGCCCGTCCCGCAGCCGCTCAGCTACCTGATCGACGACGTGGCCCGGCGGCACGGCATCCTGCGGGTCGGCGCCGCCTCCTCGTACCTGCGCTGCGACGACCCGGCGCTGCTGGGCGAGGTGCTGGCCGACCGGCGCTCCGTCGACCTGCGGCTGCGCCTGCTCGCCCCGACGGTCCTGGCCTCCCAGGCCGCGCCGGACGTCCTGCTCGCCACCCTGCGCACCATGGGCTACGCGCCCGCGGCCGAGTCCGCCGAGGGCGACGTCCTGATCACCCGCCCGGACAGCCACCGCACCCCGCCGCGCGCGGCCCCCGTACCGGTACCGGACGGTCCTCCGACGCCCGACGACGTCCTGCTCGCCGCCGCCATCAAGGCGATCCGGGCCGGCGACCGCGCCGCCACCGCCGTCCGCCGGGAGCCGGCCCCCGACCCGCGCCGGCTCCCCCGCACGGCGGCGGCCGAGACCCTCGCCTCGCTCCAGACCGCCGTCCTGCTCGGCGAGCGGATGTGGATCGGCTACCTGAACGCCGAGGGGATCGCCAGCCAGCGCATCATCGACCCGGTCAAGGTCGAAGGCGGCTTCGTCACCGCCTTCGACCACCACGCGGACGAACTCCGCACGTTCGCCCTGCACCGGATCACCGGCGTGGCCGAGCTGGAGGAGTAGCGCCCTTCCGGGGCAACCGCCCGGCGACCGGCGGTCAGTGCCCCTGCTTGGCGGCCTGCTCCTTCGCCTTCTCCTGCATCGCCTTGTCGGCCATGGCCGCGATGTCCCCCTGGCCGACCGGCAGGCTGCCGCCGCCGACGGTGTCCGCGAGCAGGAAGGCGGGGGCGGCCATCAGCCCGCCCGGGCCCTCGCCGATGCCCGCGAGGGCGTGCGCCGAGCCGGCGGAGGAGGCGGTCGCGGCGAAGGCCGAACCGAGGAGGGCGAGGGCGGTGAGGGCGCGCTTCGACTTGTTCATGCCCCGCACAACGACCGACCGGTCCACCGGTCACTGCCCGTGGTTGACGAGCCGGTCGCACCCGGCGTACTCCGGAAGGTGGGGGCTCGCGAAGGGAGTCATCGTGCTAGGCAACCGGATAGTCACGCAGACCACCAGGGACACCGGCCGGCGGGTGCTGGCCACCACGGACGGCATCCATCCCGTGGTCGAGGTCTCGTTCGAGGCGACCGGCGACGTCCTCGGCGTCGGGGTCAGGGAGTTCGCCACCTACGAGTCGCAGCTTCGCTCGGACGGCACGCTGTTCGGCGAGGGCCAGGGCGTGGGCATGAGCGAGCGCGGCGAGGGCTACAGCTGGCACGGCAGCGGCATCGGCCGCTTCACCGGCCCCGGCGGCGCCATGGCGTGGCGCGGCGCGATCTTCTTCGAGAGCCAGTCCGAGTCCTTCGCCCAGCTCAACGACACCGTCGGACTCTTCGAGTACGACACCGACGGCAGCGGCACCGGCAAGGTCACCGTGCACGAGTGGAAGTAGCCCTCCGGGTTCGCGGCGGAATGCGCGACACTGGAGGGTCTGCGTCCCTGCAGACCTGTCAGCCAGTGGAGGGCTTCCCCGCGTGAACGACGGACCGCTCATCGTCCAGAGCGACAAAACTCTTCTTCTGGAGATCGACCACCCCAGGGCCTCCGACTGCCGTCGCGCCATCGCGCCGTTCGCCGAGCTGGAGCGCGCGCCCGAGCACGTGCACACCTACCGGGTGACCCCGCTCGGGCTGTGGAACGCCCGTGCCGCCGGGCACGACGCCGAGCAGGTGGTCGACGCCCTGGTCAACTTCTCCCGCTACCCGGTGCCGCACGCGCTGCTGGTGGACGTGGCCGACACGATGGCCCGCTACGGCCGGCTCAAGCTCACCAAGCACCCCGTCCACGGGCTGGTGCTCTCCACCACCGACCGGCCGGTGCTGGAGGAGGTGCTGCGCTCCAAGAAGATCGCCCCGCTGGTCGGCGCCCGGATCGATCCGGACACCGTCGTCGTGCACCCCTCCGAGCGCGGCCAGATCAAGCAGGTCCTGCTCAAACTCGGCTGGCCCGCCGAGGACTTCGCCGGGTACGTGGACGGCGAGGCGCACCCGATCGAGCTGGACCAGAACGGCTGGCAGCTGCGCCCCTACCAGGCCCAGGCCGTCGAGGGGTTCTGGCACGGCGGCTCGGGGGTGGTCGTGCTGCCCTGCGGCGCCGGCAAGACGCTGGTCGGCGCGGCGGCGATGGCCGAGGCCAAGTCGACCACCCTGATCCTGGTCACCAACACCGTCTCGGCGCGGCAGTGGAAGCACGAGCTGGTCAAGCGCACCTCGCTCACCGAGGACGAGATCGGCGAGTACAGCGGGACGCGCAAGGAGATCCGCCCGGTCACCATCGCCACCTACCAGGTGATGACCACCAAGCGGAAGGGCGTCTACGCCCACCTCGAACTCTTCGACGCCCGCAACTGGGGCCTGGTCGTCTACGACGAGGTCCACCTGCTGCCCGCGCCGGTCTTCAAGTTCACCGCCGACCTCCAGGCCCGCCGCCGGCTCGGCCTGACCGCAACCCTGGTCCGCGAGGACGGGCGCGAGGGCGACGTCTTCTCGCTCATCGGCCCCAAGCGCTTCGACGCGCCCTGGAAGGAGATCGAGGCGCAGGGCTACATCGCGCCCGCCGACTGCTGCGAGGTCCGGGTCACCCTCACCGACTCCGAGCGGCTCTCCTACGCGACCGCCGAGCCCGAGGAGCGCTACCGGTTCTGCGCCACCACGGCGACCAAGCGCCGGGTGGTGGAGGCGCTGGTGAAGAAGCACGAGAAGGACCAGACCCTGATCATCGGCCAGTACATCGACCAGCTCGACGAGCTCGGCGAGGTGCTGGACGCCCCGGTGATCAAGGGCGAGACCAGCAACGCCCAGCGGGAGAAGCTCTTCGAGGCCTTCCGCACCAAGGAGATCAGCGTCCTGGTCGTCTCCAAGGTCGCCAACTTCTCCATCGACCTGCCCGAGGCGACCGTCGCCATCCAGGTCTCCGGGACCTTCGGCTCCCGCCAGGAGGAGGCCCAGCGGCTCGGCCGCGTCCTGCGCCCCAAGGCGGACGGGCACTCGGCGCACTTCTACTCGGTGGTGGCCCGCGACACCGTCGACCAGGACTTCGCCGCCCACCGCCAGCGCTTCCTGGCGGAGCAGGGCTACGCCTACCGCATCATCGACGCGGACGACGTGCTGTAACTCCCGGCGGCGCTCAGTACTTGACGCCGTCGCGCCCGAGGAAGACCACGCGCGCGGCGGTGTCGAGCGCGATGCCGACGTTGCGGACGGCCGTGGTCAGCGGGGAGCGGCGGTGTCCGGGGCCGACCGCGGCGGTGGCCCCGGCCGGGCGGGCGGGGGCGGACTTCTGGGACGGCACTCGCGGCGCCGTGATGTGTACGGTGCTCATGTGTTCCACGGTAGTTTCCGCCCGCCCGAAGCACATCACCCCAAAGGCCGTACCGGGCAGGACGTAGGTCGTCCTCCGGGTGTACGCAGGCCCTGAGGGCCCCGGAGGGGGAACGGGGTGGAACCCCGAGGCCGCCGGGTCTAGGATCACTCGTCTGCCCCCTCCCGAACCGTGGTACCTGCTGAGTCGCGCAGGCAGCCGGGGGAGGCGCCGACCGCACGGATGGGCCCCTCCTGCCCGTCGCCGGGCAAGGAGGGACGGTCGGCTGTACCCACCGTGAGCTCCAACGATCCGCTGCGCCCGTCTCCGGGGCAGCCGGGAAGGTTCGCTGTGCCCGCCACCCCCACCACCGACCCCCTCCAGCGCGAACGCGACCACCTGGCCGCCTCCCGGGCCGCGCTGCGCGCGATGCGCGAGGACGTCGAGTCCCTGGACATCAGCGACGTGACCGGCACCTGGGTCACCGCCGTCGTGCTCCAGAACCAGATCGAGGCCCGGATCGCCGCCCTGGCCGACCTCTCGCACACCCCGCTGTTCTTCGGCCGCCTCGACTACCTGCACGCGATCAGCGAGGACCTCTCCGAGGGCTCCGGCGGCGAGAACTTCTACATCGGCCGCCGCCACGTCCACGACCACGACGGCGACCCGATGGTGATCGACTGGCGCGCGCCGGTCTCCCAGCCGTTCTACCGGGCCAGCCGCACCGCGCCGATGGACGTCGAGCGCCGCCGCCGCTTCGGCTACACCGGCGGCGAGCTGACCGCCTACGAGGACGAGCACCTCACCGACCCGGCCGAGACGGACACCTCCTCGGCGCTGCTCGCCGCCGAGATCGAGAAGCCCCGCGTCGGCCCGATGCGCGACATCGTCGCCACCATCCAGCCCGAGCAGGACGAGATCGTCCGCGCCGACATCACCGGCACGGTCTGCGTCCAGGGCGCCCCCGGCACCGGGAAGACCGCCGTGGGCCTGCACCGCGTGGCCTACCTGCTGTACGCGCACCGCGAGCGGCTCGCCCGCACGGGCACCCTGGTGATCGGCCCCAACAACGCCTTCCTCTCCTACATCGAGCAGGTGCTGCCCGCCCTCGGCGAGCTGGAGGTGGCCCAGGCCACCGTGCAGCAGCTGGTGGCGCACGTGGAGGTGCGCGGCGAGGACACCGCGGAGGCGGCCCGGCTGAAGGGCGACGCCCGGATGGCCGAGGTGCTGCGCCGGGCCGTGCGTTCGGGCATCACCGCGCCCACCGAGCCCTGCGTGGTGGTCCGCGGCTCCCGCCGCTGGCGCGTGCCGGTGTACGAGCTCGCCGAGATCGTCGAGGAGCTGACCGCCCGCGACATCCGCTACGGCGCGGCCCGGGAGGCCCTGCCCCAGCGGATCGCGCACGCCGTGCTGCTGAAGATGGAGCAGGGCGGCGAGGCGCCGGACGACCGGGTGCAGGACGCGGTGGCCCGCAACGCGGCGGTGAAGGCGACGGTCAAGGAGTGCTGGCCGCCGGTCGATCCGGCCAGGCTGGTGCACCGGCTGCTCTCCGACCCGGAGTTCCTGGCGCGGTGCGCGGAGGGCGTCCTCACCCCCGAGGAGCAGCGCACGGTGCTCTGGTCCAAGCCCGGCCGCTCGGTGCGGACCGCCCGCTGGACGCCGGCCGACGCCGTCCTGGTGGACGAGGCCACCGACCTGGTCCAGCGCACGCCCTCGCTCGGCCACGTGGTGCTGGACGAGGCCCAGGACCTCTCCCCGATGCAGTACCGCGCCGTCGGCCGCCGCTGCACCACGGGCTCGGCGACCGTCCTCGGCGATCTCGCCCAGGGCACCACCCCCTGGGCGACGGCGAGCTGGCCGGACGCGCTGCACCACCTGGGCAAGCCGTCCGCTCACATCGAGGAGCTGACCAAGGGCTTCCGCGTCCCCGAGGAGGTCATCGCCTACGCCTCCCGGCTGCTGCCCGCGATCGCCCCCGGTCTCGCCCCCGCGACGTCCGTGCGCGCGGCGCCCGGCTCGCTGACGATCACCCGCGTCCCGGACGACGGGCTGGAGAAGGCGGTCGTCGAGGCCTGCCACCGGGCCCTGGAGCACGAGGGCTCGACCGGTCTGATCGCCGCCGACGCGCGCGTGCCGCTGCTCGCCGCGGCCCTGACGGCGGCCGGCCTGCCGTTCCTCTCCCCCGGCGCCGAGACCAGCGCCGAGGCCCGGCTGACCCTCGTCCCGGCCTCGCTGGCCAAGGGTCTGGAGTACGACTACGTGGTGCTGGACGAGCCGGCCGCGGTGGTCGCCGGCGAGCCGGACGAGCGGACCGGCCTGCGCCGCCTGTACGTGGCGCTGACCCGTGCCGTCTCCGGGCTGACGGTGCTGCACGCCGAGCCGCTGCCCGACCGGCTGGGCTGACCGCGCCGGGCCCGGGACGCGCGAAGGGGACCGGCGGTATCCGCCGGTACCCTTCGCGCGTCGAGTCGCGGACCGCCGATCGCTCAGCTGTCGGCGCTCTCACGCTCAGCCATCGATCAGGGACCGCCACTCGGCGACCTTGGAGGCGTCCACGGGGGACTGCCACCCGGCGACCCGCACCGCTCCGCCGACGTGGAAGCCGTCGAAGCCCGCCGCCCGCAAACCGGGCAGGTGTTCGGCCCGCAGGCCGCCGCCGATCAGGATCCGCTGCCCGTACCCCGGCTCGCCGGCCCTGGCCAGCTCGGCCAGCAGCACCTCCCGGCCCGCGTCCACCCCGGCCACCGCGCCCGAGGTGAGGTAGGTGTCCAGCCCGGACAGCCCGCCGAGGGCCGCCCGGAGGGCGGTCCGGTCGGCGCTGTGGTCGATCGCCCGGTGGAACGTCCAGCGGCAGCCCGCCACCGCGTCGGCGACCGCCTCGGTGGCGGCGAGGTCGACGGCGCCGTCGGCCGTCAGGAAGCCGAAGACGAACTCGTCGGCGCCCTCGGCCCGCAGCGCGGCGGCCCGGGCCACCAGCTCGTCCAGGTCGCCCGGCGCGAAGCCGTCCCGGACGCGCAGCATGACGCGCAGCGGCAGCTCCACGGCGGCCCGGATCTTGGCGAAGTCCTCGACCGACGGAGTGAGCCCGTCGGCGGCCATGTCCGTGACCAGTTCGAGCCGGTCGGCGCCGCCCGACTCGGCGGCCTGGGCGTCCTGGGGCGTCAGCGCGATGACTTCGAAAATTGGTCTAGACATATCAGACAGCCTGCCACATCGCGAGGCGCCCGGCGAGGCCCGTACGGCCGATCGGTCACAGAGCCGAGCGGCGCAGACCCTCGATGCCCCGCCAGCCGATCCCGGCCACCGCCACGAACGCCGCGCCGACCGCGCCGACCCCCAACAGGTTCCAGATCCCACCGGCCGACTCCCAGAGGCTGAACAGGCTGAACGAGAGGGTGAGCGGCAGCACCGCCAGCCCGATCGCCGCCGGCACCAGCCAACCGCGCGCCGCGGCACACACCAGCAGCAGCGGAACCGCCAGCAGCAGGGCGGCCCACGGGTCGTTCATCAGGTACCGGGTGTCCCAGCCGCCCTGGGCGCTGACCACCAGCAGACCCCCGACCGCGCCCAGCGGCACCAGGGCCGCGGTCCGCCAGGTCGGCCGGCCCAGCAGGTCCCCCGGCGCGGCGAGCACCAGCAGACCGGACAGCACGAACGGCAGCGCGGAGGTGGAGCTGTAGGAGAACCACCACCAGTCGACGAACTCCACGCTCAGGACGGAGTCGGCCAGGTTCAGCAGACCGGCACCGATCACCGCGACCGACAGGACCCGGGCCGCCGTCCAGTGCCCCAGCACCGCGGCCACCGCCAGCAGCAGCGAGGCCACCGGCAGCGCGAACACGGTCAGCGCCAGCAGGACCGAGGAGTGCGCCCCCTGGATACGCCAGGCGATCAGGTCGGGGTTGCTGACCCACGGGTAGAGGGCGGCCCCCGCGGCGGTGCCGGCCACCAGCGGAACCGCCAGCGCCAGCAGCCGCCCGGCCGCCGACGCCGAGGTCAGCCGGGCGCGCATCCGCAGGCCGTAGGCGGCGAGGTCCAGCGCCTCCCGCAGCAGGGTGGGCCGGTCCGCCTCCGCCGTGGTGTCGGCGAAGACCGCCGCCAGCTCCTCGCCGCGCTCGCGGCGGTAGCGGGCCGGGTAGAGCTGGAGCGCCGCCCGCAGGGCGACCGGCCGGTCGATGGTCTGCATGCTCACGCGAAGACCCCCCTGACCATCGAGAGCACGGCGGAGAGCCGGCGCTCGGCCTCGGAGGCGACGGCCCGCAGCCGCCCCGCCTCGGCCGCCAGCGCGCCGCGGCCGGCCGGCGTCAGCGCGTAGCTGCGCCGGGCCCGGCCGTCCACGACCTCCTCGGCGGCGACCTCGATCAGGCCCTGCTGGAGCAGCCGGTCGAGCGCGCCGTAGAGGGTGCCGGTGCGCATCTTCACCCGGCCGTCGGAGATCGCGGTGACCTCCTGGATGAGCGCGTAGCCGTGTCTGGGCGCGTCGGCCAGCGCGGTGAGCAGAAGCAGCGTCGGCTCCTGCATGGCTCGTTCTGTCATAGGACTACATATATCGTCAAACTACATATGCGTCCAGTGGACCCGCCGGACTCCGCCCGTGCCGCGACCGGCACCCCGCCAGAATGAGCCCATGCCGAACCAGCCCGCCGCCCCCGTCCCGGCCGACCTGCTCGCCGACTGGACCGCCCTGCTGCGCCGCTGCGGCGCCGGCGCCGACCCCGCGCCGTACGGCCGCGACCTGCTGGGCCGCTGGGCCGAACCGCAGCGCCGCTACCACACCACCGCCCACCTGCGGGCGGTGCTCGGCCACGTGGACGTGCTCGCCGCGCACGCCGAGGACCCGGACACCGTCCGGCTGGCCGCCTGGTTCCACGACGCCGTCTACCGCCCGGACCGCTCCGAGAACGAGGAGCGCAGCGCCGCCCTCGCCGTCCGGGCGCTCACCGAGGCGGGCCTGTCCGGACCGCGGACCGCCGAGGTGGCCCGTCTGGTCCGGCTCACCGTCTCGCACCGCCCCGAACCCGGCGACCGGGACGGCGAGGTGCTCTGCGACGCGGACCTCGCCGTCCTCGGCGGCGACCCGCGGGCGTACGCCGCCTACGCGGCCGCGGTGCGCGAGGAGTACGCCTTCGTCCCGGAGCCGGACTTCCGCGCCGGGCGGGCCGACATCCTGCGCCGGCTCCTGGCCCTGCCCGCGCTCTACCGCACGCCCCTCGCCCGCGAGCGCTTCGACGCCGCCGCCCGGGCCAACCTGGCGGCCGAACTCGACCGGCTCGAAGGCTGACTCACTGACCGGCCGACCGGCTGACCAGCCGACTCACTGACCGGCCGACCCGTTGACCGGCCGACCCGCCCAGGACGCGCGAAGGCCCGGCCCGGCGCACGGGGCGCCGGGCCGGGCCGGGGCAGGGTCAGCCGTCGAGCCGGCCGACGGGCGCCACCACCGCCCCCGCCTTGCCGCAGACCCAGTGCGGCTCCGGCCCCAGCTCGGGCTCGACGCCCAGCGCGTGCGGGTCACCATCGGCCGCGCACGAGGTGCAGAGCGGCCAGCGGCCGTAGGCCTCCAGCAGCGCGTCCTGGACGTCCTGGGCGACCAGCCCGAGCACGTACTCGGCGCCGTCCGGCCACTGCTCAAGCCACCACCGGCGGTGCGTCACGGCGTCCTCGACCAGCGACACCACGGCGGCGTCCGCCACGTCCCGCGCGGTCAGGTCGGCCAGGATCAGCGCCCGCGCGTTGTGCAGGGCGGTCTCGATGTCATCAGCGGTGGCAGCCATCCGTCCATTGTCCCAAAACGGCGCCGGACACAACGCCGCACGGGCGGCTCCCCGAGGGGAACCGCCCGTGCGATCGGGAAACGACCGATCCCGGAGGGGATCAGAAGTCCATGTCACCGCCCGGCATGCCTCCGCCGGCGGCCGCGGCGGCCTTCTCCGGCTTGTCGGCGATGACGGCCTCGGTGGTGAGGAAGAGCGCCGCGATGGAGGCGGCGTTCTGCAGCGCGGAACGGGTGACCTTCGCCGGGTCGATGATGCCCTCGGCGATGAGGTCGACGTAGGTGTTGGTGGCGGCGTTCAGGCCGTGACCGGCGGGGAGGTTGCGCACCTTCTCCACCACGACACCGCCCTCGAGGCCGGCGTTGGTCGCGATCTGCTTGATCGGGGCCTCCAGCGCCACGCGGACGATGTTGGCACCGGTGGCCTCGTCGCCCTCCAGCTCCAGCTTGTCGAACGCGACACCGGCCTGCAGCAGCGCGACGCCACCACCGGCGACGATGCCCTCCTCGACGGCGGCCTTCGCGTTGCGGACGGCGTCCTCGATGCGGTGCTTGCGCTCCTTGAGCTCCACCTCGGTGGCCGCGCCGGCCTTGATGACGGCCACGCCGCCGGCCAGCTTGGCGAGGCGCTCCTGGAGCTTCTCGCGGTCGTAGTCCGAGTCGCTGTTCTCGATCTCGGCACGGATCTGGTTCACGCGGCCGGCGACCTGGTCGCTGTCGCCGCCACCGTCGACGATGGTGGTCTCGTCCTTGGTGATGACCACCTTGCGGGCGGTGCCCAGCAGGTCGACGCCGGCGTTCTCCAGCTTGAGGCCGACCTCCTCGGAGATCACGGTGCCACCGGTGAGGATGGCGATGTCGCCGAGCATGGCCTTGCGGCGGTCGCCGAAGCCCGGGGCCTTGACGGCGACGGACTTGAAGGTGCCGCGGATCTTGTTCACGACCAGGGTCGACAGGGCCTCGCCCTCGACGTCCTCGGCGATGATGACGAGCGGCTTGCCGCTCTGCATGACCTTCTCCAGCAGCGGGAGCAGGTCCTTGACCGAGCCGATCTTGGAGTTGGCGATGAGGATGTACGGGTCCTCGAACGTCGCCTCCATCCGCTCCAGGTCGGTGGCGAAGTAGGCGGAGATGTAGCCCTTGTCGAAGCGCATGCCCTCGGTGAGCTCGAGCTCCAGACCGAAGGTGTTGCTCTCCTCGACGGTGATGACGCCTTCCTTGCCGACCTTGTCCATGGCCTCGGCGATGAGCTCGCCGATCTGGGTGTCGGCGGCCGAGATGGAGGCGGTGGAGGCGATCTGCTCCTTGGTCTCCACGTCCTTGGCCTGGGCCAGCAGCTGGTCCGAGACGGCCTGGACGGCCTTCTCGATACCGCGCTTCAGGGCCATCGGGTTGGCGCCGGCGGCGACGTTGCGCAGACCCTCGCGAACGAGCGCCTGGGCCAGCACGGTGGCGGTGGTGGTGCCGTCACCCGCGACGTCGTCGGTCTTCTTGGCGACCTCCTTGACGAGCTCCGCGCCGATCTTCTCGTAGGGGTCCTCGAGCTCGATCTCCTTGGCGATGGAGACACCGTCGTTGGTGATCGTGGGGGCGCCCCACTTCTTCTCCAGCACGACGTTGCGGCCCTTGGGGCCGAGCGTGACCTTCACCGCGTCGGCGAGCTGGTTCATGCCACGCTCAAGGCCGCGGCGAGCTTCCTCATCAAAGGCGATGATCTTGGCCATCAGAAGTGGTCCTCCGGGACACGGTCGACTGCTCGGACCAAGGGGTGCCCGCGACGGACGGCCCTGGTGTGCGGGGGTCCTTTCCCCTACCGCTCCCGGGGGCCTCACCGACCCAGTCCGCTGTCACTCTCACACTGTGAGTGCTAACGCCAATGATTAGCACTCCGGGTAGGCGAGTGCAAGCCCAATCGCCCAACCCGCGAGCCGCGTCCGCCCCCTGCGGCCGCCGTCGGCGAGCCCCCGACGGGCCGCCGCCGGGCCGCCGCCGGGGTGTCCGGCACCCCCGCGCCGGACGCCGCGCGGGCCCCCGCCGGACATGCCGACGGGCCCGTACGACATGTGTCGTACGGGCCCGTCGTGAAGCAAGAGGTGCACCAGCCGAATGGGCCGAGCCGAACTCCTGGGGTCGGAAAGGTCAGACCGCGGCGCGGACCATGTCCGCCTGCGGGCCCTTCTGCCCCTGAGAGATCTCGAACTCGACCCGCTGGCCCTCCTCAAGGGTGCGGTAGCCGTCCATCTGGATCGCGCTGTAGTGGACGAAGACGTCCGCACCACCGTCGACCGCGATGAAGCCGTAGCCCTTCTCCGCGTTGAACCACTTGACGGTGCCCTGAGCCATTCCGAACTCCCCTAGTGCTGTGCTGGCCCTTCACGCGCCCGCAGGTCGCGGGCCCGGGTCTGGTTTGAGGCCGGCCCGGGGAACCCCCCCTGGGCGCAGCCGTGCACGCCACAATCGTCCGCGGAGACCACCGGAAGGCCTCCGGTGAGCGGGTGATTGCGTCGACCGCGGCTGAATGTATCCGGATCGACGCCCTCTGCAACAGGGTCAACCGCTGGGAATTCCCTAGGTCCACCAGGGGACAGGCCAGACCAAAGCGGGAGGAAATCGGCATTTCACGCCGGACATAGCGGACGAATTACTCAAATGCCTTCGAGAATTCTGACATCGGCCTGACATGTTTCACGGTCACGGCCCCGGCGCCGGTCTCAGCGGCCGGACAGACACCGGCGGTACGGGCGCGGACGGAGTTCGAGTACCGGCGCGAGGGGGGTGGCGCGGCCCTCTTCCCGGACGAGCCACACTCTACTCCCCCGGACCGCGAAATATTCCCGCCGGAATGCGGCGGGCCGCCCGCGCGTACGGAGATCGGAATTCCGTACGGGCGGACGGCCCGGTCGAAAACGGGTCGGCCGATGAAAGGCCTGGTCGGAAAGGGGCGGATCAGCAGCCGCCGGCCACCGCCGGAATGATCGAAACGCTCGCGCCGTCCTTGATCTCGGTGGCCAGGCCCTCGGCGAAGCGGACGTCGTCGTCGTTGACGTAGACGTTGACGAACCGGCGCAGCTTGCCGGCGTCGTCCAGGATCCGGGCGGCGATCCCGGCGTGGTTCCGCTCCAGGTCGGCGATGACGTCGCCCAGGGTGGCGCCCTCGGCGGCCACCTCGGCGGCGCCGCCGGTGTAGGTGCGCAGGATGGTCGGGATGCGGACGGTGGCGCTCATGGGGGATCTCCTCGGGCGGTGCGGCCGGGCGGCCGGTACGGGCTGCGGGGGCGGCGGGCGGGTCAGGCGGACGCGAGGCCGGCGTCGCGGAACGAGGCCAGCGTCGGGCGGATGACGGTGGTCATCCCGGAGTCGGAGACGGCGTCCAGCGTCTTCAGGCCGTCACCGGTGTTGATCGCGACGGTCTCCTTGGCCGGATCCAGCTGTCCGGTCTCGACCAGCTTCTTCAGCACGCCGACGGTCACCCCGCCCGCGGTCTCGGCGAAGATGCCCTCGGTCCGGGCCAGCAGCTTGATCGCGGCGACCACCTCGGCGTCGGTGACGTCCTCGACCGCCCCGCCGGTGCGCCGGGCGATGTCCAGCACGTAGGGGCCGTCGGCCGGGTTGCCGATCGCCAGCGACTTGGCGATGGTGTCCGGCCTGACCGGCCGGATCACGTCCTGGCCGGCCTTGAAGGCCGCCGACACCGGCGAGCAGCCCGCCGCCTGGGCGCCGAAGATCCGGTACGGCCGGTCCTCGACCAGGCCCAGCTTGATCAGCTCCTGCAGGCCCTTGTCGATCTTCGTCAGCTGCGAGCCCGAGGCGATCGGGATGACGATCTGCTCCGGCAGCCGCCAGCCGAGCTGCTCGCAGATCTCGTACGCCAGCGTCTTGGAACCCTCGCCGTAGTACGGGCGCAGGTTGACGTTGACGAAGCCCCAGCCCTCACCGGCCGGGTCGCCGATCAGCTCCGAGCAGAAGCGGTTCACGTCGTCGTAGTTGCCCTCGATGCCGACCAGCTCGCCACCGTAGACACCGGCCATGACGACCTTGCCCTGCTCCAGGTCGTGCGGGATGAACACGCAGGACTTGAACCCGGCCCGGGCCGCCGCCGCGCCCACCGCGCCGGCCAGGTTGCCGGTCGAGGAGCAGGAGAGGGTCGTGAAGTGGAACGCGCGGGCCGCCTCGATCGCGCAGGCGACCACCCGGTCCTTGAAGGAGTGCGTCGGGTTGCCGGAGTCGTCCTTGACGTGCAGCTGGGCGGTGAACCCGAGCTCGCGGCCCAGGTTGTCCGCCTTCACCAGCGGGGTCCACCCCGGGTTGAGGTTCGGCTTGTCGGCCACGTCGGCCGGGACGGGCAGCAGCGGGGCGTAGCGCCAGATCGACGCCGGACCGGCCTCGATCCGCTTGCGGAGCTCCTCCGCGCCCTCGCTCCCGAAGTCGTAGGCGATCTCCAGCGGCCCGAAGCACTCCAGGCAGGCGAAGCTGGGACCGAGCGGGAACCGGGTACCGCACTCCCGACAGGACAGTGCGACGGCGGGACCGAGATCAACGGTCGCGGGGGCGGCTGCGGCGGTGTCGATAGCCATGATGGCGGAGGCCTCTCTCCTCATCTTCCCCGTGACGCGGGCGCGCCACAGGCCGGAATTGGCACCTGTCCCGCCGGGGCCGGAGGCCTGCCGTGCGAGAAGGTTGCCGGGACGTCAACGGGCCGTTCCCTCAGTCCCTCTGGATGAGCTCTGTGAAGTTGTGGTCCTGCTCAGCGGCGACCCCGGCGTGCGAAGGTCCGATCGCTGTACGAAGACTGTATCCGAAGGCGTCAACCCTGAACGGGACCGTCCGCCACGCGAGATGCCCCGTCCCACCCCGATCCGTCGAGGAGAGTTCCGTGCCCGCCGAACCGACACCCGCGCTCCTCCCGAAGGCGGCGTCCTGGCTGCGCCGCCGCTCCTGGAGCGCGGCCGACCGCCCGGTGGGCGCCCTGCTGGCGGCCAAGCAGGCGGCGGGTCGGGCCGGCACCGTCAGCGTGGTGCTGCCCGCCCTGGACGAGGAGGCCACCGTCGGCGACATCGTCCGCACCGTGCGCCGCGAGCTGATGGAACGCCTGCCCCTCGTCGACGAACTCGTCGTCGTCGACTCCGGCTCCGTCGACGGCACCGCCGCCGCGGCCGCCGGGGCCGGCGCCCGGGTCGTCCACCGCGACGACATCCTGCCCCGGCTGCCCGCCTCCCCCGGCAAGGGCGAGGTGCTCTGGCGCTCGCTGCTGGTCACCAGCGGCGAGATCGTCTGCTTCGTCGACGCCGACCTGCGCTCCTTCGACCCCGCCTTCGTCTCCGGCATCATCGGCCCGCTGCTCACCGAGCCGGACATCCAGCTGGTCAAGGCCATGTACGACCGGCCGCTCGAAGTGACGAACGGCTCCGGCTCCGGCGACGCCGCCGTGGTCCCCTCCGGCGGCGGACGGGTCACCGAGCTGGTCGCCCGCCCCCTGCTCAACCTGCACTGGCCGGAACTCGCCGGTTTCGTCCAGCCGCTCGGCGGCGAGTACGCGGCCCGCCGCTCGCTGCTCGAACGGCTGCCGTTCCCCACCGGCTACGGCGTCGAGCTCGGCCTCCTGGTGGACGCCCTGGAGCTCGCCGGCCTGGACGCCCTCGCCCAGGTGGACGTCGGCGTACGCCACCACCGCCACCAGGACAGCCAGGCGCTCGGCCGGATGGCCGCCACCATCTACCGCACCGCCCTGGAACGCCTGGACCGGACCCACCGGCTGAAGGCCTCCGCCGACCTGGTCCACCCGCTGCTCACCCAGTTCACCCGGGACCCGCGCACCGCGGCCGGGCCCCCGGCCGGCGGCGCCGCCATCTTCACCCCGCACACCCATGCGATCACGGCGGAGGAACGGCCCCCGATGCACACCGTCCCGGAGTACGCCGCCCACCACGGCCACCAGGCCTGACGCCGGACGGGGGTTTGCCGACCCGGGCCCACGGCAACGTACCAACCATGGGCGATCTCACGACCGAACGTTCGAGTGCGACCGGTTCCGCCACCGTACTGGTGGCCTCCAACCGGGGACCGGTGTCATTCAGTACCGCGGCCGACGGCACCCTGACCCTGCGCCGGGGCGGCGGCGGGCTGGTGTCCGGACTCTCCGCGATCGACGACCCGCATGCCGTCTGGGTCTGCGCGGCGCTCGGCGACGCCGACCGCCGGGCCGCCCGGGAGGCCCCCGACGGCCGCCTCGACCGGGCCGGCCACGACGTCGGCGGACAGGCCGTCCGGATGCTGGACATAGACCCGGAGACCTTCGCGGCCGCCTACAACGGCGTCGCCAACTCCACCCTCTGGTTCGTCCACCACCTGCTCTACGCCACCCCGACGGCCCCCTCCTTCGGCGCGGAGTTCCGCTCCGAATGGCAGTCCTACCGCGCCTACAACGCCGCCTTCGCCGAGGCCCTCGCCGCCGAGGCCGCGCCCGGGGCCGCGGTACTGATCCAGGACTACCACCTCTCACTGGCCCCGGCCCTGCTCCGGACCGCCCGCCCCGACCTGCGCATCGGCCACTTCTCGCACACCCCGTGGGCCCCGCCCGAGTACTTCCGGCTGCTGCCGGACGACGTCGCCGAGAGCGTCCTCACCGGCATCCTCGGCGCCGACCGGGCCGCCTTCCTGACCCGCCGCTGGGCCCTCGCCTTCGCCGACTGCTGCGCGGACGTCCTCGGCGCGGACGTCGACCGCGAGGCCCTCACCGTGACGCACGCGGGCCGCACCACCCGGCTCGGCGTGCACGCCCTCGGGGCCGACGCCGACTTCCTGCGCGAGCGGTCCCACCGCCCGGACGTCGACGAGCGGCTCGCCACCCTGCGCGAGGCGGTCGGCGGGCGGCGCACCGTCGTCCGGGTCGACCGCACCGAGCTGAGCAAGAACATCGTCCGCGGCTTCCAGGCCTACCGGCACCTGCTCCGCAGCCGCCCCGAGTGGCTGGACAGCGTGGTGCACATCGCCTTCGCCTACCCCTCGCGCACCGACCTCGCCGAGTACCGCGCCTACACCGCCGAGGTCGAGCGGCTCGCCGCCGAGATCAACGCGGAGTTCGGCACCGCCGACTGGCAGCCGCTGATCCTGCACGTCAACGACGACTTCCCGCGCTCCCTGGCGGCCTACCGGCTGGCCGACGTCGCCCTGGTCAACCCGATCCGCGACGGCATGAACCTGGTCGCCAAGGAGGTACCGGTGGTCTCCGACCGCGGCTGCGCCCTGGTGCTCTCCCGCGAGGCCGGCGCCCACGCGGAGCTGGCCGACGACGCCCTGTGCGTCAACCCGTACGACGTCATCGCCACCGCGGAGGCCCTGCACACGGCGCTCACCATGCCCGAGGACGAGCGGGCCGACCGCAGCAAGCGCCTCGCCGCCGCCTCGACGGCGCTGCCGCCGCAGCAGTGGTTCCTCGACCAGCTGACGGCGCTGGACTGACCGCCGCCGTGCCGGCCGGCGGCCCGACCGCCGGCCGGCTCGGCCGACTCTAGGAGCCCTGGGCCCCGTCCCCGAGCGCCGCTCCCAGCGCCGTCAGCAGCCCCACCACGCCGGCCGGGCCGGCGACCACCAGGTCCGCCCGGTCGGCGAGCTCCCGCACCGGCGCGTCGCCGTCGACCGTGCCGCTGCACACCAGCAGGCCGGCCAGCCCCTCGCCGCGCAGCTTCTCCACGGCCGCGAAGGCCGCCACGTCCCCCAGGTCGTCCCCCGCGTAGAGCACCGCCCGGGCGCCCCGCTCGCGCAGGAACCCGGTCAGCGCGGCGCCCTTGTCCACCCCCGGCGGCCGCAGCTCCAGCACCAGCCGGCCCGGCTCCACCACCAGCCCGTGCTCGGCGGCCAGCGCCTCCACCGGGGCGCGCAGCAGCTCGAACGCCTCCTCCGGCGCCTCCGTCCGCCGGGTGTGGACGGCCAGCGAGCGCCCCTTGTCCTCCACCCACGTCCCGGCCGGCGCTCCGACCCGCGCCAGTACGCCGTCCAGCGCGGCCCGCGCCCGTGCCACTCCCGGGTGCGCCGGCGGCGCCGTCAGCTCGCCGCCCTCCCAGCGCTCGGCCCCGTAGTGCCCGAGCACCACCACGCCGTCGACGCCGCCGAACCCGCCGTACTCCACCGCCAGGGCGGCCGGCCGGCCGGTCACCACCACGATCGCGCCGACCCGGGGCGCCAGCTCCGCCAGCGCGCCCGCCGCCCCCGGATGCGCCCGCGCCCGGCTCGGATCCGCCACGATCGGCGCCAGCGTCCCGTCGAAGTCGAGCGCCACCACCGCCTCCCGGGGCGCCCGGAGGATCGCCTCCAGCCCCGCCCGTCCGGCCTCGTTCCCCGGCTCCGCCATCTCCTCAAGACCCATGTCCTCAAGACCCATGTCCGGAACCTACCCAGCCTTCCGGGCCCGACCCGCCCCCGGACCCGGGAACGCCCCGGTAGCCCGAGCGGCCCGGGACCACCGGGCTACCGGGCCGCGCGCCGTGCCTCCCGCACCCGCCGCAGCCGGTTCACCAGCACCGGCGCGTGCGCCAGCGCCGCCGGCCGGTCCAGCAGGGCGTTCAGCAGCTGGTAGTAGCGCGTGCTGGAGAGCCCCAGCTCCTCGCGGATCGCCCGCTCCTTGGCCCCGGCCGTCCGCCACTGCCGCCCTTCGAGCTCCAGCACCGCCGTGTCCCGCTCGTCGAGCCCGTCCGTCCCCGCACCCATCCGCGACCCACCTCCGTCCAGCACTACGGAGTGTCATTCTCCCCCGGCGAGGCGACACACCTTGCGCCCCCGCCGGCGTCCCCGCCCGGGCTAGCGTCACCCCCATGACGCCCAGCTTCGCCGTGCACATCCCGACCGCCGAGCTCGAACCCGACCCGCTCGACCCGGCCCAGATCGTCTCCGGCACCCCCGAGGTCTCCGGCCGCGTGCTCTCCGAGTCCCCCGACGGCCGCCAGCTGCGCGGCATCTGGCAGATCACCCCCGGCGTGGTCACCGACGTCGAGGCCGACGAGATGTTCGTGGTGCTCAGCGGTCGGGCCACCGTCGAGATCGACGGCGGCCCGACCCTGGAGGTCGGTCCGGGCGACTGCGCCGTCCTGCGGTCCGGCGACCGCACCACGTGGACGGTCCACGAGACCCTCCGCAAGGCCTACGCCATCACCCTCTGACGTCCGCACCCGCCGCCCGGCCCGGGATCCGTCACTTGCGGACCCGGGCCGCCTCCTTCACCGCGGACTCCTGGAGCCCCTCCAGCACCTGCTTGGCGTCGCCCGTCACGGCGCCGCCGATCCCCGCCTTGATCCGGTTGCTGACGTCCGCCCAGGCCGGGTCCCCGAAGGGGTAGAAGCTCGCGTTGGTCAGCCCGGCCGCGAACTGCTTGAGGTCCTCGTGCCTCCCGTCCTTGGTCACCGCGGTGAAGGCGTCCTGGGTGACCGGCAGCAGGTTGTACGTCTCGTCGAACTTGAGCTGGTTGTCCTTGGCGTACACGAAGCTGAGGAACTTGCGGATCTCGTTGCGGTGCCCGTTCGCCTTGAACGCCATCATCCAGTCGGCCACCCCGAGGCTGCCGGTCTTCGCCAGCCCGTCCTTCTTCGGGATCGGCGCCGTGCCGAAGTCGATCTTGCCCTTGGCCGCCATCCGCA
This sequence comes from Kitasatospora sp. NPDC022856, assembly GCF_055561235.1. NCBI lineage: Bacteria > Bacillati > Actinomycetota > Actinomycetes > Kitasatosporales > Streptomycetaceae > Kitasatospora > Kitasatospora sp. NPDC022856. Next base: position 75,756 of record NZ_JBVHHE010000006.1, on the reverse strand, counting down.
GCAGCGTCGGGTGCCCGTTGAGCATCGCGACCTTCCCGGCCGCGAAGTCGGTGAACATCGGCGTGCGGTTGGTCTTCCCGGGATCGGGGTTGGTCAGCTTGGTGTCGACCAGGTTGGTGCGCAGCCAGGTGAAGGTGGCTTGGTTCTCCGTGCTGTCGATGGTGTAGTTGCCGACGTCGTCGGAGAGGCTGCCGCCACCGCTCAGCGTCCACAGCATCGACTCGGCCGGGGCCTCCTCGGGACCGAGCGGCAGCCCGTACGGCGTGACCCCCGGCACCTTGGCCTTGATCTTCTCGGCGGCCTGCCGGAGCTCGTTCCAGGTGGCCGGCGGCTGGGTGATCCCGGCCTTCTGGAAGACCGCCTTGTTGTAGAACAGCACCCGGGAGGAGGAGACGAACGGGATGCCGTACTGCGTCCCGAGCACCTGGCCGGCGTGCGCGAACGACTCCATGATGTTGGCCTGGGTCTCCAGCGAGAGGACGTCACCCGCCGGGTACAGCCGGTTCGCCACCGCCTGGTCGGCGAAGCCGCCGGTCTGCAGCAGGTCGGGCGACTTGCCGGCGGCCACCAGGTCGTCGACCCGCTTGCCGATGTCGGTCCAGCTCGACACCTCGACGTCGATCCGGATGTCCGGGTTGGCGGCCTCGAAGCGGCGGGCGACGTCGTCCCAGTACAGCTTGGAGCTGGTGGCCGCGTCCTCGCCGTAGTCGGCCGCCACGAGCTTGAGGGTGACGGTCTTGTCGTCCTGGCCGCCGCAGCCGGTGAGCAGCAGCGCTCCGGCCAGCGCGGTGCCGAGCAGCCGGGTGGGGGCCTGGGCGCGCCTGATCAACGCGGGTACCGCCTTCGGGGGGTGAAAGGAAGCGGGGGGCCGGAGGGGGGAATCCGGCGGAGGGGAGGCGGCAACCCTGCCAAATGCGGTGCACAGTGGTCCACACCTGTGGGCCGTCCCCGCCGGGTAGTTATCGAAGTGCGGAGGTCATTGCACGATGCGCAATGAATCGGCGTGAAAACCGCCCTCTCGGGGCGGGCGCAAAGTGCCGCACACCCCATGGTTCTGCGACAAAGCTCACCTACTTTGGACCAGACCAATCCGACAACTGGACTAGACCTCTCCGACCCAGCCAAGGGAAACTGTCCTCCGTGAAGCACGTCATCGCACTCGATGTAGGCGGCACCGGCATGAAGGCCGCGCTGCTCGCCCAGGACGGCTCCGTGCTGTTCGAGGCACGCCGACCGACCGGGCGGGAGCACGGCACTGATGCCGTCGTCGCCGCCATCCTCGACTTCGCCGCCGACCTGGCGGACGAAGGTCGCAGCCGCTTCGGCGTCGCCCCGCTGGCGGCGGGCGTCGCCGTCCCGGGGACGATCGACGAGAAGAACGGCATCGCGGTCTTCTCCGCCAACCTCGGCTGGCGGGACCTCCCGATGCGCGAACTGCTGGGCGCGCGCCTGGCCGGGGCGGGCGGCACCGCGATGCCGGTCGCGCTCGGCCACGACGTGCGCTCCGGCGGGCTCGCCGAGGGCCGCCTCGGCGCCGGGCGGGGTGTGGAGCGCTTCCTGTTCGTCGCGCTGGGCACCGGGATCGCCGGCGCCATCGGCATCGGCGGCCGGATCGAGGCCGGCGCCCACGGCTACGGCGGCGAGATCGGCCACGTCGTGGTCCGCCCGGGCGGGCCGCAGTGCGGCTGCGGCGCCCGGGGCTGCCTGGAGACCCTCGCCTCCGCCTCCGCCGTCTCCCGGGCCTGGGCCGCGGCCAGCGGGGACCCCGACGCCGACGCGGCATCCTGCGCCGTCGCGGTGGACGCCGGGGACCCCCGCGCGGTCGCGGTCTGGCAGCACGCGGTGGACGCCCTCGCCGACGGCATCGTGCTCGCCCAGAGCCTGCTCGACCCGTCCACGGTGATCGTCGGCGGCGGCCTCGCCGAGGCCGGCGACACCCTCTTCACGCCCCTGCGCGCGGCGGTTTCCGAGCGGCTGACCTTCCAGATGCCCCCCGAGGTCGTACCCGCCATGCTCAAAGACACCGCCGCGTCCCTGGGCGCCGGCCTGCTCGCCTGGGATCTGCTCTCCATGGAGGTGACCGCGTGACCACCGCGCGAATCGAATCGGCGGCCCGGCCCGCGGGCATCGCCCTGGCCGGCGCCCGGCTGGTCCTGCCGGGCGGTGTCGTCGAGGGCGACCGGCTCACGGTCGAGGGCGACCGGATCGCCGGCATCACGGGCGGCGCGGCGCGGCCGGGCGATCTCGACCTGACCGGGTACACCGTCGTCCCCGGCTTCGTGGACCTGCACGTCCACGGCGGCGGCGGCGCCTCCTACGCCTCCGGGATCGCCGAGGAGGCCCTGCGGGCCGCCCGCGTCCACCTCGAACACGGCACCACCACCACGGTCGCCTCCACCGTCACCGGCGAGATCGACGAGGTCGCCCGCCAGGCCGGCGTGCTGTCCGAACTCGTCGAGGACGGCGTCCTGGCCGGCATCCACTTCGAGGGCCCGTTCATCTCCCACCACCGCTGCGGCGCGCACCGCCCCGACCTGCTGCGCGACCCGGACCCGGCGCTGGTCCGCAAGCTCGTCGACGCGGCCCGCGGCCACGCCAAGATGGTCACCCTCGCCCCCGAGCTGCCCGGCGGCCTGGAGTCGGTGCGGATGCTCGCCGACCTCGGCGTGATCGCCGCCGTCGGCCACACCGACTCGGACTACGCCACGACCCTCGAAGCCGTCGACGCCGGCGCCACCGTCGCGACCCACCTGTTCAACGCCATGCCCGGCATCGCCCACCGCGCCCCGGGCCCGATCGTGGCGCTGCTGGAGGACGAGCGGGTCACCGTCGAGCTGATCAACGACGGCGTGCACCTGCACCCGTCCGTCCTCGACCTCGCCTACCGCACGGCCGGCGCCTCCCGGGTCGCGCTGATCACCGACGCCATGGGCGCCGCCGGGATGGGCGACGGCCTCTACCCCCTCGGCCCGCTCCAGGTCGAGGTCAAGGACGGCGTCGCGCGGCTGGTCGAGGGCGGCGCGATCGCCGGCTCGACGCTCACCCTGGACGTCGCGTTCAAGCGCTCCGTCACCGTCAACGGCCTCTCCCTGGCCGAGACCGTCGAATCGCTCAGCACCGTCCCGGCCCGCCTGCTCGGTCTCGCCGACTCGACCGGCTCGCTGGAGGCCGGCAAGAACGCCGACCTCGTCGTCCTCGACTCCGACGGCTACGACCTCGTCGCCGTCATGCGCCGGGGCGAGTGGATCACCGGCGGCGACACCTTCGCCGCCGTGCGGCCCGCCTGACACCGGACGCGCGACGGCCGCCCGCTCCCCCTCGGGAACGGGCGGCCGTCGCGCGTCCGCGCGCCGGTCAGCCGCCGTACGGCTCGACGGTCAGCTGGTCGATCAGCACCGGGCCGCCGCTCGGGTTCATGATGGCGACGGTGTTCGAGCCCGCCTGGAACTGCGGGAGTATGAACGTGGTGTACCAGGAGGACGCCGGGTCCTTGCCGGGCGAGTAGTTCTTGAGCGACAGCCCGCTCGGCCAGTCCTTGCCGTTGACCGCGGCCGAGGCCTTCACGTCGCTGCCCGCGTTGTTGAAGTGCACGGTCAGCTTGTACGTGCCGGCCGTGGCGATGTCGCCGGTCCAGCTCACGGTCGCACCCGGCTGGAGGGTCAGGTAGCTGCCGTCCGCCGACTTGGCGCCCTTGACGGTGTTGCCGGACGGGGCGTTCTGGCCCTGCAGCTGGCCCGCGTCGACGGTGGCCGGACCCGAGGTGGCGGTGGCGCCGGGCGAGGCCGTGCCGGAGGCGGACGGGCCGGCGGTGGTGGCGCTCGGGGCCGGCGGGGCCGTGGTCTGGGTGCCGCTCTTTCCGCTCTTGCCGCCGTCCGGGTCGCCGGTGGAGAGCGCTATGCCCGCGCCGATCGCGATGGCCGCGACCACCGCCACCGCGCCGATCACCGCGCCCTTGCTCCTCCCGCTGCTCGCCCGCTCCTCGCCCGGCTGCGGCCGGGAGCGCTCGGCGTACCGGGTCTGCTGGGGGGGCGCGTCGCCGCCGTACTCCAGGTGCTGCGCGGGCTGGTGCGGCACGGGCGGCTGGTGCTGCGTGGGCGCACCGCCGTACTCGGCCTGCTGCGGCGGGTACGGCTGCCCCTGCGGGTAGCCCTGCTGCGGCGGGTACGGCTGCTGGCGCTGCTGCCCGTACTGCGCACGGCCGACCTCCATCGGCCGGTTGTACGACGTACGGGGTACGCCCTGCTGCGGCTCGGCCGGCTGCGCGGCGCCGCCGCCGGCCGGACGGTAGAGGTAGCCGAAGGGATCGTCGTCCTGGGGGGCACCGCCCTCCGGGCCCTCGGGCACTCCGTTGCTGCCGGCGGTCGTCACGGTGGTCAACTCCCCATCGCGGTGGCGCCGCCGGACTTCCCTGCCCTCGGCGCACGTGGTGGTCGCTCGTACCCGGGAACCCTACCTGCCGCAGCCGATCCGCCGAAAAGACCCCTTGACAACCTGCGAGTAGCTTTCACCTCGCCGCCACGGGACACCGGGCGCCCGGGCCGCCGTCCGGGCCTAACCCGCCCGGCGGTGGGAGCGTTCGCCCCGGGCCCCGCGCACCGCGCCGCCCCGGGCCCGCTTCTCGTCGTACATCCGCTCGTCGGCGGTGTGCAGCACCTCCTCGATGCTCATCCCGCAGCCGGCCCAGCCGACGCCGAGGCTGACCCCGACCCGCATCCCGCGGCCGTCGATCCGCATCGGCGGGATGATCGCGTTGCGCAGCCGGTGGGCGAGGTCCTTGGCCTCCTCGCGGCCGATGCCGTCGGCCAGCACCACGAACTCGTCGCCGCCGAGGCGCGCCACCGTGTCGCCCTCCCGGACGGCCTGGCTCAGCCGGCGGGCGACCTCGACCAGCACCGCGTCGCCCGCGTTGTGGCCGAACCGGTCGTTGATCGACTTGAAGCCGTCGAGGTCGCAGAAGAGCACCGCGAGCCCCTTGTCCGCCGCGGCCGCGCCGCCCGACCGGAACGGGCCCGACCAGACGTCCCCGCCCGGGCCGTGGTCGGCGGGGACCACCGCGTGCTCGTGCTCGCCGTAGCCGGCGGCCGCCACCGGGTAGCCGTCGGGCAGCCCGTAGCCGTGCGTCCCGCCGGTCCGCGGGTCGGCCCCGTCCAGCCCCTCGTAGGCGGTGTGGGCGCTGTAGGAGTCGACGGCGTAGCCGCCGTACGCCGGCGAGTACGCCCCCTCGCCCTGTCCGGCCGGGTGTCCGGCGACGGCGCCGACCGTCTGCGGTTCGTTGCAGAGCCGCCGACCCAGCCGGGCCTTCAGCTCGGCACCGTTCGGCAGCCCGGTGAGCGCGTCGTGGCTGGCCCGGTGGGCGAGCTGGAGCTCGTGGCGCTTGCGGTCCTCGATGTCCTCGACGTGGGTGAGCAGGAAGCTCGGGCCCTCGGCCGCGTCCGCGACGATCGAGTTGCGCAGGCACACCCACTGGTATCCGCCGTCCCGGCGGGACAGCCGCAGCTCGGCCCGGCCGCTCTCGGCACTGGTGCGCTCCAGCAGGGCCCGGTCGTCGGGGTGGACGAGGTCGGCGAAGCTCTGCTGGCGCAGCACCGCGCGGGGGCGGCCGAGCAGTCGACAGAGCGCGTCGTTGACCCTGGTCAGCTGGCCGCGCCCGGCGCCGTGCAGCTCGGTGATGGCCATCCCGCTGGGCGCGTACTCGAAGGCCTGGCGGAAGCTCTCCTCGCTGGCCCGCAGGGCCTGCTGCTCCTTCTCCAGGCGGGCCAGCGCGCGCTGCATCTCGGCCCGCAGCCGGGCGTTGCCGATCGCGATGGAGGCCTGCAGCGAGAACATCTCCAGCGCCTCGCGGGTCCAGGCCCCGGGTCGCTTGCCGCTGCGCGGGCGGTCCACCGAGAGCACGCCGAGCAGGTCGCCGCCGGCGCTGTACATCGGGGCGAGCAGCCCGTCCGCGGGGTGCCAGTCGTTGGCGTAGACGGGCATCGGGCCGTCACCGATCCAGCGCGGGATGTCGCTGGCCACGGCCCAGCCGCGGTCGTAGGGCAGGAAGCGCAGGGTGCCCCAGTGGTCGCTGACGCCGAGCAGCCGGTCCCAGGACTCGCGCGAGCCGACCTGGCCCAGCAGGACGGAGGGGCCGCCCATGGCGCTCTCCTCCAGCTCCCAGACGGCCGCCACCACGAGGTCGCCGTCCGGACGGACCAGGCTGACCGCCGCGGCGTCGAATCCGAGCCCGTGGACCGCACCCTCGACCACAGCCTGCAGCGTGCCCGCCAGGCTGCGGGCAGCGTTGAGGTCCGCCACGACCCGGTGCAAGGTGCGGAGGGTCGCGAGGCGGACGTACGGCTCCGACTCGGCTTCCATGCGGGGGCTCCCCGGCTGCTTCGGATAGTTCTTGAATGGTTATCGTCCGATTGCCAGAAGAACTGAATCACAGGGAGCACAGCGTTCGGCACGCTCGGTCAGCAATAGGCCACCACTTGTGACTTAAATCACACGACACTTATGCGCCCTTAATCAGCTCATCCGCCCCATAACGGGACATAAGGCTTTATAGGAACATTTCTGGTGGTCGGCCGCATTGCCCGTGCACTGAAGCCGCCTGCCGCCCGGCAGTCCCTCCACTTCACCCCTGAGGGTGAGCCTCGGCGCGGAACGTAACCTCTGCGCCGATGGTCCTACGACCACGGCCCGATGCCGTTTCGCGCGGCCGCCGACTACCGTGCGGTACGTGTACTCGGCTCCGCAGCCCGAAGCTGCCTCCCAAGCGACGCCCGACGAGTTCCGGGCGGCCCTCTCCCAGCTCGCCTCCGGCGTGAGCCTGGTGACCGTCCACGACCCGGAGGACGGCGAGGACGTCGGCATGACCGCCACGTCCTTCCTCTCCGTCTCGCTGGAACCGCCGCTGGTGCTGATCTCCGTACGCGAGGACTCCCGGATGGACGAGGTGCTCTCCCGCGCCGACACCTGGGCGGTCTCCCTGCTCGCCGAGGAGCAGAAGGCGCTCGGCTCGCGGTTCGCCATGAAGGGCCGGCTCAGCGACCGGCTGCTGTTCGCCGACGCCCCGCACCACCGGGGCCGGCGCAGCGGAGCGCCGCTGATCGACGGCGCGCTCGCCACCGTGGAGTGCCGCACCGAGCAGCGGATAGCCGCCGGCGACCACACCCTGCTGCTCGGCCGCGTCCTGGAGGCCGCGGTACCGAACGCCGGCGGCCGCCCGCTGCTCTACTTCCACGGCGGCTACCGGCAGCTCGGCTGACCGCGGCCGACGCGCTACTCGCCCTTCGGCGAGCGCCGGCCCTGCTTCAGCTCGGCGCGGTGCCGCTTGTTGGTCAGCCGCCGCTCCACCATGCCCCGGCTGGGCTTCGTCGCCCGGCGGGCCTTCGGCGGCGGTGCGGTGGCCTCCCCCAGCAGGGACGCCAGCCGGGCCGCGGCGACCTCGCGGTTGCGCCACTGCGAGCGGTGCTCCGACGCGCGCACCACGAGCACCCGCCCGTCCACCAGCCGCCCGGCCAGCCGCTCCAGGGCGCGCTGCTTCCACACCTCGGGCAGCGCCGCGGAGGCGGCCAGGTCGTAGCGCAGCTCGACCTGGGTGTCGGAGGTGTTGACGTGCTGGCCACCGGGGCCGGAGGAACGGGAGAAGCGCCAGACGAGCTCGGCGTCGGGGACGACCACCGATCCCCGGACGCGAATGGGCTCGGGCATGCGCCCATCATCCCGTGCCCCGCGCCCCCGGTCACGCGGTTATCCGGTCACCCGGTTATCCGGGACCGCCCGCAGCCCCGACAATGGCGTACGTGATCGAGCTCGGCTACTCCCTCTCCAACCGCTTCCCCGACCCCCCGCAGACCGACTACCGCAGCGCCTCGGTGCACGCCCTGCGGTACGACCTCTTCTGCGGCGACGTCTACCTGGACGCCGACGGCACGGAACTCTCCACCGCCTGGGGCTGGGTGCCGGTGCTGGACTTCGCCTGGGCGCTCTGCGACATCGTCGAGGAGCTGGACCGGGACCCGGACGGCGGCCGCGCCGCCCGGGTGCAGGCCTGCGACCTCGATTTCACCCAGAACACCGAGCTGCTGCGGTTCGCCCGCCGGTTCAACTGGGTCGAGGTGAGCGCCACCTGGCTGCCGGACGAGGCGCCCGCGGTGGTCCGCCACGGCGACCTGCGCCGCGAGGCCCGGGATTTCCTCCAGGACACGCTGGCCGATCTCTTCGACATGCACCCCGAGCTGGCCGACAATCCGAACATCTGGTCACTTCAGGGCCGCTTCCGCCGAATCTGAGCGAGCTCGGCCCCGGCCATTGCCCACCGGTCATCCGCTCCGAAGAATGTGTGCCGCGCGGCGTGGAACCAAGTCCACGGTCTCCCGCGTTATCCCGGCAAAGCAACGAAGGGACAGCAAACACCATGCCAGTGAGCCTCTCCAAGGGTGGCAACGTCTCGCTGACCAAGGAGGCCCCCGGCCTGTCCGCGGTCACCGTCGGTCTCGGCTGGGACGTCCGGACCACGACGGGCGCCGAGTTCGACCTCGACGCCAGCGCGATCGTGCTGAACGCCGACGGCAAGGTGCTGTCCAACAGCCACTTCGTCTTCTTCAACAACACCAGCACCCCGGACAGCACCGTCGTCCACACCGGTGACAACCGCACCGGCGAGGGCGCCGGCGACGACGAGGCGATCAACGTCAACCTCGCCGGCCTGCCGGCCGAGGCCGTCAAGATCACCTTCCCGGTCTCGATCTACGACGCGGTCGCCCGCTCGCAGAACTTCGGCCAGGTCCGCAACGCCTACATCCGCGTGATCAACGCGGCCGGCGGTGCCGAGATCGCCCGCTACGACCTCTCCGAGGACGCCGCCACCGAGACCGCCATGATCTTCGGCGAGCTCTACCGCAACGGTGCCGAGTGGAAGTTCCGCGCCGTCGGCCAGGGCTACGCCTCCGGCCTCGCGGGCATCGCCCAGGACTTCGGCGTCCAGCTCTGACGCCACGCTGAAGCGCCCGGCCTCCGTCTCGGAGGCCGGGCGCTTCGCCGTTCCCGCGCCGCGCGCCACCCAGGCGGTGCGGCCACGAACGCCCCGGCGCGCGTCCCCCCCGCCGGACCGGGGGGACGCGCGCCGGGGCGGCGGCGGAGGCGGCGCGGGGCGCCGCCCGGGCTGGGTCAGCGGGAGGCGCGCAGCTCCGGGAGCTGGAGCAGCTCGGTCTCCTCGTCCGGGGTCAGGTCCACCACGGTCGGCTCGACGCCCTCCGGCTCGGCGTCCTGGTCCGCGTCGGCCGGTACGGCGTCGGCCTGCCCGGCCTCGGGGTCGAGGCCGGCCGGCTCGACCGAGGGCCGCACCCGGTCCGGGAGGGCGGCCGGCGGCACGGCCCTGACCGCGGCCACCGCCTCGTCGCCCACCACGTCCGCCAGGTCGGCGCGCTCGCCCAGCTCGGCGACGCTGCCCAGGGCCGGCGCCGGGGCCGCCGGACGGCCGGCCGCTCCCGAGCGGCCGAAGAAGCTGAAGCCCTGCCCACGGGCCTGCTGCGGGCGCGGGCGCTGCCGCTCGGCCGCCACCACGGGAGCGCTGGGCGTCCCACCCAGCTGGCCCACCGTCGCCGTCAGCCCGGGCCGCGGCGCGGGCGCCGGAGCGACGGCTGCCGGGGCGGCCGCCGCGGGCACCGACGCGGCCGGCGTGGGAACAGCCGGAGCCACCGGAGCCGGCACCGGACGGGCGGGCGCCACCGGCGCGGACGCCGGGACGGTCGCCGGCGCGGTGCGGGCCCGCAGCGCGACCTCCGCACCGGCCGCGCGCTCACGCTGGGCGTCCCGGGCCGCCGCCTGCCGCTGCAGCTGCCGCAGCACGGCCGCGGCACGGACGAACGCGGCCGGACTGGCGGGGTACTTGGGGCGGGCGGCCGCGAGGGCCCGCTGGGCCGCCTCGGCCTCCTTGAGCGCCTGCTCGGCGACCGCCACGGCGCGCTCGCGCAGCAGCCTGGCGATCTCCGTCTCGGCCTTGGCCAGCCGCGACTTCTCGGCCGTCAGCCGCCGCCCGAAGCGGGTGGCCCGCTCCTCGGCGACCTCCGCCGCGTACTCGGCCTCGGCGAGCTGCTCCTCGAAGCGCTCCTCGGCCCGGAGCCGCTGCGCGACCGACACCTCGGCGGCCGCCCGGGCGGCCCGGTCGCGCTGGCGCAGCAGCACGGCGATCCCGAGCGAGGCCAGCACGGCGGCGACGCCCACCGAGCGGACCAGGACGGTGTCCTGACTGAAGAGCAGCGCGGCCACCGCGGCGACGATGAGCACGCCGGCGGCGGTGGGAGGAAGGATCCGGCCGAGGACGGAGGAATGACGGTGGCGTCCGCGAGACATGCCAAGAAACTAGCGTGCGAATTGGGGCCGTGTCAGCCCAGGGTCCGCTTTGGCCCTTGACACTGCGCAAGCTTTACCGCTTGTACCCGGGCCCTCACCCATGATCACCGAAGCGGGTCCGCTCAGCGGTGCGAGGTCGCCGCCGGGCCGCTCGGGTCGTCGTGGTCCTCCGGCAGCTTGCACACGTGCTGCAGCCAGAGCGCCGCCGCGATCACCGCCACCCCGGCCAGCACCGCGAAGCCGGCGGTGACGGCCTGGTCCTGGCGGGCCTGCACGTCCAGTTCGCCGAGCAGGTAGATGCCCGCGCCCGCGTAGATGCCGGTGACCACCGACGAGACCAGCGCGCTCGCCTGCGCCAGCACCACCGCCCGGGCGGCGCCCAGCGGGTCGACGCCCTTCGCCCCGGGCTGGCGCTCGCGCGCCGCCTTCAGCCGGGAGCGCAGCGAGATCGCCGTGGCGAGCAGGATCACCGCCACCGCGGCCAGTACCACCGGAGCCGCACCCGGCACCGCGGGCAGGGTGTCCAGGGAGGCCCACAGCTTGGCACCGGCCCACGACAGCGCCGTGGTCGCGGCGGTGATGCCGACCAGCAGACGGAGGCGAAGCAGCTTCACTCGGACGTGGTCCTTCCCGGGGTTGCGGTGTCGGGCGGCCGCCCCCGGGCCCGGCCCTGCTCCCCCCGGCCGACGGCTGGGAGGCGCCCCGGCCCGGCGACGGGGCGGGGCGGACGGTACGACGGCGCCAGGCCACCGTACCGGGCCCGGGCCGGCGGGCACCCGCGCGGATGGCGGACACCTACTCGTACGGCCGGGACCTCGTCCGAGTTCCCGGCCGTACGGGCCGGCGGGGCCTACTCCGGCAGGGTCAGCCCGATGTCCTCGCGCCGCCGGACGCCCTGGGCGTCGGCGCCGCCGAGCGCCTGGAGCAGCGCGGCGACCTGGCCGTGGCCGGGCACCTCGGCCTCCGGCTGGGCGTCCAGCCAGGGGGCGAGCACGAAGGCCCGCTCGTGCGAGCGCGGGTGCGGCAGCAGCAGCTGCGGGTCGTCGCTGGTGACGCCCTCGTAGGCCAGGATGTCGACGTCCAGCGTCCGCGGGCCCCAGCGCACGGTGCGGACCCGGCCGAAGGCGTCCTCGATCGCGTTGCCGCGCTCCAGCAGGTCGCGCGGGGGCAGGGTGGTGCGCAGCACCACCACCGCGTTGTAGTAGTTGGGCTGCTCGTCGGGGCCGCCGAGGGCCTCCGTCTCGTAGACGCCGGAGACGGCCTTGATCTTGAGCCCGGGGGTGTCGGCGAGGGCGTCCACGGCGCCCTGGAGGGTGTCCAGGCGGTTGCCCAGGTTGGAGCCGAGGGCGATCACGGCGCAGCGCTGGCTGTGCAGCGTGGCGTCGGCCGAGTCCACCCGGTTCTCCAGGTCGAACGTGCTCGGCGAGGCGGTCGGGTCGCTGGTGCTCATCGGGCTTCCCCTACAACTGGAACGGGCTCTGCGGCTGGCACGGGGTACGCGGTGCGGGTCATGCGCGGCCCCGGTGGATGGTCACGGTCACGTCGTCGAACGGCACGGTGATCGGGGCGTCGGGCTTGTGCACGGTGACCTCGACCTCCTCGACCGCCTCGTGCGCCAGGCACTGGTCCGCGATGCGCTGCGCCAGGGTCTCGATCAGGTCGACCGGCTCGCCGGCGATGATCGCGGTGACCTCCTCGGCCACGACGCCGTAGTGCGCCGTGCGGGTGAGGTCGTCGCCGGACGCGGCGGGGCGGGTGTCCAGGTGGAGCACGAGGTCCACCACGAAGGTCTGGCCCTCGACGCGCTCGCGCTCGAAGACACCGTGGTGACCCCGGGCACGCAGGCCCCGCAGGGTGACGCGGTCCAGCAAACGAATCACTGCTCCCACTCGGACGGGCCCTGCCCCGGAAAGCGGGGGGAAGGCAGGGCGGAGGCGGACACGACGGCCGCCACTGCGTTTCGAATCTACCCGCGAGCGCCGACAACGCCTGACCGTCCTACCCGGCACGAACCGACGCCACGCACGCCGGATCGGCGATTGACGTGAACGTTCGGTGGCCGTCCGGGAATTCCCGGGCCGCCTCCGGCGGGCATTTCCCCAGCGGGCCCCGGGTCAGTCCTCGTCCTCGTCGTCCCCGCTGGTCAGAACGGGTGAACCGTGGTGGGACCAGAGCTTCCAGCCCGCCGGGGTGCGGCGGAAGAGATTGGTCGAGACGACCTTCCCGCCGACCAGCGGGCCGAGTTCGCCCTCCTCCTCCGCCTCGCCGCCGGAAAGGATGTTCTCGGTGCACGTGACAAGGGCCACATCCCCCTGAACCTCGGCCTCGACGTCGGTCAGGATGAACTGGATGTACTCCGTGTTCGCCATGATCAACATGTAGGAGCGGGTCACCTGGGCCCGCCCGCGCAGCACCGGCCAGCCGGGGTGCACGCAGACCACGCCGCCCTTGTCGTCGGCCTCGTCGGCCCCCAGCCAGGCCTCCTCGACGGCCTCCAGATCGCCGTTCTCCAACGCCTCGTACAGCGCCCGGTTGGCCTCAAGTACGGCCTCCCGGTCCGCTTCCCGGGCGCGCTGACCCGCGGTCTCGCCGCTCACCCTGCCGTCACCTGCCACAGACCCTCCCGTTTCACCTGCCGCTCCGGCCCGCCGACGGGCCGGAGGGGTCCTGCCGGGCCGCCCGCTGCCAGGCGGCGACCACCCGGACGGCGTCCGCCGTGCCGGCCACGTCGTGCACCCGCACCGCCCAGGCCCCGGCCCCGGCCGACAGCACCGACACCGCGGCGGTCGCGTCGTCGCGCTCCCTGGCCGGGCGCAGTTCCCCGGTTTCCGGGTCGGCGAGCAGCGTACCCAGGAACCGCTTGCGCGATGCGGCGACGAGGACGGGACGGCCGAGCGCGGTGAGCGCCGGGAGCCCGCCGAGCAGGGCCCAGTTGTGCTCGGCGGTCTTGGCGAAGCCCAGGCCCGGGTCCAGGATCAGCTGCTCCTCCTTGACGCCGGCCGCCAGCAGCGCGTCCATCCGGGCCGTGAGCTCGCCGACCACGTCCGCGACCACGTCGCCGTAGACGGCCAGGCTGTCCATGTCGGCGGACTGCCCGCGCCAGTGCATCACCACGAAGGGCACGCCGGTCTCGGCCACCACCCGGGCCATCGCGGGGTCGGCCAGGCCGCCGGAGACGTCGTTGATGATCCGGGCACCGGCCGCGACGGCCCGCTCCGCGACGGAGGCGCGCATGGTGTCGACCGAGACGACCACCCCGGAGTCGGCCAGCTCGCGCACCACCGGCAGCACCCGGCCCAGCTCCTCCTCCTCGGGCACCCGCTGCGAGCCGGGGCGGGTGGACTCGCCGCCGACGTCCACCAGGTCCGCGCCGCGGGCCCGGAGCGCCAGGCCGTGGGCGATGGCCCGGGCGGGGTCGTGCCACATCCCGCCGTCCGAGAAGGAGTCGGGGGTCACATTGACCACGCCCATCACGGAGCAGCGGTCGAGCCGCGGCAGTCCGGCCGGCAGCGAGAAGGACAGCGAAGTGCTCATAACCCCATTATCAGTTCAAGTCCCCGCTCCCCCGGAGACAACCGGACCCCCGCCGGGTCTCCGACGGGGGTCCGGGGGCGGGCGACGGCCTACGCGGCCTCGGTGACCTCGGGGCGGCCCGGGGCCGGCAGCGGGCCCTGGCGCTGCGGCTTGCGGCCGAAGCGCGGCATGCCGAGGGTGATGAAGGCCTCCGCCTGCATCGCGGCGAACCCGATCCGGGGCAGGTCCCGGGTGTTCGGGAAGACCAGGAACCGCGGCTCCCACTCGGGCTGGAACTTGGCGTTGAACTTGTACAGCGACTCGATCTGGAACCAGCGCGACAGGAACACCAGCAGCCCGCGCCAAGCCCGCAGCACCGGGCCGGCGCCGATCCGCTCACCGCGCGCCAGGGCCGAGCGGAACATCGCGAAGTTGAGCGAGACCCGGCGCACGCCCATCGCCGGCACCGCCTGCAGCGCGGCGACGATCAGCAGCTCGTTCAGCCCGGGGTCGGCGGCGCGGTCGCGGCGCATCAGCTCCAGCGAGATGCCGTCCGGCCCCCAGGGCACGAAGTGCAGCACGGCCTTCAGGTCGTCGCCGTCCTCCCCCTCCTCCGGCGCCTTGTGCGCGGTGACCACCACGCAGGCGTCGTCGCCCGGGTCGCCGAAGCGGCCGAGGGCCATCGAGAAGCCGCGCTCGGTGTCGGTGCCGCGCCAGCGGGAGGCGGCGTCGGCGACCCGGTACTTCTCGTCCGGCGTGAGGTCGGCGACCCGCCGCACCTGGCAGGAGTAGCCGTTGCGCTCGATCCGCTTGACCATCTGGCGCACGTTGCGCATCGCCCGGCCGGCGAGTGAGAACGTCCCGGTGTCGACGATCGCCTCGTCACCCAGCTCCAGCGCGTCCAGCCCCGCCTCGCGGGTCCAGACCTCGCCGCCCACCTCGCTGCAGCCCATCACGGCCGGCACCCAGGCGTGCTCGCGGGCCTCGGTCATGAAGACCTTGATCGCACCCGGCCAGGCCTCGACGTCGCCGACCGGGTCACCCGAGGCGAGCATCACGCCGGAGACCACCCGGTAGGAGATCGCCGCCTTGCCGGAGGGCGAGAACAGCACGCTCTTGTCCCGGCGCAGCGCGAAGTAGCCGAGCGAGTCGCGCTCGCCGTGCCGGTCGAGCAGCGCGCGGACCTTCTCCTCGTCCTCGGCGGTCAGCTCCGGCTTGGGCTTCTCCGGCCGCAGCGCCAGGTAGGCGGTGGTGAAGGCGGTGATCAGGCCCAGCCCGCCGAGCAGGTAGGCGACCTGGTCGGAGACCCGGTCCGAGCTGTAGTCGACCGGCCCTTCGAAGCCGAACAGTCCGTACCCGACGTGCTCAAGCCGGTGGAACAGGCTCGGGTCGCCGATCTCGTACCCGGTCCGGGTGGAGACCACCAGCAGGCCGAGCGCGACGCTGATCGCCCCCATCACGACCAGGTTGACCACCGCCCGCCAGCGGGTCCGGGGGTCGGCCTTGGCGTAGAACTCGCGCCGGTGCACCAGCATCACCGCGAACAGCACCAGCGAGACGACCGCCGGGCCGATCTGGTGCCAGCGCAGGATGTGCAGCGCCGCGCCGACCGGCAGCAGCACGCAGACGGCCCGCCAGGCCCGCCGCTTCCGGCGGCGCAGGGCGTGGGCGAGCAGCACCAGCAGCAGGCCGACCATCAGCGTGCCGGCCGCGGCCAGGGTCGTGGTGCCGCCGGGCAGCTGCCCCGCGAAGTCGTGCACCTTGGTGTGCCGGAGCTTGGGGAACACCGCGCTGGCGGTGTCCACCAGACCGATCAGCAGACAGGCGTAGCCGACCGCGCCGGGGAGCCAGGCCCGGGGGACGGCGGCCGCTTGGGTACGAAGCGTCTGCAGGCCGCGGCGGCGGGGCGGCTGCTCGGGGCTCGGCTCAACGGACACGGGAACGCTCATGGAAGCTCAGCGTAGAGGCTGCGGACTGCAGTCCTGTCACTCCGGGGGAGGAGTTGTGAGGGACCTTCATGCCTTTTCCTTCATCGGGCAATGCGCACACCAAACATCCGGCAACGGAGGGTAAACCGGTGTTCGGCGGACGCTGTGGTTGAGCCGAGGGGTGGGCGCCGGAGCCTTCCCGCCGCGTGGCGCGACGGACCCCCGCATACCCGGTACGTACGGTGGACGCCGCGTTCCGGGGGACCGGTTGCGTCGGATCGCCCCGGACTCCGCCTGCCCCGACGTCCGGACAGCCTAGCCGCGATGGCCGTGGCTGACGCACCGCCAGACGATGAAGCCTGCACCGAGAGTTTCCCACCGGAAGGCCGACGGCATGGAACTGACCAGCGACGCGCTGGTGAACTCGCTGCTCGCGCTCGGCGCGGCGGCCCTGCTCACCACCCTCTGGCTCTGGCCCCGGCTGGCCCGGCAGCGCCCGCTCCCGGTGCTCGGCCGGATCGGCCTGCTGACCGTCACTCAGGTCTCGGTGCTCGCGGTGCTGGCACTGTCGGTCAACAACTCGTTCGGCTTCTACACCTCATGGGACGACCTGCTCAGCCCCGGCGGCGCCAAGCTCGCGCTCACCAGCAGCGAGCGCCACCACAGCGGCACCCCGGTCTCCGACGCGCTGGTCCAGCCGACCGAGGAGGGCGGCCTGGAGACCGTGACCGATCTGCCCAAGGGCCCCCCGGAGGAGGTCGGCAAGATCGAATCGGTCCGGGTGGCGGGCAAGGAGACCGGCCTCTCCGACCAGATGTTCGTCTACCTGCCGCCCGAGTACTTCGACCCGAACCTCGCCATGGTGCGCTTCCCGGTGCTGCTGACCATCGCCGGCTTCCCCGGCACCACCATGCACCTGCTCAAGGACCTGCCCGTCCCGCAGACCGCCTGGGAGCTGCGCAAGGGCGGCAAGATGGCCCCCACGATCATCGTGATGGCCCGGCCGAGCGTCGCCCCGCCGCGCGACACCGAGTGCGTCGACGTCCCCGGCGGCCCGCGCGCCGAGTCCTGGTTCGCCAAGGACGTGCCCGAGGCGCTGCGCTCGGCGTACCGGGTCAGCCGCTCACCCTCGTCCTGGGGCGTGCTCGGCTTCTCGACCGGCGGCAGCTGCGCGATGCGGCTCGCGATGCGCTACCCGGACGTCTACGGCAACGGCGTGGGGATGCACGGCGACTTCAAGGTCGCCGAGGACCAGTTCACCGGCGGCAACCTCTTCGGCGGCGACAAGGCGCTGGCCGACCAGAGCGACCTCGGCTGGCGGCTGCAGAACCTCCCCGCGCCGAACCTCTCGCTGCTGGTGATCAGCACCCGCAAGGAGACCGACTACCCGGAGACGGTGAAGTTCGTCGACCTCGCCCAGCAGGTCGCGGCCGCCAATCCGCAGTTCAAGGTCGAGTCGCTCTACCTGGACGACGGCGGCCACAACTTCGACAGCTGGATCCGCGAGCTCCCGGCCGCCCTGGAGTGGATGAGCGCCCGGCTCACCTGGACCTGACCGCCGGCGGCGACGGCCGCCGGACGAGTGGTTACCGGCCGGTCGGGCCGGTCCGCCGCCACCACGGGGAACGTATCGCGACCGCCCGGCCGAACGGCCCGGGTGGACACCTGATCCGTGCAGGAGGCCCCATGCTCAGCACCCGATCGCTCTTCACCGAGATCTACCGCAACGACGAGGCCTATCAGCTCTTCTGCAGCATCG
Source organism: Kitasatospora sp. NPDC022856 (assembly GCF_055561235.1). Taxonomy (NCBI): domain Bacteria; kingdom Bacillati; phylum Actinomycetota; class Actinomycetes; order Kitasatosporales; family Streptomycetaceae; genus Kitasatospora; species Kitasatospora sp. NPDC022856. The sequence continues at coordinate 58,221 of NZ_JBVHHE010000006.1, read as the reverse complement.
CTGCCGGCGGCGAGGACCAGGGCGGCTGGGAGAACGAGCGGATCACCGCCCTCACCCGCGACCCGGTCCTCGCTCCCAAGATCGCCCGGCACGGCGCCGACGAGCGCAAGCACGGCCGGATCTTCACCCAGCTGCTGCACAAGCGCGGCCTGCCCAGGATCGACGTCCCCGCCGAGGCGGATTACTGCATGCTGCTGGAGCGCCAGGGCGTCGGCCTCTCGCACGAGCGGCTGAACAGCGAGGTGCCGCTGGCCGAACGGGAGATCATCACCTACCTGGCGCACAGCCGGGTGACCGAGCAGCGCGCGGCCGAGCAGATGCGCCAGCTGGTCAAGGTGTACGGCGACAATCCGGATCTCGGCCGGGCGATGCGGATGATCTCCGCCGACGAGGACAACCACCTCGCGTACTGCCACGAGGAGCTGCTGCGGCTGGTCGCCGAGGGCCACGGCCCGTACGTCCGGCACACCCTGGAGACCAGCGCGCGCGGCGAGATCCGCACCCACCGGGACGTCGGGCTCGCCGTGGCGGCCCGGATGGCGCGGATCCTCGGGTGGCCGCGCTGGCAGCGCGCCGTGGTGACGGCGGGCGTCCACGTGCTCTACCTGTACGACCGGGCGTTCGGCTGGCGGCGGATGGTGACCCTGCAGATGCCCCGGCGCCGCAACGCCCTGGGCACCCCGGCCCCGCCGCACGCGGAGCACCAGCTGCTCTGAGCCGGCGCGGGCCGGGGGTTGCCGACGGGGCCGCAGGGCCGCTAGCGACCGATGATCAGGCTCATCGCCTCGGCCCGGGTGGCCGGGTCGCGCAGCTGGCCCCGCACGCAGGAGGTGATGGTCTTGGCGCCGGGCTTGCGGATGCCGCGCATCGACATGCACATGTGCTCGCACTCGATCACGACGATCGCGCCGCGCGGTTCGAGGATCCGCATCAGCGCGTCCGCGACCTGGCTGGTGAGCCGCTCCTGCACCTGCGGGCGGCGGGCGTAGACGTCGACCAGCCGGGCCAGCTTCGACAGGCCGGTGATCTTGCCGTTGACCGACGGGATGTAGCCGACGTGCGCGACGCCCCGGAAAGGCACCAGGTGGTGCTCGCAGACCGAGGTCAGCTCGATGTCCTTGACCAGCACCATCTCGTCGTGGCCGAGGTCGAAGGTAGTGGTGAGGACGTCCTCCGGCTCCTGCCAGAGGCCCGCGAATATCTCCTTGTACGCCCTGGCGACCCGGGCCGGGGTCTCCAGCAGACCCTCGCGGTCCGGGTCCTCGCCCACCGCGAGGAGCAGCTCGCGGATGGCGTTCTCGGCCCGCTTCTGGTCGAAGGTCCCGACGGCGGACGGACCGTCGAGCGTCACCGGGTCGATCATGCGGGCCTCGCTAACTAGGGGGACGACTTGGCTGAACAGCACGGATGCCGCGCCTCCAGAGTACAAACCCTGGTGGCGCGGCATCCATTCCGTCCCTGTGCTGGCGCGATCAGCCCTCGGCGGGCGGCTCCACCGGCAGCGGCGGGAGCTTCACCACGTCGACCGGAGCGGCCTCGACGGCGGCGGCGCCATTGGTCAGCGCCAGCTCCTTCGGGGACTGCACCGGCGGCCGGGTGGACGGCGTACGACGGGACGAGCCCGTCCAGGCCGGCCGGGCCGGGCGCTTGACGATCGGGGCGAAGATCTCGGCGATCTGCTCCTTGTTCAGGGTCTCCTTCTCCAGGAGCTCCAGAACCAGGTTGTCGAGCACGTCGCGGTTCTCGACCAGGATCTCCCAGGCCTCGTTGTGCGCGTTCTCGATGAGCTTCTTCACCTCTTCGTCCACCAGCCCGGCGACCTCTTCCGAGTAGTCGCGCTGGTGACCCATCTCGCGGCCCAGGAACGGCTCCGAGTTGTCCGAACCGAACTTGATCGCGCCGAGCCGCTCGGTCATCCCGTACTGGGTGACCATGGCCCGCGCGGTCGCGGTGGCCTTCTCGATGTCGTTCGAGGCGCCGGTGGTCGGGTCGTGGAAGACCAGCTCCTCCGCCGCGCGCCCGCCCAGCATGTACGCCAGCTGGTCGAGCATCTCGTTGCGGGTGGTGGAGTACTTGTCCTCGTCCGGCAGCACCATGGTGTAGCCGAGCGCCCGGCCGCGGGACAGGATGGTGATCTTGTGCACCGGGTCCGCGTTGGGGGAAGCCGCCGCGACCAGGGCGTGACCGCCCTCGTGGTACGCGGTGATCTTCTTCTCCTTCTCGGACATGATCCGGGTCCGCTTCTGCGGTCCGGCCACGACGCGGTCGATCGCCTCGTCCAGCGTGAAGTTGTCGACCAGCTTCTTGTCCGAGCGGGCGGTCAGCAGCGCCGCCTCGTTCAGGACGTTGGCCAGGTCGGCACCGGTGAAGCCGGGGGTGCGCTTGGCGACGGCCTTGAGGTCGACGTCCGGCGCGACCGGCTTGCCCTTCTGGTGCACCTTGAGGATGTCCAGACGGCCCTGGAGGTCGGGGCGCTCGACCGCGATCTGCCGGTCGAAGCGGCCCGGGCGCAGCAGCGCCGGGTCCAGGATGTCGGGGCGGTTGGTGGCCGCGATGAGGATCACGCCGCCCTTGACGTCGAAGCCGTCCATCTCGACCAGCAGCTGGTTGAGGGTCTGCTCGCGCTCGTCGTGACCGCCGCCGAGACCCGCACCGCGGTGCCGGCCGACGGCGTCGATCTCGTCGACGAAGACGATCGCCGGAGCGTTCGCCTTGGCCTGCTCGAAGAGGTCGCGGACGCGGCTGGCGCCGACACCCACGAACATCTCCACGAAGTCCGAGCCGGAGATCGAGTAGAACGGGACCCCGGCCTCGCCCGCGACGGCACGCGCCAGCAGGGTCTTGCCGGTACCGGGCGGGCCGTAGAGCAGCACGCCCTTCGGGATCTTGGCGCCGACCGCCTGGAACTTGGCCGGCTCCTGCAGGAACTCCTTGATCTCGTGGAGCTCCTCCACCGCCTCGTCCGCACCGGCGACGTCCGAGAACGTCGTCTTCGGCGTGTCCTTGGTGAGCAGCTTGGCCTTCGACTTGCCGAACTGCATGACGCGGGACCCGCCGCCCTGCATCTGGTTCATCAGGAACAGGAAGACCAGAACGATGATCACGATGGGCAGCATCGACAGCAGGAGGCTGACGAAGGTGCTCTGCTTCTCCGGGCTGACGGTGTAGCCCTCGGAGAGCGAGTTCTGGTCGTTGTCGTTGATCTGGGCCTGGAGCTTGTCGGCGAGCGCGACACCCTGGTCGCCGATGTACGAGGCCTGGAACTTGCTGCCGGACGGGGTCTTGCCCGTGCCGGCGTTGGACAGCGTGGCGCCGTCCTTCAGTTGGATCTTGATCGTGTTCGAGTCACCAGTGGTGATCTGCGCCGACTTGACCTGCTTGGCGTCGATCGCTGCGACGACCTGCCCGGTGTCCACCGTCTTGTAGCCGTTCGAGTCAGAAACGACCTGCATCAGCACGATGACGGCGAGGACGGCCAGCACGATCCACATGATCGGCGCACGGAAGTATCGCTTGACGTCCATCCATGCGGGGCGTTGCCGCCCCGTCCCTCCTGCCACTCGACGGCGCCGCGGGGCCTGGGCCGCCGGCGCATCCGGTTCTGCTCATGTGAAGAGCGGTTTTATTGGACCGTACCGCAGTCCGACCCGCCGGTGGCGGGAGCACAGCGACACGACCTACTTCTATTTCCCCCGATGCAACGGGCGGGAACGGTCCACTGTTCCCGTCCGTAGCCCGAACGGGCCCCGAAACCCTCAGCCGCCGTAGACGTGCGGGGCGAGGGTGCCGATGAAGGGGAGGTTGCGCAGCTTCTCCGCGTAGTCGAGCCCGTAGCCGACCACGAACTCGTTGGGAATGTCGAACCCGACGTACTTGACGTCGATCTCGACCTTGGCCGCGTCGGGCTTGCGCAGCAGCGTGCAGACCTCCAGCGAGGCCGGGCCGCGCGAGCCCAGGTTGCCCAGCAGCCAGGACAGCGTCAGCCCGGAGTCGATGATGTCCTCGACGATCAGGACGTCACGGCCGGCGATGTCGGTGTCGAGGTCCTTGAGGATCCGCACCACACCGGAGGACTTGGTGCCCATCCCGTACGAGGAGACGGCCATCCAGTCCATGGTCACCTGCGAGTGCAGCGCCCGGGCGAGGTCGGCCATCACCATCACGGCACCCTTGAGGACGCCGACGATCAGCAGGTCCTTGCCTGCGTAGTCCCGGTCGATGCGCTCGGCCAGCTCCAGGAGCTTGGCGTCGATCTCGTCCTTGCTGATGAGCACCTTCGCGAGGTCAGCGCCCATGTCGTTCTGGTCCACCGGGGATACGTCCTCAAACGTTCGGGGTCTGGATGGCCGGCGGCCCGGCGCCCCGGGAGCATGCCTGCCCGTCAGTCGCCCTGCCGCCGAAAGACCAGCGTGCCACACCTACGGGTGGCTTCGACGCCCCCGGGTAGGTGCAACGGCCCCTGGCCGCGCCAACCGGTGACCAGCAGATCGATCGTTTCGAGGTGGCGCGCGAAGAGGTCCCCGGCCGGGCAGCCCGCCCGCAGCGCGGCCCTGCGCAGTACCCGGCGGCGCACCGCGGGCGGCAGTTCGGCCAGCTTCCCGACGTCCAGGGTGCCCTCGCCGGTACGGAGATCGCGCTCGGCGAGCGCGGCCCACTGGTCCAGCGCGTCGGCGTCGTCGCGGAACAGCCGGGCGGTCCGGGCCAGCGCCTCGACCACGCCGCCGCCCAGGTGCTTCTCCAGCACCGGCAGGACCTCGTGCCGCACCCGGGAGCGGGTGTAGGCGGGGTCACAGTTGTGCGGGTCGTCCCAGACCGGGATCGCCTGGGCGGAACAGGCCTGGCGGGTGGCGGCCCGGTCGAGCTCCAGCAGCGGGCGGCGGTAGCGGCCCTTCTGGGCCGGCATGCCGGCCAGCGAGCGGGCACCGGAGCCGCGGGCGAGGCCCAGCAGGACCGTCTCCGCCTGGTCGTCGCGGGTGTGGCCGAGCAGGACGGCCACGGCGCCGTGACGCTCGGCGGCGGCGTCCAGGGCGGCGTAGCGGGCGTCCCGGGCGGCGGCCTCGGGGCCGCCGGCGCGGCCGACCCGGACCGGCACGGCCTCGACCGGGTCGAGCCCGAGCGAGCGGAGCCGCTCGGCGACCTGGGCGGCGCGGTCGGCGGAGCCGTTCTGGAGACCGTGGTCGACGGTGACGGCGCCGACCCGCAGGCCCAGCTTGGGGGCCTCGAAGGCGGCCGCGATGGCCAGCGCCATCGAGTCGGCGCCGCCGCTGACGGCGACCAGGACCAGCGGCGAGCCGGGCGCGGCCGGGGTGCGCGGCAGACCGGACGGGTGGCGGTGGGCGTTGCCGATCAGGGTGGTCCCGACGGCGGCGCCGACCAGCGGCGCACCGCTGGGGCGCTCGCGGGGCTCGCGGGGTGCGGCGAAGGTGGTGCCGGCCTCGGCGGCGAGGTCGGTGAGCGTGCGGCGTACGGCCAGGCGTATCGCGGCGACAGCGGGGTGTGGGCCCACGGCGGACGACTCCTTGACGGAGGGGACAGGACGGCGGTGGGCGCGGCGGGGGCCGCGCATCTGTGAGCGCCGTGTTACCGGGCGCTCACAGATGGTGGCAGAAAGGAGGCACCCGCTACGCCACCCGCGCCACCGGTACGACCACCGTCCCACGTACGGGTGAATGGAGAAACGTATCTTCACCCGCCATCTGCACGATTGGACCACTCGTACGAACGGCTTTGACCGCTGCCGACCGCCTCCGGCCCCGCCCGGAGCGCGCGCACGGAGAGTGACCGGAGCGAGTCCCCCGGCCGCCCGGGCCGAAGGGACGCTCCGGCGGGCGAGTCACCTCGCGACGCGGGCCACCCAGGCGGCGGGGTCGTGGATCTCGTCCTTGGTGGGCAGGGTGTTCGGGGACGTCCAGACCCGGTTGAAGCCGTCCATCCCGACCTGCTCCACCACGCCCCGCACGAAGACCGCGCCGTCCTGGTACTGGCGGAGCTTGGCGTCCATGCCGAGCAGTCGGCGCAGCACCAGGTCGAGCCGGTTGGCACCGCGGTCCCGGCGCTGCTGGAACTTCTCCCGGATCTCGGCCACGCTCGGCACCACGGCCGGGCCCACGCCGTCCATCACCACGTCCGCATGGCCCTCCAGCAGCGACATCACGGCCGTCAGACGGCCGAGGATCTCGCGCTGGGACGGCGACTGGACGATCTCCAGCAATCCGGTCGATCCGGCTTTCTCGCCCCGCCCGCCGAGGCCGGGCAGACCGCCGAGCGTGCCCGCCGCGTCCCGCAGCCGGTCCAGCAGCGCCCCCGGGTCGACGTCCGTCTCGGCCAGGAAGGACTGCACCTCGGACTGGATGTGGTCGCGCAGCCACGGCACCGCGGTGAACTGGGTGCGGTGGGTCTCCTCGTGCAGGCAGACCCAGAGCCGGAAGTCGGCCGGGTTCACGTCCAGCTCCCGCTCGACGTGCACGATGTTCGGCGCCACCAGCAGCAGCCGGCCCGGGCCGGGGCCCTCGGGGCCCAGCCGGGGCTTGTCGAAGAGCGCGGCCGGGCTGTCCGGCGCCTCCAGCGAGGGCTCGGCCGGGGCGAAGGTCTCGTACTGGCCGAGCACCTTGGTCGCCAGGAACGCCAGCAGGGCGCCGACCTCGATGCCGGTGGCCTTCTCCCCCACCGCGCCGAGGACCCCGGCCGCGGCGCTGCCGCTCCGGCGGGCCTGGAGCTTCTCCACCAGGGGCTGGACCACCGTCCGGAAGCCCGCGACGTTGGCCCGCACCCAACCGGGGCGGTCCACGATGAGCACCGGGGTCGCGGTGGCCGCACCGAGGCTGCTGGAGCGCATGCCCGTGAACGCCCGGACGTGCTCCTCCGCCTCCAGGGCGTGCCTGCGCAGTTCGGCGACCACGGCCGCCGCCTCCGCGCGGCTCACCTCCGGCCCCGGCCGTACCAGCCTGGTCGCGGTTGCGACCGCGAGATTCCAGTCGACCATGTCAGCACCGCCGCTCGCGCTCGTCATGCCCTCACCGTACGTGCTCCGGCCCATCGGGGGGAGCCACGGGAGCCCACGTCCTGCCGGACGGGTGCTCGGGACGGCCGGACTCCGGGCGGCGGCCGTGCGGGGCCGAACCCCCCGCCGGTGTACGGGGATCGGCCCCGGTCGGCGTCGCCGCGGGTGACTCAGTGGCAGCCGCAGGCCGCCAGTCTGGCCACGACGCGGTCCATCGCGGCGCGGGCGGTGTCGGCGGCCGCGGTGGTCTTCGTCATCACGGCGAAGGCGAGCAGCCGGCCTTCGGCGTCCACCACCGTGCCGGCCAGGGTGTTGACGCCGTTCAGGCTGCCGGTCTTGGCCCGGACCAGGCCGGCCGCCTCGGCCGCGCCGGAGCCGGCGCCGAAGCGCTTGCCGAGGGTGCCGGTGAATCCGGCGATCGGCAGGCCGGTGAGCACCGGACGCAGCGTCGGGTGATGCTCCGAGGAGGCCAGCGCGAGCAGTTGGACGAGGACGGCGGGCGGGATCGCGTTGCCCGTGCTCAGCCCGCTGCCGTCACCCAGCACCACCCCGGTCATCGGCACGCCGAGCCGGGCGAGCTCCTGGGTGACGGCGGTGGCGGCGCCCTCGAAGCTGGCCGGCTGGTGCGCGGCGAGCGCGGCCTGACGGGCGATCGCTTCGGCGAGGGTGTTGTCGGAGGTGGTGAGCAGGCGCTCGACCAGCCGGGCGACGGTCGGCGAATCGACCCGGCCGAGGACCGGCGCGGTGGCGGCCGCGGGGGCGGCGGCGGGCTTGGCCTTGCCGTCCACGGTGATGCCCTGGGCCTTCAGCTGGGCGGCGAAGGCGTCGGCGGCCTGGCCGGCCGGGTCGGCCACCCGGGCCGGCGCGTCCTCACGGCTCTTCGGGTCGACCTTGCCCTCGTCGATCATCAGCGGGGTGACCAGCGCGATGTTGGCAGCGTCGTAGTTCTTGTGCTGGGGGCTGCCCGCGTAGAGCGAGAGGTCGTAGTCCAGCTTGACGGCGGTGGTGCCGGCGGCCTTGAGGGCGGCGGCGGTCTGCCGGGCCAGGGCCTCCAGGGAGGCGGGGGCGGTGTCCGCGTCGGCGGGCGCGCCGCCGATCTGCACCTGGTCGGCGGGCAGCGCGGTGAGGGTCGGGTCACCACCACCCACGAGGGTGATCTCGCCGGGGTTCGCACCCTTGACGACCCGGGTGGCCAACCGGGTGTCCCCCGGGATCAGCGAGAGCGCCGCGACGGTGGTCGCCAGCTTGGTGGTGGAGGCCGGGGTGGCGGGCGCGTTCTCCCCCGAGCCGTAGAGCACCCGGCCGTCCGCCGCGTCCGCGACGGCGAAGCTGACGGTGCCCAGGTTGCGGTCCGCGAGCGCGGCGGCGAGCGCCTGCTGGAGCCCCTGGGCGGTCGGCAGCGCGGCGCCCGGTCCGGCCTCGGCCGAGGCCAGGACGGCCCCCGCGACCGGGGCCGGGCGGCCGGCGGCCGGGGTGGCGGACGTCCCCGTGGGAGAACCGGCGGGCCCGGCGGGCGGGGTGCCGGGCGGCGGGGTGGTGGACGGCCCGGCGGCCCCGGTCGGGCCGGTCGGCTCCGCCGCTCCCACCCGGTTCCGGCCCTGGTCGCCGCCGCGGTCGTGCCCGCGGTCGCCGTCGCGGCCACCGTCTCCGCCGTCGTGCTTCTTCCCGTCCTCGCCGTGGCCCGCGCTGTGCCCGCCGGCCGGAGGGGAGGGCTGGGCGTACGCGCCGCCGCCCGAGCCCAGCACCGTGCCGGCGACCAGTAGCGCCGCCCCGAACAACCCTGCGGCCGTCCCCCTGCGGCGGTCTCCCGCCCCGACCACTGCTCCCACCGACCGGCCCCTTTCCTGAGCACCCGCTCCCGTAGGAGACACTTGGATTCTGTCAGTCCCTACCTTGGAGGAACCGTTGGAGTTCGACGTCCTTATCGAAATCCCTAAGGGCTCGCGCAACAAGTACGAGGTCGACCACGAGAGCGGTCGCCTTCGTCTTGACCGGATGCTGTTCACCTCGACGCGCTACCCGGCCGACTACGGCTATGTCGAGGGCACCCTGGCGGACGACGGCGACCCCCTGGACGCCCTGGTCATCCTGGAGGAGCCGACCTTCCCCGGTTGCCTGATCAAGTGCCGCGTCATCGGCATGTTCAAGATGACGGACGAGGCCGGCGGCGACGACAAGCTGCTCTGCGTCCCGGCGACCGACCCCCGCTGGGAGCACCTGCAGGACATCCACCACGTGTCGGAGTTCGACCGTCTGGAGATCCAGCACTTCTTCGAGGTCTACAAGGACCTGGAGCCCGGCAAGTCCGTCGAGGGCGCCAACTGGGTCGGCCGCGCCGAGGCCGAGGCCGAGGTCACCGCGTCGATCAAGCGGCTTGCGGAGCAGGGCGGTCACTGAGCCCTCGTACCGATCTCGTTCGCAGGGCGGTTCGAGGTAGGTCGGGGCAGTCGGAGGCCGGGGTTCGCGGATTCGTCCGCGACCCCGGCCTTCGCCGTTCCCGGCCGCGCCCGGAGGCTCCCGCGCCGCTCCCGGACCGGCTTTGCCGACACTCTGTCGGCATGACGGCAACTTAGGTTAGGCTAACCAAAAAGTCGGAGCCCGTTCCGATCCCTGGAGGCCGCATGCCCACGCCCGAGCAGCCCGTCCCGTTCTCCACCGTGCTCCGCACCGCCAGCAGCGAGGAGCACGAGGCCGCGGAGCAGTCGTCCTTCATGAGCCGCCTGCTGGACGGACGGCTCGGCATCGACGCCTACGCCGACCTCACGGGCCAGCTCTGGTACGTCTACCGGGCCCTGGAGGGCCGGACCGCCGAGCTGGCGGACCACCCGGTGGCCGGACCGTTCATCGACCGGGCCCTGCTGCGCACCGCCGCCATCGAGCGCGACCTGGAGCACCTGCGCGGGCCCGGCTGGCGCGAGGGGCTGGCGCCGCTGCCCGCCACCGCCGCGTACGTGGCCCGGGTGGAGGAGCTGGCGGCCGAGTGGCCGGACGGGTACATCGCGCACCACTACACCCGCTACCTCGGCGACCTGTCGGGCGGTCAGATCATCCGCGGCATCGCCGAGAAGACCTGGGGATTCGAGCGCAAGGGCGACGGCGTGCGCTTCTACGTGTTCGAGGAGGTCGACAACCCGGCCGCCTTCAAGCGCGACTACCGGGCCAAGCTGGACGCCGCCGGACTCGCGCTGGACGACATCGAGCGCCGCCGGGTGGTCGAGGAGTGCAAGCGCGCCTTCGTGCTCAACGGCGCGATCTTCCACGACCTGGACGGGCGTTACCCGCTGAGCGCCTGACCACCGCCGCGCGGGAACGTCCCCGCACCGGTGCGCCCGCGCCCGACCGGACGGCGAAGCACCGGGCCCCGGCGAGCGGTTGCTCGCCGGGGCCCGGTGCTTCCTGGGCGCCGGATCAGGCCTGCGCGGCGGTCCGGCGGCGGGCCAGCACCGTGGCGCTGCCACCGAGCAGCAGCAGACCGGCCGCGGTGGCCAGCAGCGGCACCACCGGGGTGGCCGCCCCGGTGGAGGCCAGCGAGGCGCCGCCACCGGGGCTCAGCGAGGCGCCCACGCCGCTCCCCGCGGCGCCGCCGGAGCCACTGCCCGCCCCCGTACCCGTCCCCGCACCCGTGCCGGCACCGGCCGCCGGGCCGGTGGGCAGCTGGGCACCCTTGCCGAAGGCGAGCGCGACGGTGACCGGGTCGAGGGCCTCGCCGGCCGGGTAGCTGCCGAACGCGGGCACGCCCTCGGCGGTCAGCGTGGCCGGCACCCCGGAGAGCGTCACCACGCCGTTGACCGGGGCGAAGCTCGCCCCGGAGAGGTCCAGCCTGGCGATCCGGACGCCGGTGAGCGCGGTGTCGCCCTTCCCGTCCCGGGACTTCGCGTTGACGTCGGCGGTCAGGTAGGCGCCGTCCTTGTCGATCTTCAGGCCGAACCCGGCGAGGGTGGTGTCCAGCTGGTAGCCGCCGCCCTCCGGGTGGCCGAGGAAGCGGACCGAGCCGTTGAAACCGGCCGACACCGTGTGGGTCGCGGTGTCGTAGCTGCCGGTGCCGCCGCCGAAGCGGTAGTCCGCGGCGCCGCCGCCGAACTCCACCTTGCCGTTGGCCATCGTCGTCAGGTACTTGCGGAAGCTCTCCTTGACCGACCAGTCCAGGGTGGCGTTCACGATGGCGAGTTCGCCGTTCGGCGCGCCGGTGGCCGACGGCGAGCCCGGGGCGCTCGGCGACTTCGAGACGGACGGCGAACCGCTCGCGGAGGGCGAGCCCGGGACGGACGGCGAACCCGAGGCGCTCGGGGACTGCGAGGCCGACGCCGAACCGGTGGCGCTCGGCGACCGGGTGGCGGAGGGCGAACCGGTCGCGGACGGCGACCCCGAGGCGGACGGGGACTGCGAGGCGGACGGCGAGGCCGAGGGCGCGACGGTCGCCGTGACGGTCGGCGACGGCGTGGCCGGGCTCTGCTTCAGCAGCAGCGCCAGCGGGTCCATCGCGGCCCCGGCCTGGTAGAAGCCGGCGAACGCCTTGGCACCCTGCTCGGTGAGCGCGGCCGCCGTCGGCACGCCCGTGGTGGTGTCCCGGCCGACCGTGAACGTCACCAGCGGCACGTCGTCCCGGCGGGTGACCTCGGTGGCACCCATCGACTCCTTGGAGGCGGTGTCGGCGGTGAGCGTGCCGGTCGTCCCCGAGGTGAAGATCTTCAGGTCGCTCAGACCGACGTCCAGCGCGCCGTGGTGGGCGGTGAACCGGACGCCGCCGCTGAAAGCCGAGGTGAGCGCGTGGGTGGTGAGGTCGTAGGACGCGCTCGCCAGGCCGAAGTGGAGGCTGCCGTCGGCGTTGGTGGTGGCGCCGCCGGTCAGCTCCACGCTGCCGCCGCCGACCGGGCCGGTGACGTAGCCGCGGAAGCTGGCCTTGACCCCCCAGTCCAGCGCGCCGGTGTCGTACGTGACGCTGCCGGGCCCGCCGGCGCCGAAGGCCAGGGCGGGAGCCCCGAAGGCGGTCAGGCCGAGGCCCGCGGTGGCGGCGGCGAGGGCGGCCAGCCGGGTGCGGTTGCGGCGGCCTGCGGGCATGGCGGAACTGCGGGACATGGTGGGACTCCGTTCGGTGGGCAGGGGACGGGAACCGACGTCAGGCCGCGTCGGCGGGGGTGGCCCGGCGCCGGCGCCGGGCGAGCACCGCGGCGGTCGCGCCCAGTGCGACCACCAGGGCGCCGCCGGCCACCGCCACCGCCGGGACGCCGCCCGAGGAGGAGGACGCGGCGACGGGGGCGGCGGAGGCCGTGGTGGTGGCGGCGGGGCCCGGCGCGACCGGCGGGGCGCTGCCGATGTCGGGCAGCGGGGGGAGCGCGGCGGCCGGGTCGAGGGCGACGGCGAAGCTCAGCGGGTCCATCTCGGTACCCGCCGGGTAGAGCGTGCCGAAGGCCTTGGCGCCCGCCTCGGTGAGCTTGAGCGGGAGTTCGGCGGCCTTCAGCAGGCCCGCCTCGGACGTGAGCCCGGCCGGATCGAAGGCGGCCAGCTCGACCCCGGTCAGCGCCTGCGAACCGCCGTCCGGCGTACGGCCGGAGACGTCCGCGACCAGCCGGCCCCGACCGCCGGCCACCGTCACTCCCGGGTTGGCGAGGGTGAGGTCGAGCCCGTAGCCGTCGCCGCTCCGCACGCCGGTGAAGCGGACGCTGCCGGAGAAGGCGGCGGTGAGGGTGCCGGCCGCCGGGTCGTACCCGCCCTTGGCCGGGGTCCAGCGGAAGAACGCGCCGCCGTCGGCCGCGCCGCCGGCGAGCTCCCAGCGGCCCTGGGCGATCGCGCCGGTGACGTAGTCGCGGAAGGTCCGGCGCACCCCCCAGTCGAGGGCGCCGTTCGCGAACTCCGTCCGGGCCGGAGCCGCGGGGGCGGCCGCCGACGGGGGCGTCGACGCCGGGGCGGCCGTCGGCTGTTCCGGCGTCGCGGACGGCCGGTCGGCGGTCGGGGCGGCGGCCGGCGCGGACGGCGACGGGGCCGCCGGGGTCGGCTGGGCCGCCGGCAGGTTGACCGAGAGGTTGACCGGGTCCAGCGCCGTCCCGGCGGTGTAGAAGTTGCCGAAGGCCTTCGCTCCGGCATCGGTCAGCGTCGCGGGCACGTTGCCGAGCGTCAGGGTGCCGGCGGCGCCGCGCAGGTCGACCCCGGCCAGCGAGAGGTCGGCGAGCTTGGCCTGGCTCACGCTGCTGACCCGGCCGGTCTCCTCGGACTTGCTGCTGACGTCCGCGTACAGCCCGGCGCCACCGCCGGCGGCGGCCCGGAAGGTGAGCCGGCCGATGCTCAGGTCGAGCGCGTCGACGCCGTTCTCCTGGTGCCCGGTGAACCGGACCCCGCCGGAGAACGCGGCGCTCAGCGCGCCGGTGGCCGGGTCGTACGCGCCGGTGGCCGAGTGGAACCGGAAGGTGCTCCCGCCGACCGTGGCGGCGCCCCCGGTGAGCGCCCAACTCCCCTTGGCGATCGGGCCGGTGACGTAGGTCAGGAAGGACTGCCGGATCCCCCAGTCCAGCCGGCCGCCGGACACCCTGCCCTCCGCCGCCCCGGCCTGGACCGGCAGCAGCGCCACCGTCAGGAGGGCGGCGAGGGTGGCCACCAGGGTGGCGGCCAGGCGACGGAGCCGTCTGGGCAGAGGCACGGCGGATCACTCCTCGGCACGACTGGGGAGGGGTGGGCGCGGCGCCGACCCCCTTGCGGAACTCAGGTAAGGCTAACCTAATATATGGAGTCAAGAGTCCCGCCGATCTCCCCGGCCCGCCGCCGATGGCGACGCCAACTCCCACCGAAGGGACGCATGTTGAGCAGCAGCACGATCCGACCCCGGGTGGCCCGCGGCCCCCTCCTGCTGCTGGTGGCCCTCGGCATGCTGCTCGGGCTGACCGCCTGCGGATCGGGCGCCGGCGCCACCGGAGCGGCCGGCCGGGCCGCCGCCACCCGCGCCCCGGACACCGTGGAGCCACTGGCCGAGACGCCCGCTCCCCGGCTCCCGGTCACCGCCGCCTCCGCCGACGGCCGCCAGGTCACGGTGACCAGCGCCGAGCGGATCATCCCGCTCGACGGGAGCCTCGCCGAGATCGTGTTCAGCCTCGGCCTCGGCCCCAGGGTGGTCGCCCGGGACGTCTCCACCACCTTCCAGCAGGCCGCCGCGCTCCCGGTGATCACCCAGGCGCACGACGTCTCCGCCGAGGGCGTGCTCTCGCTGCACCCGACCGTCGTCCTCGCCGACCGCTCCACCGGCCCGGCCGAGGCGATCGCGCAGATCCGCGCGGCGGGCGTCCCGCTGATCGTCCTCGACGATGCCAAGAAGCTCGCCGACGTCGGCCCCCGGATCGACACCGTCGCCGCCGGCCTCGGCGTCCCGGACGCCGGACGGCAGCTCAAGGAGCGCACCGAGCAGCGGATCACCGAGGCGAAGGCCGCGCTGCCCACCGCCGGCCGACACCCCAAGGTCGCCTTCCTCTACCTGCGCGGCAGCGCCTCCGTCTTCCTCCTCGGCGGCCCGGACTCCGGCGCCGGCTCGCTGATCGAGGCCGTCGGCGGCGCGGACGCCGGCCAGGGCGCCGGGCTCACCGGCGACTTCACCCCGCTCACCGGCGAGGCCCTGGTCAAGGCCGCCCCCGACGCGATCCTGGTGATGAGCAAGGGCCTGGAGTCGGTCGGCGGCGTCGACGGCCTGCTGAAGCTGCCCGGCGTCGCCCAGACCCCGGCCGGGCTGGACCGCCGGATCGTCTCGATCGAGGACGGCCAGCTGCTCAGCTACGGCCCGCGCACCCCGCAGGTGCTCCGCGAGATCGCCGACCAGCTCTACCCGGCGGCCGCCAAGTGAGCACCGCCGTACGGAAGAAGGCCCTCGCACTGCCCGGACCCCGGCGCACCGCCGTGATCACCGCCGGTCTGGCCGCCGCCCTGGTGCTCTGCGCCCTGCTCGCGGCCGGCATCGGCGCCTACCGCATCCCGCTCGGCGACATCCTCGCCTCCTTCGGCCACCGGCTCGGCCTCGGCGGCCAGCCGCTCGACCGCGTCCCGGAGTCGGTGCTCTGGAACGTCCGCCTCCCCCGGGTGGTGCTCGCCCTGCTGGTCGGCGGCTCGCTCGGCTGCGCGGGCGCGTTGATGCAGGGCGTGTTCGGCAACCCGCTGGCCGAGCCCGCCGTGATCGGCGTCTCCTCCGGCGGCGCAGTGGGCGCGGTCGGCTGCATCGTGCTCGGCCTCGACGCCTTCGGCAACTGGACCGTCACCGCCTTCGCCTTCGCCACCGGCCTGCTGACGGTCTTCGCGGTGTACGCGATGTCCCGCTCCGGCGGCCGCACCGAGGTGGTCACGCTGATCCTCACCGGTGTCGCGGTGAACGCCTTCTGCGGAGCGCTGATCGGCCTCTTCCTCTTCACCGCCGACTCCGCCGCGATCAGCCAGGTGACGTTCTGGCAGCTCGGCTCGCTCTCCCAGGCCACCTGGGGCAAGGCGCTGGCGGTACTGCCGTTCGCACTCGTCGGCCTGGCCCTCGCCCCGCGCTACGCAAGGCAGTTGGACCTGCTGGCGCTCGGCGAACGGCCGGCCCGCCACCTCGGCGTGGACGTCGAGCGGATGCGCCTGGTGCTGATCACCCTGGTCGCCCTGCTCACCGCCGCCGCCGTCGCGGTCAGCGGCATCATCAGCTTCGTCGGCCTGGTCGTCCCGCACCTGCTGCGGATGCTGGCCGGACCGGGCCACCGGTTCCTGCTGCCCGCCTCCGCCCTCGGCGGTGCGCTCGTCCTGGTCGTCGGCGACCTCGCCGCCCGCACCCTGGCCGAGCCCGCCGAACTGCCGCTCGGCGTGCTCACCGCACTGATCGGCAGCCCGTTCTTCTTCTGGCTGCTGCGCCGCACCAGGACCAAGCAGGGAGGCTGGGCTTGAGGCTGCGGACCCGGCCCGAGGTACCCGGACGCCCCGCCCCGGGCACCGAGCTGCTCGCCGCCGAGGGCGTCCGGCTGACGGTCGGCGGGCGCGAGCTGCTGGCCGGCGCGGACGTCCGGGTGACGGCCGGCGAGGTGGTCGCCCTGCTCGGGCCGAACGGCGCCGGCAAGTCCACCCTGCTCTCCGTACTGGCCGGCGACCTCGCGCCGACCGCCGGCACCGTCCGGCTGCTCGACCGCCCGCTGGCCGGCTACCGGCCGGCCGAACTCGCCCGGCACCGCGCGCTGCTGCCGCAGTCGGCCGCCCTGTCCTTCCCGTTCCCCGCCGACGAGGTGGTCCGGATGGGCCGGGCCCCCTGGGCCGGCACGGCGGCCGCCGCCGAGGACGACGCGGTGGTCGCCGGGGCGATGGCCGCGACCGAGTCCACCGCCTTCGCCGGGCGGCCGTTCACCGCGCTCTCCGGCGGCGAGCGGGCCCGGGTGGCGCTGGCCCGGGTGCTGGCCCAGCGGACCGCGCTGCTGCTGCTCGACGAGCCCACCGCCGCCCTCGACCTGCGTCACCAGGAGCTGGTGCTGCGGGTCGCCCGGGCGCGGGCCGCCGCCGGGGACGGTGTGGTCGTCGTGCTGCACGACCTGTCGCTGGCGGCGGCCTACGCGGACCGGGTGGTGCTGCTGACCGCCGGTGCGACGATCGCCGACGGCCCGGTGGCCGAGGTGCTGCGCGCGCCGCTGCTCAGCGAGGTCTACGGGCACCCGGTGGAGGTGCTGGCGCACCCGCGCACGGGCGTCCCGCTGGTCCTGCCCGAGCGCGACCGCTGAGCAGGGGACGGGCGCCGGGCACGGGCGGGCGCCGAACTCCGGCGACCGCTGGACACGGCCGATCGCTGCGCACCGGGGCCCGGCGCGCGCCGGGCCCCGGTCAGGCGTCGTCGTCGAGCCGGAAACCGACCTTCAGACCGACCTGGTAGTGCTGGATCCGGCCCTCCGCCAGGTGCCCCCGGACCTGCGTCACCTCGAACCAGTCGAGGTTGCGCAGCGTCCGGGAGGCCCGCTCCACCCCGTTGCGGATGGCGGCGTCGATGCTCTCGGTCGAAGACCCGACGATCTCGGTCACCCGGTAGACGTGCTCGCTCATGACGGACTCCCTCACCTGTGCGACGGCCCCCGTCCACCGTGCACCGCCACCGGCCGGTCCGCACTCCGGCGCCCGCCGGGCGGGCCCGGGGCCCGTCCTCGGGAGCGCGGCGCCGCCCCCGTGCCGGGGAACCCGGGCACGGGCCTAGAAGGCCGCCCGGATCTCGCCCACCGGCACCCCACCGCCGAGCAGCGGCGCGGCCGCGATCCGCTCCACCGTGCCGTCCGCCGTGGTCACCCCGAGCCGGCGCAGCGCGGCCGCCAGAACCGGCCCGCGGGCCCGCTCGGCACCGTCATCGATCTTGAAGGCGAGAGCCCGGCCGTCCGGCAGCGCCACCGCCTGCACGGCCTCGGCCCCCATCTTGGACAGCGCGCCCGGCACCGCCCGCATCAGCCAGGTGTCGGCCCGGCGGGTGCCGGCCACGTACTCGGGGTGGGCGCGCATGGCGTCGGCCACCCGGCGCTGCGGCGTCCCCGGCTCGGCCCCCAGCAGCGCCCGGTAGCCGCGGGCCAGGCCGGTCAGGCTGACGGCCAGCAGCGGGGCGCCGCAGCCGTCCACCCCGGCGTGCGCCGCCGGCTCGCCGGTGGCCTCCGCCATGGCCTCGCGGGCCAGCACCTGGAGGGGGTGCGCCGGGTCGAGGTAGCTCTCGGTCGGCCAGTCGTTGGCGACGCAGGCGGCCAGCCAGCCGGCGTGCTTGCCGGAGCAGTCCATCAGGATCGGTGCGCGCCCGCCGCCGGACCGCAGGTGCAGCTCGGCCTCGGTCTCGTCGAGCGGCAGGTCGGCCGGGGTCCGCAGGGCGGACTCGTCCAGCCCCGCGTCACCCAGGATCCGCCGTACGCCGTCCAGGTGAAACGATTCCGCGGAGTGGCTGGAGGCGGCCAGCGCCAGCAGCTCGCCCTCGATCGCCAGGCCCGCCCGCAGGGTGGCCACCGCCTGGAACGGCTTGGCGCACGAACGCGGGAAGACCGGGGCGTCGGGGTCGCCCAGCGCGAAGTCCACCGAGCCGTCGGCGGCGAGCAGGACCAGCGATCCGTGGTGCCGGCCCTCGGTGAAGCCGGAGCGTATGACCTCGGCGAGCACGGGCAGGGCGACGGAGTGGGACATGGCGGAAGCCTTCCGGGGTGAGGGTGGGCCGGGGGCGAGCCGGACCGCACGCACCCGCCCCGGACACCTCACCCGGTCAGAGCGGGCCGCCCGCGAGCAGGTCGTCGACCCGCGCTTCCCCATCACGGTACCTGCGGGTGATCTCGGCACTGCAGCCGTCCGCCGTCCGCAGCAGCAGCTGCCGCCGGCCGGACACCTCGCGCTCGTGCGCGCGCAGCCGGTCCAGCGCGGCCAGCAGCTCCTCGGGCGGGTGCGCGGCCAGGTCGGCCAGCTGGACATCGCCCATCAGGGCGTCCGCCTCCAGCTGGGACTGCTGGCCGCGGGGCGGCCCCAGGGTGACGTGCCGGGCGGAGCGGCGGACCGTCGACGGGGCATCGGTGAGGATGGCCGGCAGCCGGTCCAACAGCGCGCCGCCCGCCGGGCTCTCACCCCCGGCCGCCACCAGGAGCGCGCCCGGCCGGCGGTCGAGTTCGGCCCGCAGGATGTCCATCCGACCGTGCAGCAGGCGCCGCAGATAGGAGAGGTCCGCCTCCTGCTCCAGGGTCTCCCGGCGCAGGGTGCGCAGCTGCTCCAGGCCCAACCGCCCCAGATCGGGCTCACCCTCCGTACCCGCTGCCGGGCCGGAGGAGCCCCCCACCGGCTCCGGCCCCTCGGGCGTCTGCCCGGACCGGCCCCGTGCCGTGCTGCTCGCGTCCATCAACCAACCACCTGCCGTCGTCCGATCCCGCCCGCTCGCGGCACCCCGTCGCCTGCCGCCGGTCCGACCCGTCCCCCGGGCGGGCCGTCGCGCGTACCCGCCGCGCACACCCGTCCGATGGCACGCGCGATCGCCCCCGAAAGGTTCCCGCCCCCGCCGATGCCACCCCACGGGGCGACACCACCAGAACGCCTGACCTACCGACTCGACCACCCGGCCGAACGGACCCGGCGCGGCGGACCTCTGGCGCCCCGGACCCTCGTACCGCCCCAGCGTGCCACCCCGCCCACCGCCGGTGCACCGCCCGTGCACCCGAACGGCCCCCTGGCGAACGGGGGTGGCTGATATGACCGGGGCTTTTCGCAGCGAGAGCGGCATCCCCTGGCGCGCAGGCGCGCACCACCCGGCGCGTACGGGCCTTGCGCACGCCCCTCAGGGGGCCGCCGGAACGCGCCGCCCGCTCCGGCACAATGGCCGCATGCGAGCAGTGGTGCAGCGAGTGACCGAGGCCAGGGTGACGGTGGCCGGCGAGACCGTCGGCGCGATCGAGGGACCGGGGCTCTGCGTCCTGGTCGGCGTCACCCACGAGGACACCCCCGCCAAGGCGGCCCAACTGGCCCGCAAGCTCTGGACGCTACGACTGCTGGAGCCGGACGAGGCCCGGGCCGACGGGGTCGAGCAGTCCTGCTCGGACCTGGGCGCGCCGCTCCTGGTGATCAGCCAGTTCACCCTCTACGGGGACGCCCGCAAGGGCCGCCGCCCCACCTGGAACGCCGCCGCCCCCGGCCCGGTCGCCGAGCCGCTGGTGGACGAGGTGGTCGCCCAACTGCGCGCCCTGGGCGCCAAGGTCGAGACCGGCCGCTTCGGCGCGGACATGCGGGTCGCACTGGTGAACGACGGCCCGTTCACCGTCCTGGTCGAGGTCTGACCGGACCGGGGCCCGACCGGCCCGGCTACTGCGGGACGATCACGTCCTGCGTCCCCGGCACCGTCCCGGCCAGCAGCACCGCGTCCACCGGGACGTTCCGCTTGACGATCGCCAGCGCGATCGGCCCCAGCTCGTGGTGGCGCGCCGAGGACGTCACGAAGCCCAGTGCCCGGCCGTCCGGGTCCGAGGCGAGCCGCACCTCGGTACCGTGCGGGGGCAGCGTCTCCTCGGTGCCGTCCAGGTGCAGGAAGACCAGCCGGCGCGGCGGCCGGCCCAGGTTGTGCACCCGGGCGACCGTCTCCTGGCCGCGGTAGCAGCCCTTCTGCAGGTGGACGGCGGTCGTCAGCCAGTCCACCTCGTGCGGGATGGTCCGGTGGTCGGTCTCGAAACCGAGCCGCGGCCGGTGGCCCTCGATCCGCAGCGCCTCGTACGCCCAGATCCCGGCCGCCGGGCCGTAGCCCCCGGTCAGCGCCGCCAGCTCGGCACGCGGCAGGAAGAGGTCCCGCCCGTAGGCCAGCTCGCGGACCGCCGCCGCGCCGTCCGCCGCGGCGGTGGAGCCGGCCGGCAGGTGGACCACCGCGTAGTCGGCGGTCGCGTCGGCGACCTCGACCCGGTAGAAGAACTTCATGCTCTCCAGGTAGCCGAGCAGTGCCTGCGCCGTTCCCGGCTCGACGTGCGCCCAGGTGGTGGTGCCGTCGTCGACCAGGTACAGGGCGTGCTCGACGTGTCCGTTCGGGGAGAGCACCAGCGCCTCGGTGGCCTGCTGCACGGGCAGCTCGCTGACGTGCTGGGTGAGCAGCAGGTGCAGCCAGGCCAGCCGGTCGTCGCCGGTCACGGTGATCACGCCGCGGTGGGAGAGGTCCACGAAGCCGCTGCCCCGCGCGAGGTTGCGTTGCTCGCGGAAGATGTCGCCGTAGTGGGCGGCCACGCCCTCGTCGGTTCCCTCGGCGGGGACGGCACCGGGCAGCGCAAGCAGCGGGCTCTTCATACCGGCCAGCTTACGGCCGGTCCTCGGCGAGCTTGGCGGTGCAGTCGGCGCAGCGGCCGAAGATGGCGAAATGCTTGAGGTCGGTGTCGAAGCCGTGCTGCTCGCGCAGGCTCTCGATCAGCGGGCGGGCGATCTCGGTACCGGTCTCGGTGACCTTCTCGCAGTCCCGGCAGACCAGGTGCAGGTGGTGGTGACGGCCCGCCAGGTGGTACGTCGGAGCGCCGTGGCCGAGGTGCGCGTGCGACACCAGGCCGAGCTCCTCCAGCAGCTCCAGGGTCCGGTAGACGGTGGAGATGTTGATGCCGCTGGCCGTCCGGCGGACGTGCCCGAGGATGTCGTCCGGAGTCGCGTGGTCGAGCACGTCGACCGCCTCCAGGACGAGCTGGCGCTGGGGCGTGAGGCGGTAGCCGCGCTGACGCAGATCGGCCTTCCAGTCGCCGGAGAGCTGCCAGTCTGTGGTGCCGGTGTCCGCCACGGTGCTGTCCCTGCCAAGGTCGGGGTCCTGATGCAAGTGTAGGGACCGGCCGTCGGCCGGTCCCTACCTCGTGCGCGGTGGGCTGTGGGCTGTGCCCGGCGGTGAGCCGTGCTCAGCGGTGAGCCGTGCTCAGCGGAAGAAGGCGATGCCGTCGTCCGGCAGGTCGTTGATGTCCTTGATCAGCTGGGCCGGGCTGAGCACCTTCTTCAGCTGCGCCGACATGTACGGGCGCAGCGGCACGTTCGGGGCGGCCTTCTCGCCGACCCAGAGCAGCTCCTCGTTGACGAAGCCGAAGAGACGCTTGCCGCCCGAGTACTCCGGCGAGCCCTCGATCCGGGCCACCGCGTCGGTGGAGACGTCGATCTGCGGCTTGCCGTCGGCCAGCTCGCCGTACCAGATCTCGACCGCGCCGTCGTCCCGGACGGAGGAGATCTCGATCCCGCGGGCACCGCTGGTGCCGTGCTGGTTGCTGGTCACGCGCCAGAACGCGTGCTCGTTCTCCAGCGGGCGGACCTTCTCGCCCTCGCTGTCCAGCACCCAGGTGCGGGAGCGGAACTCCAGGAACGGCCGGCCGTCGTGCCGGAAGACGATCTCCTGGCCGAAGTTGCACTTCTCCGCACCGGCGGCCTCCTCGCCGGGCAGCGGCGCGTAGACGCCCGCGCCCTCCCAGGTGCCGAGGAGGAAGGCGAGCGGGACGACGTCCTTGTGGAGGTCAGAGGGGATCTCGATCATGTTCCTGGTCGCTGTCGTCGACGATGTGGGGCAGCTTCAACCGTACGGCAGCCGGACTCAGCGCTGGCCCTGGTACAGCTTCATCACCGAGAAGATGGCGAACCAGGTGATCAGCACGGCCATGAGGGCCAGCAGACCGTCGAAGAAGATTTCCAGACCGGACACGGGGGGCTCCCAGGGCGGCGACAGTGTGGTGGATTTTGCTGGCGCTCACTCTATCCGCCGGGTGACGACGGGTCTCGGTGAGCCCCACCACGTCGGCATTTCGCCGGGATCTAGGGTGGCGGCATGTCCTCCGATACGAAGTCCGACTCGAAGAAGCTCGTCATCAAGGTCACCGCCGGTGCGGACGCGCCGGAGCGCTGCTCGCAGGCCTTCACGGTGGCGGCGGTGGCCGTCGCCAGCGGGATCGAGGTCTCGCTCTGGCTGACCGGCGAGTCGTCCTGGTTCGCCCTGCCGGGGCGGGCGGCGGAGTTCGAGCTGCCGCACGCGGCGCCGCTGCCGGACCTGCTGGAGTCGATCCTGGCGGCCGGCACCGTCACCCTCTGCACGCAGTGCGCGGCCCGGCGCGGGATCGAGCAGAAGGACACCGTCGAGGGCGTCCGGATCGCGGGCGCGCAGGTCTTCGTCAGCGAGATCATGGCGGACGGCGTGCAGGCCCTCGTCTACTGATCCGGCCCCCGCCGCCCCTCGTGGTCCGGGTGGTCCCGGTCGTGACCGGGGTCGCCCCACTTCGGGTCCTCCCAGCGCGGGTCGTTCCACCAGTCGTCCTCGGGGTCCCGCTTGTTCGCGAACACCGCGGCGGCGGGCGGGATCACCATCGCGACCACGCACATGCCGATCGCGGCCGGGACGGACCAGAACCGGACCACGCCCCAGGCCAGGACGAACAGCCCCAGGCAGACGCCCATCATGGCGAAGTAGTAGCGATGCCGCCGGCTCCCCTGCACGCTTCCACCGTACGACCGAGGGCCCCTGCGGAAGCAGGGGCCCTCGGGATCGGATCCGGCCGTTTCGGGCCGGATCCGGCGCACTCGGTCACCCGGAGCGCTCGGCGTGCGAAGCGCACGCGGGGCGCTCGGAGCGGGGTCAGAGCGCTCAGACGGCGATGGCGACCTCGGTCAGGTTACCCTGGGAGGCGACCACCTGGCGGTCCACGGTCTGCCCCGGGACGAGCGCGCGCAGCGTCCACTTGCCCGGGCGGGCGAAGAACCGGAACTGGCCGGTCGCCGAGGTGGGCACCTCGGCCGTGAACTCGCCGCCCTCGTCGAGCAGCCGGACGTAGCCGTTCACCGGCTCGCCGTCTCGGGTCACGGAACCCTGGATGATCGTCTCGTTCGCCACGTCAACTCCTGCCAGGTCCGGCCCACCGGCCTTCGCACCGCACATGTCTTGTCTTCCCTTCAGCCTTACGGGTGGAGCCGGCGGTTCAGTTGCCGAGCTCGATCGGCACGCCGACGAGGCTGCCGTACTCGGTCCAGGAGCCGTCGTAGTTCTTCACGTTCTCCTGGCCGAGCAGCTCGTGCAGCACGAACCAGGTGAGCGCGGAGCGCTCGCCGATGCGGCAGTAGGCGATGGTGTCCTTGGCCAGGTCGATGCCCTCGGCCTCGTACAGGGCCTTCAGCTCGTCGTCGCTCTTGAAGGTGCCGTCGTCGTTGGCGTTCTTGGCCCACGGGATGTTGCGGGCGCTCGGCACGTGGCCGGGGCGCTGCGACTGCTCCTGCGGGAGGTGGGCCGGGGCGAGCAGCTTGCCGGAGAACTCGTCGGGCGAGCGGACGTCGACCAGGTTGAGGGTGCCGATGGCGGCGATCACGTCGTCGCGGAAGGCACGGATCGAGGAGTCGACGGCCTGCGCCTTGTACTCGGTCGCGGGGCGGGCCGGCACCTCGGCGACCAGGTCGCGGGAGTCCAGCTCCCACTTCTTGCGGCCGCCGTCCAGCAGGCGGACATCGCCGTGGCCGTACAGCTTGAAGTACCAGTAGGCGTACGAGGCGAACCAGTTGTTGTTGCCGCCGTAGAGCACCACGATGTCGTCGTTGGCGATGCCCTTGGCGCTCAGCAGCGCCTCGAAGCCGGCCTGGTCGATGAAGTCGCGGCGGACCGGGTCCTGGAGGTCGCTCTTCCAGTCGATCCGGACGGCGTTGCGGATGTGGTTCTTGTCGTAGGCGGAGGTGTCTTCGTCGACCTCGACGATGACGACCTTCGGGTCGTCCAGGCGGGCCTGGACCCAGTCGGCGTCGACCAGGACGTCGCTGCGGCTCATGGTGGTGTTCTCCATCCGAGGGCGGTTTGCGGAAGGTGCTGCTGCGGGTGCTCGTCGGCGGCCGTTCCGAATTCATGTCCGAATAATGGGACGAACCAGGGAGGCGCACTGTTCCGAGCGGTGGTCTGCGGTGTGCAGCGGGAACGGCCGGTACGGGGTACCGGGCCAGATCACCGGGGAAATCGGCGGCGGGCGGGAAATGCCCTGCAAAGACGCCGAGTTAGCGCATTCGACACAGACAGGCGGCCACGCGGCACAGGTCTACCGCCCGCCGCTTCGTGAGGTCCGTCTGTCGCTTCATGCCGACGATGCTAGGGACACGGGGTACCCGCTGTCATCAGCGTATCGAATACTGAGACCAGATGGCTCAGATAACGAGATTTGACCTTCGTATGGTGGGCGGGAACCGGCCAACCGCCGTTCGGGGCCTCCGGGGGGACGGTCGGGGGCGGGAAGCACACCGCTCCACGGTCGGCGCTGGACAGCGCGTCTCGCGGAGCGGAACAGGGGCAAGGGGTACGGGGTATGGCGGTACGGGGCATGGCAGTGCGGGCCGGCGCTGCGGCCGGCGTCAGCCGATCAGGGTCACGCCGTCGCCCTGGAAGGACAGCTGGAGGCCCTCCTCCTTCGGGGTCACCCCGGACAGCTTCAGCCCGGCCGGGAGCTGGTCGAGGGTGAAACTGACCGGATCGACCTTCTGGTTGGTCAGGCCCGCCACCATCGCGGCCACCCCGCTGAGCTGGAACCCGTCCGTCGTGACGGTGTTGCCCTGGCTGTGCACCGAACCCTCGCCGACCGCGAGCGGGCCCAGCGCCGCCTTGATCCTGCCCGGCCCGCCGTACGACAGGCTCAACCGGGCGTTGGGGGCCACCGGCAGCTTCCCGGCGGCGGGCACCATCTCGGCGGCGGGCGGCAGCAGCTGGGCGAGGTCGGCGTAGGAGATCAGGCCGCTGCCGCTGCCCTTGGCCACCGTGGCGCTACGCAGGCTGTCGCTCACCGCGACGCCGGACAGCCGGGCCTCGAAGGAGTGCAGCGCCACCTGGTGGGTGCCGTCACCGACGGTCAGCCCGTCGGCCGAGATCCGGAGGTCGTCCACCTTCTTCGACAGCAGATCGGTGAGGAACGGGACGTCGCCGATCGACACGTCCGGCCGATGGCTCATCCGGCCGCTCTTCACCAGTTGCTCGGCGACCTCGTCCTCGGCCAGGCCCACGGCGATCCGGTCCGCGCCCACCAGCAGGCCGGAAAGGACCACCAAACCGATCGTCGCCTTCAGCCAACCGCGCATCGCTCTCCCCCGTCGTCGCCCGCCGCTGTCGTCGTACGCGTCGTTCTCTTCGTCGATCTCGTCTTACCGGTCGGTCCGGTCCTACTCGTCGGTCCGGTCGGCGCCACCGGGCCCGCGAGCGCCCCGCCCGGACGGCCGGCCGCCGCGACGGCCGCGCTCGCACGACCGTACGACGCCCGGCTCCGGACCATGGTTCCGGAACCGGGCGTCGCGGGGCGTGCCGCCGGACCTCAGCCCGCCAGCAGCCGGGTGGCGATCCAGATCAGCGGCGAGGCCACCGCCAGCGGCAGGGCCACGCCCGCCGTCATGTGCACGAAGCGGGACGGGAAGTCGTACCCGGCCACCCGGCGGCCGACCAGGGCGCCCAGACCCGCCAGCACGCCCAGCGCCGACGGGGCGCCGACGACCAGGCCGAACACCACGGCCGCCAGCAGTCCGAGCACCGGGCCCAGCTGCTTCGGACCGGGCAGCGGCGCCGCGGCCAGCACGGTGGCCAGCGCGACAGCGCCGACCGCCGCCGGCACCCAGTCCGCCAGCAGCAGCGCGGTGCAGAGCACCGTCACCACGCTGGCCGAACCGAGCACGGTGAGCGCGTAGAACCGCTCCTTCGGGTCCGAGGGGCGGAACGTCTGGAGCACCAGGACCAGCAGGAAGAACCCGCCCAGGGTGCCGACGACGGCTGCCGCCCCGCCGTCCGAGTCGGCCAGCAGAACCGCCACGTCGGCGGTGAGACCGGCCAGCACGGCGAGGGCGATGCCCTGACGGGCCGGCCACATGCCGTTCAGCCGGAACCAGCCGGCCGCGGTCAGCACCTGGAGCAGCGCGACGACCAGCGCCAGCGCCGGCTGCCCGATCGCCGCGCCCCCGGCCAGCAGCGCGGCCGCACCGGAGGTGATCAGGGCGGGCTGCAGGCCCGGGTCGATGATCGGCGAACCGGTCCGGACGGGCGCGGCGGAACCGGGCGCGACCGGTCCGGGCGCGGCGGTGCCTGGTCGACCCGGCACAGCGCCGTGCGGGGCACCGGCGCGGCGGCGGCCGGTGGGGGCACCGGGGCCGTCGGCGGGGGCCGTCGGGCGCTTGAGCGTCATGGTCGGCGAGTCGAGGACGTGCGCCGGGGCCGGGGCGGGGGCCGGGTTCGCGGCCGGGGCCGGCGCGGGCGGCATCGCGCCCGACACCACCACCGGTGGGAGCAGCGTCGTCGCCGCGTCGTCCATCGGCGGGACGGGCGGGAGCAGGGCCGTCGCCGCGTCGTCGACGGGCGGCTGGGCGTACGGCTGCTGCCCGAGCGGCGGCTGCCCGTACGGCTGCGGCTGTTGCCCGTACGGGGGTCCGGCCTGCTGCGGTCCGGCCTGCTGCTGACCGCCCGGCCGGGCCTGCTGACGCGGCTGCCCGTACGGCTGCTGCGGAGGCCGGGGCTGTCCGTACGGCGGGGGCTGCGGGGGCTGCTGCTGCCCGTACGGCTGCTGGGGCGGCTGCTGGGCGGGCCCGCCGCCGTACGGCGGCGGCTGCCCGGGAGCACCGGCCGGCGACCGTCTTCCCGGGTGCTCCGGCTGCCCCGGTGCCCGGCCCGCGGCGGGGCCGGGAGCGGGGGCGTACGGCCGGGCCACCTGCTCCTGCGGCTCCGGCGCGTACCCCTGCTCGGGGGCGTACGGGTGCTGGGACTGCGCCTGCGGCTGCTGCGGCTCCTGCCAGCCGCCCGGGCCGGCGCCCTGCGGGCCGCCGTTCACGTTGTTCGGGTCCGTCACGCCGCTCACCCTCCCGCGAACGGCGGGAGCACCTCGACCGTGCCGCCCTCGGTGAGGGACACCGTCGCGTGGTCACGGCCGCCGACGGGAGAGCCGTCGACCAGGTAGGAGCAGTGTCCGAGCAACCGGACGAGCTTCGGCCGGTCGGCGTGCCGCGTCCTGGCCGCCGCGAGTGCCTCCGCCAGGGTCGCCGCCTCGTACGGCTCCTCGGCCAGCCCGGCCTCCGACTTCGCCGCCGCCCAGTAGCGGATCGTCCCGCTCACCCGAGCGGCGCCCGCTGGTTCGGTGGTCGCGCCCATGGCAACCCCTTCTCGTCGTCCTCGCCCGGGCCCGGTGCCCCGGGCGGGTCCCCACCGGCGGCCGAACACCACTCGAAAGAGGTACGCGTACGGTGCCGCCGATACGCGTCCCATGATGGCGTGTCCGCCGACCCGACCGGCAATCGCCCTGGCCGCGCGGGTGCCGGCGCGCGCGACGCTGTGGTCAGGCTCACCCCCGGCGTGCCCGAAAAGGCCGAACGGCCGCTTTCGAGCCCTCCCGGCGAGAGAGCAGGTCGGCTATCCTCGACCCCTGAGGGATCCGGGCAGAGTCGCCCCCGGATCCTTTCGTGCTTTCAGGACGCCAGTACGGACGTTCTTGCGATTCGTCGGCCCACCCCCGGCGCGGAGCAGGAACCGCCCCGCCATTCCCGGCACAACGACGTACCGGGACCAGGACGGGGTGTCGGATCCCGGCTCCGGGCCGCCGCCCGGTACGGGACAGACCGGAAGGTTCACGGGATGGGCAGGGCAGAAACGGTGCACCAGGGGTTGCGGGACCTCCGACGCACGCCTCGTTCTGCCGTGCACGCCGGTGAATCCTCCGGTGGACGCCTGGCCTCCTCCCCCACCTCCCTCGCGTCGCCCGCCGCCGCCCCACCCGGGGCCCGCGCGCGACACCTCCCCGCACGTGCGCCAACCGGCTGTGGCGGCAGCCGTCACGCGACCGCGACGACCCGGAAAGGGGACTACCGGGTATGAGTTCTCTGCTCCTCCTCACCAACGCGCTGCAACCCTCCGCGGAGGTACTGCCGGCCCTCGGCCTGCTGCTCCACAACGTCCGGGTGGCGCCCGCCGAGGGCTCCGCCCTGGTGGACACCCCCAGCGCGGACGTCATCCTGGTCGACGGCCGGCGGGACCTGCCGCAGATCCGCAGCCTCTGCCAGCTGCTCCGCTCCACCGGCATCGGCTCACCGCTGATCCTGGTGGTCACCGAGGGCGGCCTGGCCGCCGTCACCGCGGAGTGGGGCATCGACGACGTCCTGCTGGACACCGCCGGCCCCGCCGAGGTGGAGGCCCGGCTGCGGCTCGCCCTCGGCCGCCTCCAGGTGACCACCGACGACAGCCCGATGGAGATCCGCAACGGCGACCTCTCGGTCGACGAGGCCACCTACTCCGCCAAGCTCAAGGGCCGGGTGCTCGACCTCACCTTCAAGGAGTTCGAGCTGCTCAAGTACCTCGCGCAGCACCCCGGCCGGGTCTTCACCCGGGCGCAGCTGCTCCAGGAGGTCTGGGGCTACGACTACTTCGGCGGCACCCGGACGGTCGACGTCCACGTCCGGCGCCTGCGGGCCAAGCTCGGCGTCGAGAACGAGCAGCTGATCGGCACCGTGCGCAACGTCGGCTACCGCTTCGTCGTCCCGGAGAAGCCGGACAAGGGCGAACGGCCGGACCTCGCACAGCGCTCCTCGGCCTCGCTGGAGGCCTGACCGTCGGCCGGGCGGCCGACCGCCGCCCGGCCTGTCCGGATTCGCCCCGCGCTGTCCTGCCGGCATCAGCCGGGCAGCCGAGGTACCACTGCCCGGGCGGACGCCACACGCGTAGACTCCTCCCGTGGCCAAAGTGACGCGCGACGATGTAGCCCGACTGGCTGGTACCTCGACCGCGGTCGTCAGCTACGTCATCAACAACGGGCCGCGCCCGGTCGCGCCCGCGACCAAGGAGAAGGTGCTCGCGGCGATCGAGCAGCTCGGCTACCGGCCGAACAGCGTCGCCCAGGCGATGGCCTCCCGCCGCACCAACCTGATCGGCATGGTCGTCCCCGACGCCCGCCAGCCGTTCTTCGCCGAGATGGCGCACGCCGTGGAACGCGCCGCCTCCGAGCGCGGCAAGCTCGTCCTGATCGGCAACTCCGACTACGTGGACGACCGCGAGGTGCACTACGTCCGCGCCTTCCTCGGCATGCGGGTCTCCGGCCTGATCCTGGTCAGCCAGGGCCCCTCGCAGCGGGCGGCCGAGGAGTTCGCCGCGATGGAGGGCGCCAAGGTGGTGCTCCTGCACCGCCGGCCCGAGGCGATCGACGACGTCGCGGTGGTCACCGACGACGTGGCCGGCGCCGAGGCCGTCGTCCGCCATCTGCTGGAGGAGCACGGGCACCCCTACGTGGCCTGCTTCGGCGGCCCGGTCGAGTCCCCCGCCCCCGGCGACCCGGTCATCGACCACGTCGAGGGCTGGCAGCGCGCCATGGACGCCCACGGCCTGCCTACCGAACCGCACCTGATCGACGCGCCCTTCCACCGCTACGGCGCCTACGAGGTCGCGCTCGGCCTGCTGGGCTCGGCCGAGCGGCCGCCCGCCGTCTTCTGTTCCACCGACGACCAGGCGATCGGCGTGCTGCGAGCCGCCCGCGAGCTCGGCCTGCGGGTCCCGGAGGACCTCGCGGTGGCCGGCTTCGACGACGTGCCCGAGGCCGCCTTCGCCGACCCGCCGCTGACCACCGTCGCCTCCGACCGCGACGCGATGGCCCGGGCCGCGGTGGACCTCGTCCTCGACGACTCGCTGATGGTGCCCGGCTCGGACACCGAGCGGGTCCGGAAGTTCCCGTCGCGCCTGGTCATCCGCCGTTCCTGCGGCTGCCGGCCGAGCGCGCCGCAGGAGACTCGGCCGTCCTAGCGGCGGTCCCGGCCTGACCAGGCTTTATGAGAAGTCAACGGGCTTCTCGGGGGCTTCTGACCCCGTTCTCATCGGATCCTCATCCGGCGGGCGGACGTTGGTCGGCATGAGCGATCAGCAGCACGGCAGCGAGCAGTACGACCCGTACCGGGCCCCGCACGGACACCCGCACCCCGCCGAGGTACCGGTCGTCCAGGGCACCGTCCTCGACAGCACGACCACCGGGTACCCGGCCGCCGGCCACCCCTCGGTCGGCACCCCGCCCCCTCCCCCGCCCGCGGCCCCGCCGATGCCGCCGGCGCCCCCGGCCGCCGACGGACCGACGTCCCACGGCGGGCACGGCGGGCACGGCGGCCGGGGCAGGCGCGGCCTCCTGCGCGGCCGGGTCGCGCTGGTCACCGCCGTCGCGGCGGTCGCCGCCGTCCTCGGCGGGGTGACCGGCGGTGTGGTCGCCGCCCAGGAACACGGCTCGGCCACCCGGACCGGCACCATCGCCAGCCCGGTCTCCGCCCGCTCGGACGGCAGCGCCGACGTCGCCGCGATCGCCTCGGCCGTCTCGCCGAGCGTCGTCCAGATCACCGTGAAGACCGCGAACGGCACCGCCACCGGCACCGGCGTGGTGCTCGACAAGGACGGCCGGATCCTCACCAACTACCACGTCGTCTCCGGCGCCTCCGACGGCGGTCAGGTCACCGTCACCTTCAAGGACGGCTCCACCGCCAAGGCCACCGTCACCGGCACCGACAAGTCGCTGGACGCCGCCGTGATCACCGCGAGCGGCGCCAAGGGCCTCAGCCCCGCCACCCTCGGCGACTCCTCCACCGTCGGGGTCGGTGACGCGGTCGTCGCCATCGGCAACCCGGAGGGCCTCACCGGCACCGTCACCTCCGGCATCATCAGCGCCGAGAACCGCGAGGTCACCGTCCAGGTCGACGAGGGCACCACCAGCGGCAACGGCGGCTTCGGCTTCCCGAACCTGCCCGGTCTGCGCGGCAGCACCCCGCAGCAGAACAGCGGTGAGACCGCGACCTACAAGGCCTTCCAGACCGACGCCGCGCTCAACCCCGGCAACTCCGGCGGCCCGCTGATCAACGCGAACGGCCAGGTCATCGGCATCAACTCGGCGATGTACTCGGCCGGCGGCTCCAGCTCCACGGCCGGCGGCGGCACCGCCGGCAGCGTCGGCCTCGGGTTCGCCATCCCGATCAACGACATCAAGCAGGTGCTGCCCGAGCTGCAGGCCGGGCAGAACATCTAGACGGACAATTACTCCGAGCAGGTCACCTCAGCACCCCAGCAACAGCACACCAGCAGCAGCACCCCAGCAGGCAGCAACCCAGCAGGCTCCCGACAGGCTCTCCACCGACGAGAGACGACGAGAAAGGGCAACCGCCCATGACCCCGGCCGCCGACGACCGCACCCCCGCCGAGCCCGGACCGGCCTCCGCCCGGCTCCTCGTGGTCGACGACGAACCCGCCCTCCGGGACGCCCTGGAGAGCAGCCTCGCCTTCGAGGGCTACGAGGTCGCCACCGCCACCGACGGCTACGAGGCGCTGGAGACCGTCGAGCGGGAGAAGCCCGACCTCGTCCTGCTGGACATCATGATGCCCCGGATGGACGGCCTCACCGCCGTCCGCCGGATGCGCTCGCGCGGCGACACCGTCCCGGTCCTGATGCTCACCGCCCGCGACGCCGTCGGCGACCGGGTCACCGGCCTGGACGTCGGCGCCGACGACTACCTCGCCAAGCCCTTCGAACTCGACGAACTGCTCGCCCGGGTCCGCGCCCTGCTCCGCCGCTACGCCCTCGCCACCGAGGCCGCCGCCCGCGCCGCGGCCGTCGAGGACGACAGCGAGGTCCTGGCCTTCGCCGACCTCCGGATGAACACCGCCACCCGCGAGGTCACCCGGGCCGGCAGGCCGGTCGAGCTGACCCGCACCGAGTTCATGCTGCTGGAGATGTTCCTCTCGCACCCCCGCCAGGTGCTCACCCGCGAGCAGATCCTCAAGGCGGTCTGGGGCTTCGACTTCGAGCCCTCCTCCAACTCCCTGGACGTCTACGTGATGTACCTGCGCCGCAAGACCGAGCAGGGCGGCATGCCCCGGATCATCCAGACCGTACGCGGCGTCGGCTACGCCCTCCGCCCGGCCGCCGGCACCACGGCGTGAGCGACACCGCCACCCCGCCCCCGCCCCTGCTACCGCCCCGCGTCCACCGCCGGCAGCGGCTCGCCCACTGGTACCGCGCCCAGTCCCTGCGCCGCCGGCTCACCTTCCTGACGGCGGCGGCGGTGGCGGTGGCGATCGCCCTGTCGGCACTGGCCTGCTGGTTCATCGTGGAGAAGCAGTTGTACGGGCAGGTGCGCAACGACCTGCGCAGCGTCCAACTACCGAAGGTCCGGCTCCCGGCGTACTGCCCCACCACTCCGGAAGAGGCTCTCAAGCAGGCCGCCCTGCCCTTCCCGCGCAACGGCAGCTCGCAGCAGGACCCGCCCAACTTCGCGTTCCGGGACACCCAGCTCGTCATGACCGACCCGGCCGGAGTCTGCCTGCCGCTCGGTGCCACGAGGGCGATCGCCCTCCAGCCGGACGATGCCAAGGTCCTCCAACTGCCGCCGAACCAGTCGATCTTCCGCAGCGGCCACTACACCAACGGCGCTCCCGCCCTGGTCCGGGTGTTCTGGGTCGGCACCGACAGGCCCGACGGACCACCCGTCCTGGTCATGATCGCCGCACCCACCGAACCGGTCGAGGAGTCCCTGCAGAACCTCGCCCTGATCCTCGGGGGCGTGGCCCTCGGCGGCATCATCCTCGCCGGGGTCGCCGGCCGGTTCGTGGCCCGCTCGGCGCTCAAGCCCGTCGACCGGCTCACCGACGTGGTCGAGCACATCGCCCGCACCGAGGAGGTCGGCAGCACGATCCCCGTGCACGGCAGCGACGAGATCGCCCGGCTCTCCGCCTCGTTCAACTCGATGAGCACCGCGCTCGCCAACTCCCGCGACCGCCAGACGCGGCTGATCGCCGACGCCGGGCACGAGCTCCGCACCCCGCTCACCTCACTGCGCACCAACGTCGACCTGATGATCCGCAGCGACGACACCGGCCGTCCGCTGCCCGCCGCGACCAGGACCAAGCTGCTCGGCAACATGAAGGCGCAGATGCAGGAGCTCACCGTCCTGATCGGCGACCTGCTCCAGCTCTCCCGGCCCGACACGCCCAAACCGGGCCGGATCCTGGCGGTGGTCGCCCTGCACGAGCTCGCCGACCGGGCCGTCGCCCGGGCGAAGCTGCGCGGTCCGGGGCTGGTCTTCGAGACCGACGTCGAGCCGTGGTTCGTCCAGGGCGACGCCGCCGCGCTGGAGCGCGCCGTGATCAACCTGCTGGACAACGCGGTCAAGTACAGCCCGCCCGGCGCCGCGATCGACGTCCGGCTCCACCAGGGCGTGCTGACCGTCCGGGACCACGGCCCCGGGATCCCGTCGGACGAGCTGCCGTACGTCTTCGACCGCTTCTGGCGCTCGCCGTCCTCGCGCCAGCTCCCCGGGTCCGGCCTGGGGCTGTCGATCGTCGCGCAGAGCGTGCGGGAGGCGGGCGGCGAGGTGTCGCTCGGCCCGGCGCACGACGGGGGCCCGGGCGCCCTGGCCACCGTCCGGCTGCCGGGCGGCCCCTCGGCCGACTAGCGGCCGGACCCGGACGGACGGAACGGGCGGGGCGCCCCGACAGCGCCCCGCCCGTTCCTCCGTCGGCTCCGGTCAGTCGTTGTCGACGCCCGGGCCGATGACCTTGATGCGGTCCTGCGCCGGCGCCTTCAGCGGCGCGGCCGCCGAGCTGTTGGCACCGAGGTAGGCGGCGAAGACGTCCAGGTCGGAGGCGCCGACCAGCTTGTCGGTGCCGGCCGCGAAGGCCGGGAAGCCGTCGCCGCCGCCGGCCAGGAACTCGTTGGCCGCGACGCGGTACTTGGCGGCCGGGTCGATCGCCGCACCGTTCAGCCGGATCGAGTCCACGAGCACCCGGTCCGCACCGGCCTTGCGCATGTCCAGGGTGTAGGTCAGGCCCTTGGAGGACTGCAGGACCTTCGGCGAGGCCGCGTTGGCACCGCTCACCTGCTGCTGGAGCAGCTGGACCAGCTGGGCGCCGGTCAGCGTCTTGACCTGCATCATGTTGGTGAACGGCTGGACGGTGAACGCCTCGCCGTAGGTCACCACGCCGTCGCCCTCGGCCCCACTCGCCTTGTAGACCAGGTCCGAGCGGATGCCGCCGGGGTTCATGAAGGCGAGCTGCGCCCCGCCCTTGTCGGCGGGCGCCAGGCCGGCCAGCTGGGCGTCGGCGATCACGTCACCGAGCGGCTTCTCCAGGTCGCTGTTGCCGCGGCCGTTGATGTCCGAGGCGATGTAGCCCAGCGGACGGTTGGCGATCGGCGCGGCCAGCTTGGAGTAGTGGTCGATCAGCGCCGTCATGTCCGGGGCCTTCTCGACCGTGCGGCGCACGATGTGGTTCTCGGCCTTGACCGAGGGGCGCACGATGGTGCCCGTGGTCTTGTCGAGCTTCAGGTCGATCTCGGTGTAGAGCCGGCCGAAGGAGGCGGCGCTGGTCACCGAGCGCGGCACGCCCTGCGGGTCGGGGATGGTGCAGGCGTAGGCGTTGTGGGTGTGACCGGTGACGATGGCGCCGATCGCCGGGTCCAGGTTCTTGGCGATGTCGACGATCGGGCCGGAGATGCCCTCGCCGGCGGCGCCGCAGTCGTAGTTGTAGGTGCTGCTGGCCGGCAGCCCGCCCTCGTGGATCAGGGCGACGATCGAGTTCACGCCCTGCTTCTTCAGCTCGGCCGCGTACTTGTTGATCGTGTCGACCTCGTCGCCGAACTTCAGGCCCTTGACGCCCTCGGCGGTGACGATGTTCGGCGTGCCCTCCAGGGTCGCGCCGATGAAGCCGACCTTGACGCCCTGCGACCTGGTCACCCAGTACGGGGCCAGGATCGGCTTGCCGGTCTTCTCGTTGGTGACGTTGGCGGCCAGGTAGTTGAAGTTGGCGCCCTTGAACTTGCGCCCCTCCTCGTAGCAGCCGTCCACCGGGTGGCAGCCGCCGTCCTGGAGGCGGATGAGCTCCTTGGAGCCCTCGTCGAACTCGTGGTTGCCGACCGCCGTGACGTCCAGGCCGAGCTTGTCCATCGCCTCGATGGTCGGCTCGTCGTGGAAGAGCGCCGAGGTCAGCGGGGAGGCTCCGACGATGTCACCGGCGGCGACGGTGATCGAGTCGTCCGCCGGGATCCGGGCCTGGCGCAGCGCGGTGGCCAGGTACTCGATGCCGCCGGCCGGGGTGCTGACCGGCTGACCGGTCGCCGGGTCGATCTCCCGGATGGTTCCGGACGAACCGGCCGGGGGCTCCAGGTTGCCGTGGAAGTCGTTGATCGCCAGCAGCTGGAGGTTGACGGTCTTGTGACGCTTGGCGTCCGCGGCCTGGGCGGCGGTCGGCATGGCCACGGTGCCGACGAGGCCGGCCGCGGCGACGGCGGCCAGAACGGCACGTCGGGATCTGACGGTGAGCATGAAGGTCCCCTGCACCTTGAGAGAGCGCCCGGCGGTCGACATGCGTGGACGGGCGACGGGAGGCGTTGCGCCAGTGCAGCCTAGAGTCAACGCGCGTAGCTGTCAGGACCCTGGACGTAACGACAGGGTTACCTGCTGACGAACCGTCGCCGCACGGCGGGCCGCCGGGCGGGCGCGCCGCAGCGGCCCGGAGCCGGACCGGGTTGACGCGGCGGGGGCTCCGGCGCACGCCGGAGCGGGGTTCAGAGACCTGGTTCGGATGCCAACTGGCGCTCTGCACGGGTCCGCTCGGCGACCGTGTCCTCCGTCATCGCGCGGTCGGTGTAGACCAATGGCCGCTCGGCCTCGGTGATGATGTGCTTCACCACCTGGACGTTGCCGTTGACGTCCCAGACCGCGATGCCGGGCGAGAGTGTGGGGATGATCTCAACCGCCCAGCGCGGCAGACCCAGCACCCGGCCGGTGGCTCTCGCCTCCTCGGCCTTCTGCATGTAGATCGTCCGGGTGGAGGCCATCTTGAGGATCGCCGAGGCCTCCTTGGCGGCCGCGCCGTCCACCACGTCGGACAGGTGGTGCACCACCGCCACGAAGGAGAGACCGAGCCGGCGCCCGAACTTCAGCAGGCGCTGGAACAGCTGGGCGACGAAGGGGCTGTTGATGATGTGCCAGGCCTCTTCCACCAGGAAGATCCGCTTGCGCCGGTCCGGCCTGATCCAGGTGTGCTCCAGCCAGACGCCGACGATCGCCATCAGGATCGGCATCGCGATCGAGTTCCGGTCGATGTGCGACAGGTCGAACACGATCAGCGGCGCGTCCAGGTCGATGCCGTCGGTGGTCGGCCCGTCGAACATGCCGCGCAGGTCACCGTCGACCAGCCGGTCCAGCACCAGGGCCACGTCCAGACCCCAGGACTGCACCTCGTCCACCCCGACCCCGAGCGACTCCACCGAGGCCAGCTCGGGACTGCGCAGGGTGTCGATGATGTCGTCCAGCACCGGCTGCCGGTCGGTCACCGAGGCGATCACATGGGCGTGCGCCGCCTTCAGCGCGAACCCCGCCCGCTCCTCCAACCCGCGCCCCATCGCCACCTCGACGATGGTGCGCAGCAGCGACAGCTGGCCGGTCTGGGTGATCGCCGGGTCCAGCGGGTTGAGCTTCACCCCGCCGTCCCGGGCCGCCATCGGGTCGAGCCGGATCGACTTTATGCCCAGCGCGTTGGCGATCAGGTTCCACTCGCCGACGCCGTCCTCGCCCTGCGCGTCCAGCACCACCACCTGCCGGTCACGGAACCGCAGCTGGCGCAGCACGTACGTCTTCTCCAGCGCGGACTTGCCGTTGCCCGACTCCCCGAGCACCAGCCAGTGCGGAGCCGGCAGCTGCTGCCCGTACAGCTGGAAGGGGTCGTAGAC
Organism: Kitasatospora sp. NPDC022856; assembly: GCF_055561235.1. Lineage (NCBI taxonomy): Bacteria > Bacillati > Actinomycetota > Actinomycetes > Kitasatosporales > Streptomycetaceae > Kitasatospora > Kitasatospora sp. NPDC022856. The sequence goes on along the minus strand of NZ_JBVHHE010000006.1, from coordinate 21,099 downwards.
GTAGCCCTTGCCGCTGTACACCTCGCGGCCGATGATCACGCCGGAGTCACCCAGTCCCGGCGCGGCGGTGGGCAGGTAGACCGCCTGCGCCTGGCCGGTGGAGGTGCGCACCGGCAGCCGGGTGGTCTCCACCTTGCCGAACATCAGGCTGGTGAACGCGTCGGTGAGGTTGCCGATCGCCATGCGGGGCCTCCAGGTGGATCAGCGGCGGATGCCGGTGGCGAACGGCAGGGTGTTGACGAATGCCCGGTGGTGCTCGCGGTCGCACCACTCCAGCTTGAGGTAGCTCTTGCCGGCCGAGGCACGGATGGTCCGCTTGTCGCGGGCCAGCGCCTCCGGGTTGCGCGAGGAGACGGTGATGTAGCCGACCAGGTTGACCCCGGCCGCGCCGGAGGCCAGGTCGTCACCGCGCTGGTCGACCCGGCCGGTGTGGGCCAGGTCGCGCGGGTCGACCGTCCGGTTCATCTTCGCGGCGCGGCTGGCCTCCGCCTCGTCGTTGGTCTTCTCGGTGAGCATCCGCTCGATCGCGACGTCGGTGGGCTCCAGGTCCATCGTCACCGCGACCGTCCGGATCACGTCCGGGGTGTGCACCAGCAGCGGCGCCAGGAAGTTGACGCCCACCGGGGTCAGCGGCCACTCCTTGATCCACGCGGTGGCGTGGCACCAGGGCGCGCGGGTCGCCGACTCGCGGGTCTTCGCCTCCAGGTACTGCGGGTTCGTCGCGTCCAGCTCGGCCGGCCAGGCGTTGCGCCGGGACATCGCCTGGATGTGGTCGATCGGGTGGTCCGGGTCGTACATCGAGTGCAGCAGCGAGGAGAGCCGCGCCTGCCCGAGCGGCTGGCGCACCCGGATGTCGGCCTCCGCCAGCCGCGCGCAGATGTCCGTCAGCTCACGGGCCATCACCGCGGCCAGGCCCTCGTCGTCCCGGGCCCGCCGCCCGGTCGCCGTCCGGCCCATCGCGTGCGCCTCGGCGGCCAGGTCACGGGTGTAGTGCATGCAGGCCACCAGGTACGCCCGGTGCTGCTCGGAGGAGGTCGACACCATCGACTGCAGCTGGTCGTACGAGTCCTTCAGCCAGCCCGGCGCGTCGTGGTCACCGCGTCGCTCCACGTCCTTGGCGTGCGCGTCCGGGTCCGCCGGCAGCGTACGGGCCAGGATCTGCAGCCGCGTCACGAAGCCGTCGCCGTTGGCGACGTGCTTCAGCAGCGTGCCGAACCGGTCGACCAGGGCCTCCTGGTCCTCCGAGTCGCGCAGGCCGACGCCCGGGCCCTCGATCTCGATCGCGGCCGTCACCGTCCGCCGCTCCAGGTGCATCAGCACCCCGACCTCGTCCGGCCCGAACGGCGCGGCCAGCCAGCGCAGCCGCCCCACCCCGGGCGGCGGGCCGACCTCGACCTCCCGCCCGTCCATCCGGGTCCCGGCGTCCATCACGTCCGACTTCCACACCGCCCGGCCGCTGCGGACCGTCCGGCGGTAGGTGCGGTTGATCTCCACCCACTTGTAGAACGTCCGGCGCCGGTACGGCACGTACACCGCCGCGATCGCCAGCAGGGGCAGACCGACCAGACCCGCGATGCGCAGCGGCAGGATCGGCATCAGCAGACCCCAGAGCATGCCGAGGAACGCCCCGAAGATGATCAGGACGATCTCGCCGGACTCCCGGTTGCGGCCGATCGGCGCGTTCGGGCGGGCCTTGCCGATCAGGTAGGTGCGGCGCTGGTGCACGTACGGCTGGGCGTACTGGGCGCCGTACTGGCCGAGTGGTTCGCTGCTCACTTACCCGTCACCCTCCCTTCGCTGGATTGCTGTCGCGGGTCGAGGCCGAGGCCGGCGAGGCCTGCGGCGGCGGCGCGGGGGACCGCGTGGCGTGGGCGGCGATGCCCGGCGCGACCGAGCCGCCGCCCACCCCCGGGCTGCCGCCGCCCCCCTGCGCGCCGCGGTCGCCGTGCGTGCTGATGCCCTGCTTCACCAGGTTCGCCGTGCCGTTGATCATCGCCGACCCGGCCGACACCGCGCTGGCCCGGGCATGGCGCATGCTCATGATCTCGTCGCCGAAGCCCGGCACGAAACGGTAGACGGAGGCGCTCGCGAAGATCGAGAGGAAGAGGATCGCCAGGCCGGACAGCACCCGGGCGAAGTCGTCGTTGGCCCCGGCGCCGGTGGCCACCGCGCCGGCCAGCCCGAGGATGATCACGATGATCGGCTTCGCCAGGTCCACCGCCAACATCACCCCGGCCCAACGGCGCACGTGCTTCCACAGCTGCTTGTCGACCAGCCCCGCGTACACCGCCGTCCCCAGCAGCGCGCCCACGTACAGCATCGCCGCGCGGATCAGCAGCTCGACCCAGAGCACCGCCGCCGCCAGCACGGCCACCAGCGACACGATGATCAGGATCAGCGGGCCGCCGCCCATGTCACCCTTCTCCAGGGTGTCCGCGAACCCGCCCAGGTACGTCCCGGTGTCGGACTTCGTCCCCACCGCGATCGCCGTGGTCAGCCCGTCCGTCGCGCTCACCACGGTGTACAGGATCAGCGGCGTGAACGCGGAGGCCACCACGGTCAGCCACAGGAAGCCGATCGCCTCCGAGATCGCCGTCGTCAGGGGCGCGCCGCGCACCGCCCGCTTCGTCACCGCCAGCAGCCAGAGCACCAGCGTGATGATCGTCGAGGCGGCGAACACCACCGCGTACTGCTGCAGGAACGACGCGTTGGTGAAGTCCACCTGCGTCGTCCCGTCGATGGCCCCCGACAGCTTCCGCACCACCCAGGACGCCGCCTGCGCACACCCCTTCGCGAGCGCCCCGAGCGGATCGGTGACACTCCCGACGGTCCCTGAGCCGGGGATGACCACCGCCCCGTTCGGAGCACAGCCCGCATCGCTGCCGGGAATCGGCAGGTCGACCTTCTGACAGGTGGCGCTAGGGGACGGCGTCGCCGTCGGCGACGGCTCCGCGAAGGCGCGCTGCGCCGTCAGCAGCGCGGCCACCTGCACGGCGGCCAGCGCCCCCGCGAACGCGCCGGCCCGGCGGGCACCGGGGCGCACGGCGGAGGGGGCGACAGGACGTGCGGCACGGCGCCGCGGAGTGAACTCAACGGGCATAGCGGAAACCCCCGAACTGCTGGACGGCGCCGGTGATCTCCTCGGCGGTGGCGGCCTGCTGGTCGCCCGGCATCGGGGCTGGGCCCGGCCGGCTTGCGTAGTCGGCGAGCTTCCAGTCACTGCCCGCCCAGCGCAGGGTCAGGGTGAGGGTGAACCAGTTCTCCATGACCGGCTGGACGGAGCGCTCGCCGGCGAGCCCGGTGAGGCCCGTGCACCAGACCTCGATCTTGGCCTCGCCGTCGCTGTAACCCACCTGCTTGGCACCCACCGGGACGGTGCGGCTGACGAAGGTGAGCCCCTTCGGCGCGCGGCCCTGGGCGTCGAGGCCGTAGCGGGCCGCGGTGTCCCCGCCGAACCCCTGGTCCAGGCGGGTCTGGAGGGCCGCGACGGCCGACGGGTCGGCGATGGTGGCCACGATGGTGTGGCGGCTGTCGGTGCGGAACATGTCGGCCGAGCCGATGGCGACCGCGTAGTTGGTGGCGGCCGACTGCGCGCCCTGGTCGGTGTGCGGGAAGCCGCCGGCGATCCCGTTGGTCGTGGTGCCGACGGGCTGGTCCCCGCTGGGCGCCGGCCCGGCGCCGGAGGCGGCCGTGGGGGCGACGCCGTCGGCCGAGCGGGCGGGCCCGGAGCCGGGGTCGGCCTTGCCGCGGTTGGCGATGGAGATCGCCACCACCAGCAGGGTCACGACCACCAGGACGGCCAGCAGGGTCCGCAGCGGCCGGGGCTGACGGGCAGTCGGCTGGGACGAGGGCTGTTCGCCGACCGGCAGCCGCGTACGGGTGTGCGGCTGGTCGTCGGACAACGGCACGGCGGCCCTCCTGGTGCTGGGAGCCGGGGAGGCTCCGGGGGCCCCTCCGCCCGTGGGCGGGCGCGGAGGGAGGGGTGGTGGGGTGGACTCCCGACGAGGGCTCCGACGGAACCGGCGGCCGGGCGGGCGGACAGCCGTGCCGCCCACGCGCGCCCGAACTGTCCGATCGTCAGATGGCCATGCCGTACACAATGGTGAACAGAGTGCCAAGTGATCCAATGATGAACACGCCGGTCAGCCCGGCGATGATCAGTCCCTTGCCCTGTTCGGCACCGAAGCTGTCCCGCATCGCGGTCGCGCCGATCCGCTGCTTGGCCGCGCCCCAGACGGCCAGGCCGAGGCAGGCCAGGATCGCCACGGCCATGACGACCTCGACCATCACCCGGGCCTCCGACCCGAGACTCGCGAACGGGCCCCAGTCCGGGGCGATCCCGCCGATGATGGTGTCGATATTCGGCTTCTTAGGAGGGTCTTCGGCCAGGTGGCCGATCGCGAGTCTGTCCACGCTGCTCAGGTTCATTTCCATCTCACCGCCCGATCAGGCAAATTCAAGGGCCCAGACCCCGTCCGCGCGAAGGGTCGGTACCTATTCTTGGCCAGATCTGATGTCGACTTGGCTGCTTCTCGCGGATTGGTCGTGCGGCACCGGACACGTACGCGAGGATGTCCACCGTACGAAGGATAGCGCTCACTCTTTGTATCTCTGATGATTGCGGTGAGCAACGCCTTCCGGGACACTTCGACTGACGATTCGTCGGGATGGTGCTGATGGTACTCCGGAAGGCCGGTACGGCCGCCGCCGCTGCGGGAGTTGTAGCGGTCGGCTTCATCGGGCTGGTCACGGTTGCGACGTATGCGGCCAGTGGTGCGCCGCAGCAGTCGGCCAATCGCGCCACGCTCTCCCCGGGCACCGTTCCGGCGGCCTACCAGGGGCCGATCCAGCAGTGGGGCTCGCTCTGCCCGGAGATCTCCCCGCCGATGCTCGCGGCGCAGCTGTACCAGGAAAGCGGCTTTGACCCGGGTGCCCGATCGCCGGTCGGCGCGCAGGGAATGGCGCAGTTCATGCCGGCCACTTGGGGAACATACGGCACGGACGGCAACAATGACGGCAAGAAGGATGTCTGGGACCCGCTGGACGCGATCGCCTCGGCCGCCACGTTCGACTGCGCACTCGCCGACGACGTCGCCAAGGTCCCGGGCGACCGCCAGGCCAACCTGCTGGCCGCCTACAACGCCGGTCCGTACGCGGTCACGAAGTACGGCGGGATCCCGCCGTACAAGGAGACCCAGGGCTATGTGAAGAACATCCAGGCCATGGCCCGCAGCTTCACCGCGCCGACCGCGCCGGTGGCCGTCTCCCAGCAGTCGGCCGGGGCGATCTACTTCGCCCAGACCAAGCTCGGTACCCCGTACCTGTGGGGCGGCGAGGGCCTGCCCTCGCAGAACGGGCGGTTCGACTGCTCCGGGCTGACCCAGGCGGCGTACGCCAGCGTGGGAATCACGCTCCCCCGGGTCGCCAACGACCAGTGGTACGCCGGGCAGCACCCCTCGCGCGACCAGCTCCGCCCGGGGGACCTGGTGTTCTGGGCGACCGACCTGGGCGACCCGCGCACCATCCACCACGTCGGCATCTACGTCGGCGGCGGTTACATGATCAACGCCCCGCACACCGGCGCGGTGATCCGCTACGACAAGATCGACAGCAAGGAGTACATCGGCGCCACCCGGGTCACCTCGGACGGCGCCGAGGCGCTGCCGGTCCGCAACACCGACGGCAGCATCACCGGCCCCAGCCGCCCGGGCACCCCGGACTCCCCGGCCCCGTCGGCCCCCGCCGCCCCGGCCAACCAGGCCGCCCCCGCGCCGCCGTCCGCCCTCGGCGCGCCCGGCTCCGCGGCGACCCGCCGGGCGGTCGCGGCCGACCCCTCCCCGACAGGTGCAGGTCAAAACGCTGCAAAGAGCTGAACCCTCCGGGCCGCCGGGTGTGAGTGCGCTGTGGACGCTGAGTCAAGTTTCCATAACCGCGCGTTTCCGTGGAACGCTGTGCACCGGTTATGACGTTGTGTTCGTTGGCTCCACGTCAGCTCCCTGAACAGGGCGGGGACGGCGGGCCACGGCCGGATCGAACAGGTGCTGCGGAACCAGAAGGAGGTGCGGCGTGTCGACGCCGCTTGCCGACACGACCAACCCCGACCTCGGACTGCTCTACGCCGTCAACGGCCTGGCCAAGCGCTCCCCGCAGTGGTTGGACCACGCGGTCTCCTGGATCGGCGAGTACGGCATCCTGATCGGCCTGGCCCTGCTGGGGCTGGTCGGCTGGCTCCAGGCGCGACGCCGCCCGGACGCCCCGGTGGCCGTCGCCGGCCTGCTCTGGGCGCCGCTCGCGGTCGCCCTCGCCGAGCTGGCGAACCTGCCGATCGCCGCCATCGTCAACCGCCCGCGGCCGTTCGTCGACCACGCCGGGCTGGACGTGCTGGTGGAGGGCAAGGAGGGCACCCACTCCTTCGTGAGCGACCACTCGACGATGTCGATGGGCATCGCGGTGGCCCTGTTCCTGGTGAACCGGCGGCTGGGCTGGATCGCCGGCGGCCTCGCGCTGCTGCAGGGCTTCTGCCGGATGTACATGGGCGTCCACTACCCCACCGACGTGATCGGCGGCTTCGCGCTCGCCACCGCGGTGGTCCTGCTGCTGGCGCCGATCGCGATGGCCGTGCTGGTCCCGCTCTGCCACGCGCTGAGCCGCACCGCCGCCGCCCCGCTGATCCGGGCACCGCAGTCCGGCAACCGCCCGCGCGGCGGCCGACGGGGGCGGACGGGCGGCACCGTGACGTCCGGCGAGCAGCCGCCGGAGTCCGACCTCGCGGCCTAGCGGCGGGACTGTCGAGGCCGCGTCCGGCCGACGCCAGACCGTCGTCCTGCCGGCGCTAGACCGTCGTCCGGCCGGTGCCGTTCCCGGCCAGGTGGTCGGCGGCCTCGCGTCTGGTCAGGTCCCGGGAACGGCGGGCCGGTGAGAACCAGCCGCACGCGCAGGTCGCGAAGCAGAAGGAACCGCGCTCGCCGATCTCGACGCGGTGCTCGGGCATCCGGGCGGTGCCGGGCTCGGCCGGCAGCTCACTGTGCACGTGCTTCACCGTAACGCGCCCGGGACCCGGCGCGCGACGCCCGCCGTGCGCCGGGTGCCGCGTAACCCTTCGATGCCCAACTCGTTTGCCCGGAAAGAGCTCTGCCCACCCGGTGGTGGTGGCCGGCGGGGCAGTCGGGGCCCGAGGGGGTTGTCGCGAGGATGAAGATGACCGACCAGCAGCGCAGCGGCCGGCGGCACGGTCGCCCACTGCCCCACCTGCGCTCGGCGGCCGGCGCCGCCGTGCTCGCCGCCGCGCTCGCCGGGCTGGCCGGCTGCTCGGGCGCCACCGCCGACTCCGGCGGCTCGGCCGACCAGAAGGCGGGCGCCGACCGGCTCTCCGCCGACCCGGTGACGGCCGTCCGCAGCGCCGCCGACATCACCGGCCGGACGGGCTCCGCGCACACCGCGACCGAACTGGTCACCGAGTCGGCCGAGAAGAAAGCCGTCTTCACCGGCACCGGCGGCTACGACTACGTGAAGCGGATCGGGCGGCTGGAGGTCGCGGTGCCACCCGGCGCGGCGACCACCGGGAAGATCGTCGAGGTGGTCCTGCCGGGCACCGTCTACCTGCAGAACAGCGGCGCCAAGGTGCCCGAGGGCAAGTGGGTCAAGCTCGACGTGCGCCAGCTGCCGGACGGCAACCTGGTCAGCAGCGGCGCCACCGAACCGGCCTCCGCCGCGGGTGCGCTGCGCGGGGCGCAGAAGGCGGACCTGGTCGGCACCGAGACCGTCGACGGGGTCCCGCTGAAGCACTACCGGGGCACCCTGGACCTCGCCAAGGCCGCGGACGCGACCGGCGGCCGGGGCGGGGACGGCCTGCGGATGGGCTCCCAGACCTTCACGGTCAAGGACGTCCCGTACGACGCCTGGCTGGACGAGCAGGGGCGGCTGCACAAGGTGGTCGAGATCTTCACCTTCGCCGGCGTGGCCGGGTCCAAGGAGGCGAAGGACCAGGTGAAGGTGACGTCGACCACCACGCTGTCGGACTTCGGCAAACCGGTGGAGGCGGCCGAGCCGCCCGCCGCCGACATCTACGCGATGAAGCCCACGGAAAGCCCGAAGTAGCCGGCGGCGGGGACGCCGCCGGATCGGGTGGGCCACCCCGGGCAGCGCGGCCCACCCGTTTCGGCGGCGCCGAGATGGCCCGTCCGTGCCATGTGGACGGGCTGCGAAGTGCCTAGGCTGGACATCGGGTGGCTGCCGCCCGGGCTGGCGAGGCGCTGAAGGGGTGGTGCAGGTGGTGTCGTCCACGGGCGGCCGCAGCGGCGGCCACGAGGACGCGGCCCTCGACGAGATCGACCTGGCCGGCGAGCTGATGATCGCCGCCACGGCCAGCGACGGCGACCGGCTCCCGCCGGAGCGGATCGACGAGGTGCTGCTGCTGGACCGGCCCGACGGCGCCGCGGCCGCCGACCGGCCGTCGGAGGCGGGGCACCGGCCGCCCCAGGAGCGGGCGCCCGGACGCGTCGGCCGACGCTCCGGAGCCGGGCCCGCGGCGGGCCCCGGAACCGGTCGCCAGGGCAGCTCCTAGGCCCCCGCCCCCGGCCGAGGGGCTAGCTGCGCAGCAGCCGGCCGATCGCGGCGGTGGCCTCCGCCACCTTGGCGTCCAGCTCGGCGCCGCCCTCCTCGGCGGCCGCGGCGACGCAGTGCCGCAGGTGCTCCTCCAGCAGGGACAGCGCGAAGGACTGCAGGGCCTTGGTACCGGCCGACACCTGGGTCAGCACGTCGATGCAGTAGACGTCCTCGTCGACCATCCGCTGGAGGCCGCGGATCTGGCCCTCGATCCGGCGCAGGCGCTTGAGGTGGGCGTCCTTCTGGGCGCTGTACCCGTGCGGACCGTGTCCGCCGTGCCCACCGTGCTGTGCGGGCGCCTCCGGAGCGGCCGGCCCGGCGGCGGCGCCGTGCGGCTCGCCCCCCGGCGCCTGGTCCGGGTCGGTGCGCGCTTCCGTCGTGGTCATCGGCCCGCCTTCGTCTGGATGCCTGGGTGGCTGCGTCGGCCTCCAGTGTCCAACACCGGGGCCGGTCGTGGTGTTCCTCCGGCGCGGTCCACGGCCCGGAGCGGTCCCAGAGGGGCCCCAGAGCGGCCCCGGACGGGCTCCGGGCGGGGTCCGGCCGGGCCCCGGGGCCGGGCCGGAGGGTGGTTCCCCCGTCCGGGCCACACCCCGCTGTTCCGCGCGCACGGCAGGGGCAAACCGCGCGAGGTTCCGTCAGACTGGGGGCTCACGTCCGCACATGGGTGTGCGGGCCGGGTGCACCACTACGGCGACCAAACGGAAGCGGAGGATCCGCCTCCCCTCGCACCACCCCGTTTGCGCAATTGCGCTTGGTTGCACCTAGCATCGTTCAGTCCCTACCCCGCACATCGGAGATTTCCGTGCGTTTTAGCCTGACCCCGAAGGAGACGAGTTTCTACGACATGTTCGCCGCGGCCGCGGAGAACCTCGTCGTGGGATCGAAGCTCCTGCTGGAGCTGCTGGGATCAGACGTGTCGGCCCGCGCGGAGATCGTCGAGCGCATGCGCGCCGCCGAGCACGCCGGGGACGACACCACCCATGCGGTCTTCCACCAGCTGAACTCGTCGTTCATCACGCCCTTCGACCGCGAGGACATCTACAGCCTCGCCTCGTCGCTGGACGACATCATGGACTTCATGGAGGAGGCCGTCGACCTGGTCGTCCTCTACGACATCCAGACCCTGCCCAAGGGCATCGAACAGCAGATCGAGGTGCTGGCGCGCGCCGCCGAGCTCACCGCCGAGGCGATGCCGAACCTGCGCACCATGTCCAACCTCACCGAGTACTGGATCGAGGTCAACCGGCTGGAGAACCAGGCCGACCAGATCCACCGCAAGCTGCTCGCCCACCTGTTCTCCGGCCAGTACGACGCCATCGAGGTGCTCAAGCTCAAGCAGGTCGTGGACGTCCTTGAGGAGGCGGCGGACGCGTTCGAGCACGTCGCCAACACGGTGGAGACCATCGCCGTCAAGGAGTCCTGACCCCCGTGGACCTGGCTGCACTCATCGCCGTCCTCGGCGTTGCGTTCTTCTTCACCTACACCAACGGCTTCCACGACTCCGCGAACGCCATCGCCACCTCGGTCTCCACCCGGGCCCTCACCCCGCGGGCCGCGCTCGCGATGGCCGCGGTGATGAACCTGGCCGGCGCCTTCCTCGGCAGCGGCGTGGCGCACACCGTCTCCAAGGGCATCATCGCCACCCCGACCGGCAACCAGGGCATGGCGATCCTGTTCGCCGCCCTCGTCGGCGCGATCGCCTGGAACCTGGTCACCTGGTACTTCGGCCTGCCGTCCTCCTCCTCCCACGCGCTGTTCGGCGGCATGGTCGGGGCGGCCCTGGCCGGCGGCACCGAGGTGATCTGGAGCGGCGTCCTCGACAAGATCGTCATCCCGATGATCGTCTCGCCGATCGTCGGCCTGGTCGGCGGCTACCTCGTCATGCTGGCGATCCTGTGGATCTTCCGGCGGGCCAACCCGCACCGCGCCAAGCGCAACTTCCGGGTCGCGCAGACCGCCTCGGCCGCCGCCATGGCCCTCGCGCACGGTCTGCAGGACGCCCAGAAGACCATGGGCATCGTGGTCATGGCGCTCACCATCTCGGGCCACCACGACAGCAGTGACATCCCGGTCTGGGTGAAGATCTCCTGCGCCACGATGCTCTCGCTGGGCACCTACGCGGGCGGCTGGCGGATCATGCGGACCCTCGGCCGCAAGATCATCGAGCTGGACCCGCCGCAGGGCTTCGCCGCCGAGGCCACCGCCTCGACGGTCATGTACATCACCTCGTTCGTCTTCAAGGCGCCGATCTCCACCACCCACGTGATCACCTCGGCGATCATGGGCGTGGGCGCCACCAAGCGGATCCGCGCGGTCCGCTGGGGCGTCGCGAAGAACATCGTGCTCGGCTGGTTCATCACGATGCCGGCCGCGGCGATCGTCGCGGCGCTGATGTACTGGTTCGTCCACCTGTTCTGGGGCTGACGCCCCGGGCCGGGCAGGACGCGCCGGCGGACATGGCAAGGGCCCGCCCCCACGTCTCGGGGGCGGGCCCTTCCTCATACTTCGCGGCGGCACCGCCATGCAGCACCACGAAGCAGCTCTGGCTCCGGGCGGTCTAGCCGAAGCGGCCGGAGATGTAGTCCTCGGTCGCCTGCACGGACGGGTTGGAGAAGATCCGCTGGGTGTCGTCCAGCTCGATCAGCTTGCCCGGCTGGCCGACCCCGGCGAGGTTGAAGAAGGCGGTGCGGTCGCTGACGCGGGCCGCCTGCTGCATGTTGTGCGTCACGATCACGATCGTGAACTGGGACTTCAGCTCGCCGATCAGGTCCTCGATGGCGAGGGTGGAGATCGGGTCGAGCGCCGAGCAGGGCTCGTCCATCAGCAGGACCTGCGGCTCGACCGCGATGGCGCGGGCGATGCAGAGGCGCTGCTGCTGACCGCCGGAGAGGCCGGCACCCGGCTTGTTCAGCCGGTCCTTGACCTCGTTCCACAGGTTGGCGCCCTTGAGGGACTTCTCCACCACGCCGTCCAGGACGGACTTCTTGCGGACGCCCGCGAGCTTCAGCCCGGCGATCACGTTGTCGTAGATCGACATCGTCGGGAACGGGTTCGGCCGCTGGAACACCATGCCGACCGCCCGGCGGACGGCGACCGGGTCGACGTGCGAGCCGTAGAGGTTCTCGTCGTCCAGGAGCACCTTGCCCTCGACACGGGCGCCGGGGATCACCTCGTGCATCCGGTTGAGGGTCCGCAGGAAGGTGGACTTGCCGCAGCCCGAGGGGCCGATGAAGGCCGTCACCGAGCGGGGCTCGATGCTCATCGAGATGTCCTCGATGGCCTTGGTGGTGCCGTAGAAGGCGGACAGTCCGCTGACGTCGATGCGCTTGGCCATGATCGTTACTTCTCTCGCCCGCGGCCGGGGGCCGCTAATGAATTCTGGGTCGTACGTCAGTCGGCGCTCAGCGTCCGCCCTTGGGCGAACGCCAGCGTGCGATGCCCCGGGCGATGAGGTTGAGCCCCATCACGAAGGCGATCAGCACCAGCGCCGCGCCCCAGGCACGGGCGTAGCCGTAGTCGTTGTTCACCACCGCGTACTGCTGCCAGATGTACATCGGCAGCGACTGCTGCGGCCCGTTGAACGGGTCACTGTTGATGAAGTCCGCGCCGAAGACCAGCATCATCACCGGGGCGGTCTCGCCCGTGATGCGGGCGACCGCGAGCATCAGACCGGTGGTGATGCCGCCGATCGCGGTGGGGAGGACGATCCGCAGGATGGTCTTCCACTTCGGCACGCCGAGGGCGTACGACGCCTCGCGCAGCTCGTTCGGGACGAGCTTCAGCATCTCCTCGGTGGAACGGACCACGACCGGCATCATCAGGATCGCCAGCGCGAGGGAGCCCGAGAAGCCCGAGTAGGAGAAGCCGAGGGCGATGTTCCACAGGGACAGGATGAACAGACCGGCGACGATCGACGGGACACCCGTCATGACGTCGACGAAGAAGGTGACCGCCTTGGCGAGCCGGCCCCGGCCGTACTCGACCAGGTAGACGGCGGTCAGCAGACCGATCGGGGCGGCCATCGCGGTGGCCAGCAGGACCTGCTCGATGGTGCCGATCAGCGCGTGGTAGATGCCGCCGCCGGGGCCCGAGTAGCGGACGCCCTTCATCGAGTGCGTCAGGAAGTTGCCGTTCACCACCTCCGCGCCCTGCTGGACGGTGTAGATGGTGAGCGCGGCCAGCGGCACCACGGCCAGGATGAAGGCGACCCAGACCACCGAGGTGGCGAAGCGGTCCTTGGCCTGGCGGCGGCCCTCGACCCGGGCGGCGAGCCCGTAGCTGATCCCCAGGAACAGCAGCGCCGAGATGAGGCCCCACTGCAGGTGGCTCTCCAGCCCGCCGACCGCGCCGATCCCGCAGCCGAGCGCGATCGAGCCGGCGGCGACGGCGGCCGGGGTCCACCTGGGCAGGCGGTTGGAGGTCAGCGGGCGGCCGACCGGGCGGGTGTCCGCCGGAACGGACGTGGTCGCGGCGCTCATGCGTTGGCCCCCGAGTACTCCTTGCGGCGGGCGACGATCAGCCGCGCGGCACCGTTCACCACGAGGGTGATCACGAACAGGACGAGGCCGGAGGCCATCAGCGCGTCCCGGCCGAAGGGCTGGGCCTCGGCGAACTTCAGCGCGATGTTCTGCGCGAAGGTGCCACCGCCCGGGTCGAGCAGGTGGAGCGAGAGGACGTTGTTGGAGGAGAGCACCACCGCGACCGCGATGGTCTCGCCGAGCGCACGGCCGAGGCCGAGCATCGAGGCCGAGATGATGCCGGGGCGGCCGAACGGCAGCACCGCGGTGCGGATCATCTCCCAGCGGGTCGCGCCGAGCGCGAGCGCCGCCTCCTCGTGCATCCGCGGCACCTGCCGGAAGACCTCCCGGGTCACCGCGGTGATGATCGGCAGGATCATGATGGCCAGCAGGATGCCCACGGTGAACAGCGTGCGCGGCACGGTGCCGACCCGGGACTGGTCGAAGACGTACGTCCAGCCGAGGTACTCGTCCAGCCAGCTGGTCAGCCCGTAGAGGTGCGGCACCAGGAAGAGCGCGCCCCAGAGGCCGTAGATGATGCTGGGCACGGCGGCCAGCAGGTCCACCAGGTAGGCGAACGGCTGGGCGATCCGGCGCGGCGCGTAGTGCGAGATGAACAGCGCGATCCCGATGGCCACCGGGACGGCGATCGCCATCGCGAGCGCCGCGCTGATGATGGTGCCGAACGCCAGGACGGCGATGCCGAAGACGGGCTTCGCGGCGTCCGGCGTCCACTCGAAGGTGGTGAGGAAGTTGCCCTCGTTCTTGCTCAGCGCGATGCCCGCGCGCCAGGTCAGGAAGCCTGCGATGGCGGCCATGATGACCAGCAGCAGGATGCCCGACCCACGGGCGGCGTTCATGAAGATCTTGTCGCCGAGCCGGCTGTCACGCTTGCGGCGTTCCCTGCCTCGCGGGGCGGCAGGGGAGGATGAAGTCATGTGGTCTACTCCGGTCTGGTGGTGCTGCCCCGAGGGGGCGGCACCCTGGCGGCGGTGCCCCGGACGTGCTCATGGCGAAGTCGTGCTGTCCGGCGGAGCGGCCCCGGCCCCCTCGTCCACGGGGCCGCTCCACCGGAGGTCGGGCTGGATCAGGCCAGGGTCGGGATGACCGCGTTGACCTTGTCCGTCAGCTCCTTCGGGAGCGCGACGTAGCCGGTGTCGCCGACCGCCTTCTGACCGGCGTCGCTGGCGGCGTAGGTCAGGAACGCCTTCAGCGCGTCGAGCGTGTCGGCCTTGTTGCCCTTGTCGCAGACGATCTCGTAGGTGACCAGGACGATCGGGTAGGAACCCTCCTCCTTGGTGCCGTAGTCGAGGGTCAGCGCCAGGTCGCTGCCGGTGCCGGCGATCTTCGCCTTGGCGAAGGTGGTGGCGGCGTTGGCGGCAGTGGCCTCGACCGGCTTGGAGGCGCCGGTGGCGATCGCGGCGCTCTTCAGGTTGTTGCTCTGCGCGTAGGACAGCTCGGCGTAGCTGATCGAGTTCTTGACCTGCTTCACCTGGGCCGCGACACCGGCGGAGCCGTTCGCGCCCTGGCCGCCCTTGCCGGCCCAGGCCTTGGCGGCCGGGTAGCTCCAGGCGCCGTTGGAGACCTTGGCGAAGTACTTGGTCAGGTTCTCGTTGGTGCCCGAGTCGTCCGTGCGGTGGACGGCCTGGATGTCGGCGTCCGGCAGCTTGGCGCCCGGGTTCAGCGCGGCGATCGCCGGGTCGTTCCACTTGGTGATCTGCGAGTCGAAGATCTTGGCGGCGGTCGCGCCGTCCAGGACCAGGTTGTCGACGCCGTCCACGTTGTAGACGATCGAGATCAGACCCGCGACGAGCGGCAGGTTGATGCCCTGACCGCCGGTGCAGACCTTCTTGCTGTCCTCGACCTCGGCCGGCTTCAGCGGCGAGTCGGAACCGGCGAACTGGATCTTGCCCTGGTTGAACTGCTGGACACCCGCGCCCGAGCCGCCGCCGCCGTAGTTGATGCTGGAGCCGGAGCACGCGGCGCCGAAGTTGTTCTTCCAGACGTCGATCGCGTTGCCCTGCGCGGTGGAACCCGCGGAGATCAGGGCGGCGGGCTTGCTGCCACAGGCGATCGCGGGAGCCGAGGCGGAGCCGCTGCCGCCGGACGCGTTGGTGTTGTTCTCGTCCGAACCGCAGGCGGCGAGCGACAGCGAGCTGACGAGCGCCATGGCACCGATGGCGAGGGCCTTGGAGCGGCCGTTCCGCTGGAGCTTCACAGGGGTGTCCCTTTCTGTGGCATTGCCCGGCACGCGGACCGTACGAGGACGGCGGGGCGCGGGTTTTGCTGTGGTCCGGGGCCCGTGCGGCCCTCCGGTAACCCCGAAGTTAAGCCGGGTAAGTGACACGTCAGCCGGTCGGAAGTGAACGGGGAGTGAACCTCGGACGGATGACAGGAAACTACGTCAGGTAGTAACGGTTGCGTCACGAGCAGGGCGCGGGAAGATCACTGCCGACGTCCCGTCGCCGGTCCGGCCAGGAGGGCGGGCCAGGCTACGAGGACCGGACCGGCCGCGCGCCGAGCATCCCGAGCAGCGCGTCCAACAGCACCCGGTCGCGCTCGTGCGTCAGCCTGGCCCTGGCCTTCCCCGCCGGCAGCCACTCCAGCCGGTCCACCTCCCGGTTCGGCCGGAACTCCCCGGCCGCCGGCACCGCCGCCCAGTACCGGACCTCCTTCGGCCGCCCCTGCGCCAGGTAGTGCTGCGTCGGCAGCTCGTCCCCCAGCACGCAGGAGAACCCGGTCTCCTCGCGCACCTCGCGCAGCGCCGCCTCGACCACGCCCTCCCCCGGGTCGAGCTTGCCCTTCGGCAGGCTCCAGTCGTCGTACTTGGGCCGGTGGATCACCGCGATCCGCGGCCGCCCGAGCCGGCCGCTCTTCTTCGGGCGCCCCGGCAGCCAGAGCACCGCTCCGGCGGCCAGCACCACCGGCCCCCGCCCGGGCCGCGGGCTGCTGATGGTCGAGCCGTGGGCCCGCTCGGTGCTCAGGCGGTCGTGCACGTCATGCCGTCCGGGGTGCGGGGGTGTACCCCCAGCCCTCGGCAGGGGGGATCTCCAGCCAGCCGTCCAGGCCCGGCGGGAGTTCGGGCCACCGGCGGCCGAAGGCGTACCGTGCCGCCTCCACCTCCAGTCGTTGATCAGCATGCACCACGCCGAGCACGTAGGCGGTCGCGGGTGTGATCCTCGGCGTCCGCGCCGCCGTGGCCGCGGTGACCGCCGCGTCGGCCGCCTCCTGGTGCCGGCGCAGCACCTCGTCCAGCGCGTCCAGCTCGGCGGCCGGAAGGCCGCACACCTCCAGCGCGTAGCGGGCCCGCTTCACCAGGATCCGCACCCGGTGCCACGGCGCGTCGTCCGCCGCCAGCGCCGCGTCGGCGTCCATCGCGCCCCGGGCCGCCGGCACCGCGCCGAGCCGGCGCAGACCGTCCCCGCCGTACGGGGTGGCCGCCCGCCGCAGCGGCAGCTGCTGGGCGCTCGCCGTCAGCGCGCCGAACGCCGTCGCCGCCTGCGGCAGCAGCACCGCGCCGGCCCGGCCGTCCGCCGTCTCCAGCAGCGGCGCCTCGGCGACCAGCAGCGTCATCCGGTCCGCCAGCGCGTGCAGCCGCGCCGAACGGAGCTCCTGCAGCACGGTCGAGTGCGCCCTGGTCCGGGCCAGCGTCAGCTGGCGGTCGAGCAGCGCCCGCGCCTTCGGCGCCCCGGCGTGGCCGGCCAGCATGCCGGGACCGTCCGCCTCGCTGCCGGTCAGCGCGTCCAGCGCGCCCAGCAGCCGGGCCGACCGGCGGACGTACCCCGGCTCCAGCGCCAGCAGGTTCAGCAGCCAGCGCAGCTCGGTGCGCGACTCCTGCGCCCAGGCCTGGTCGAAGGACCCGCCGAAGGTGTGCAGCAGCCCGCCGATCCGCCGTACCGCCCGCAGCAGTCCGGCCGTGCCGGTGGACGGGACGACGGCCGCCCCCGGTCTGGCGCCGACCTCGCCCACGGCCATCGGCAGCGCCCGCAGGAACGCCCCGGCCTGGGCCGTGAGATGGCTGGAGAGGATGTCCCCGGCGGTCGCGGTGGAGGCCGTCTGGGCCGTCATCGGCGCATCGGTCATGACTAGGTAGATCCCCGTTCCCCCGGAGCCGTCCCCCGGGGCTGGTGGCCGACCGCCGCAGCGGATCCCGACGCTGGGCGGCCCGTGTCGGCGGCTCGCCCCGGTGGGTCGCTCCATGGGTCGTGGCGGCGGCTCGCGGTCAGCGGGCGGTGGCGGCGCGGCGGCGCTGGCGCGAGTCGATGAGCAGGTCCTGGACGTGTCGCAGCGGCTTGCCCTCGGCGTCCTGGGCGTGACGGGTCCAGGCGCCGTCCGGCCCGAGGTGCCAGGACTCGGTCTCGTCCGACACTCCCAGGTCGATCAGCCCGGACAGCTCGGCCCGGTGCGCCGGGTCGGTGATCCGCATCAGCGCCTCGATCCGGCGGTCCAGGTTGCGGTGCATCATGTCGGCGCTGCCGATCCACACCTCCGGGTCCCCGTTGTTGCCGAAGACGAAGATCCGCGAGTGCTCCAGGAACCGCCCGAGGACGCTGCGCACCCGGATGTTCTCGCTCAGCCCCGGCACACCCGGGCGGATCGCGCAGATCCCGCGCACCCAGACGTCCACCGGTACTCCGGCCTGGGAGGCCCGGTAGAGCGCGTCGATCACGGCCTCGTCGACGATCGAGTTGACCTTGATCTTCACGAACGCCGGACGGCCGGCCCGGTGATGGGCGATCTCGTTGTGGATCCGGGAGATCAGCCCGTCCCGCAGGCCGCGCGGCGCGGTCAGCAGCCGCCGGTAGGACTCGCGGCGCGAGTAGCCGGAGAGCCGGTTGAAGAGGTCCGAGAGGTCCGCGCCGACCTGCGGGTCCGAGGTCAGCAGCCCGATGTCCTCGTACAGCCGGGCCGTCTTCGGGTGGTAGTTGCCGGTGCCGACGTGCGAGTAGCGGCGCAGGGTGTCGCCCTCCTGGCGGACCACCAGGGACAGCTTGCAGTGCGTCTTCAGCCCGACCAGGCCGTAGACCACGTGGCAGCCGGACTCCTCCAGCTTGCGGGCCCACTTGATGTTGGCCTGCTCGTCGAAGCGCGCCTTGATCTCGACCAGCACCAGCACCTGCTTGCCCGACTCGGCGGCGTCGATCAGCGCGTCCACGATCGGCGAGTCACCGGAGGTCCGGTACAGCGTCTGCTTGATCGCCAGCACGTCCGGGTCGCCCGCGGCCTGCTCCAGGAAGGCCTGCACCGAGGTCGAGAAGCTGTCGTACGGGTGGTGCAGCAGGACCTCCCGCTCGCGCATCGCGGCGAAGATGTCCGGCTGCGAGGCCGACTCGACGTCGGTCAGACCGCGCGCCGTACCCGCGACGAACTTCGGGTACTTCAGCTCGGGGCGGTCCAGGTCGGCGATGCCGAACAGACCGGTGAGGTCGAGCGGACCGGGCAGCGGGAAGACCTCCGCCTCGGTGATGTTCAGCTCCCGCACCAGCAGGTCCAGGATGTAGGGGTCGATCGACTCCTCGACCTCCAGCCGCACCGGCGGGCCGAAGCGCCGCCGCATGAGCTCCTTCTCCAGGGCCTTGAGGATGTTCTCGGTGTCGTCCTCCTCGACCTCCAGGTCCTCGTTCCTGGTGACCCGGAAGGCGTGGTGCGCGAGCACCTCCATCCCCGGGAAGAGCTCCTCCAGATGGGCGCCCATGACGTCCTCCAGCGGCACGTAGCGCTGGGGGGAGGCCTCCAGGAAGCGGGCCAGGGACTGCGGCACCTTCACCCGGGCGAAGTGCTTGTGCCCGGAGACCGGGTTGCGCACCACCACGGCGAGGTTGAGGGAGAGCCCCGATATGTAGGGGAACGGGTGGGCCGGGTCCACCGCCAGCGGGGTGAGCACCGGGAAGATCTTCTGCCGGAACAGGGTGTGCAGGCGGGCCTGCTCCTTCTCGGCCAGCTCGGGCCAGCGGACCAGCTCGATGCCCTCGCTCGCGAGGTCCGGCAGGACCTCCTGCTGGCAGGCGGCGGCGTGCCGCGCCATCAGCTCGCGCGAACGGGTCCAGATGAGGTCCAGCACCTCGCGCGGCTGGAGGCCGGAGGCACTGCGCTGGGCCACCCCGGTGGCGATCCGGCGCTTCAGGCCGGCCACCCGGACCATGAAGAACTCGTCCAGGTTGCTCGCGAAGATCGCGAGGAACTTGGTCCGCTCCAGCAGCGGGATCTGCGGATCCTCCGCCAGTTCCAGCACCCGCTCGTTGAACGCGAGCCAGCTGCGCTCGCGGTCCAGGAAACGGCCCTGGGGCAGTTCGTCGAACAACTCGTCGTCTGCGGCCGGAAGCTCCGGCGGTATCCCCAGCGCACTGGACATCCGGGCCGGAGGGGACAGCGGGGCAGAGACAGGGCGGGGGATGCTCATGGGCTCCAGCTCCTCCAGCAGGACGGCGTCCGGACGGGAAAGGCTCTGCGGGCCGTCGTCCTCGCCCAGCGCCAACGCCCACCCGCCCGGCGCGGTCAACACGGGACCGGCCGGCAGGCGTCGCCGACGCTGCACGAGCGAGACACTACGGACTTCATCCTGTGATCTTCGCGGCAGCAATTGAATCCACGGTAAACACCGCATGGCCAGGAGGAAAGCTGAATCGGTCGGAGCCGGGGCTTGGCGGCCCACCCGTTGCTTCGGCCCCGACTGTCCGCTATGCCGTCCCGGCGCCGCGCCGGACCGTGGTTCCGTGTCTGCCGACGGGTACCCGCGCGCGATCAACCCTACTGCGATCGGGTGGCGGCCCGGTCGCGGTACGACACCGGCGCGCGGGGTCGCTCGGCCGGTCTCATTCGGCCGGTCTCATTCGGCCGCTGCGGGCCCGCAGTACTGGACGCGGTACATCAGGTCGACCTCGTGGACGGTGAACCCCAGTCGTTCGTAGACGCGCACGGCGGCCGGGTTGTCCGCATCCACGTAGAGCAGGACCGTCTCCAGCCCTCGCTCGCCCGGTCCGCCGCCGGTCAGGTGACGCAGGCCGGCCGCGGTCAGCGCACGGCCGAGGCCGCTGCCCTGTTCCGCCGGGTCCACGCCGACCACGTACACCTCACCGAGGGCCGGCTCGGTGGCGGCCGCCGGGTGCACCTTGGTCCAGTGGAAGCCGACCGCCCGGCCGCCGCGGGTCGCGAGGAAGAAGCCCGCCGGATCGAACCACGGCTCGGCCAGCCGGTCCGCGAGGTCCTGCTCGGTCCAGGAGCCCTGCTCCGGGTGGTGCGCGAAGGCCAGCGCGTTCAGCCGCAGCCACTCGGCGTCGTCCTCGCCGGGGCGGAAGGTCCGCAGCTCGATGCCGTCCGGGAGGGCGACCGCCTCGGTCTGCGGACCGGTGCGGCGCATCTGCCGCAGCTCGCGGACCAGCTCGGCGCCGTACTTCCCGGCCAGGTGGCGGGCCGCCGGGTGCCCGCCGTGCACCCAGACGTCGACGTGGTCGCGGCCGGCCCGATGTGCCTCGGTCAGTACCGCGTCCAGCAGCGGGCGGCCGAAGCCGCGGCCCCTGGCGGCCGGCGCCACCACGAGCTCGGCCGACGGGTTGGCGCCGGCCGGGTCGCCCTGGGGGAGTTCCAGCTGTGCGTAGCCGACGACGTCGTCCACCGGCTGTGCCGGATCTGCTGCCCGCTGGACGAAGTGGACGACTCCCGGGCGGGCCGTGTCCGAGGAGCGGAGCCGCAGACGCCCCTGCTCGGAGACCGCGGCACGGCCGTCCACCGCCTGGGCCTCCGTCAGCACGCGCAGCGCACCGTCGCGCGCCTCCGGCCGGAGCACCTCGCGCGCGACGACCACCCCCTCGCCGGTCGCCGGCGTTCCCTCGTAGACCCGTTCCTGCTGCGCGTCCTGATCGTCCATGCTCTGACGATACGTCAAGGGAAACGCAAAGAACCCCCCGATCCGTAAGGATCGGGGGGTTCTTCACAATGATTGTTCGGCGGCGTCCTACTCTCCCACAGGGTCCCCCCTGCA